>DFYA01000295.1:1803-3353 GCA_002382525.1 Opitutaceae bacterium UBA4094
GGCTTCAGCACATACATCGTCGCGTAGGGTCCGCGCAGGAACGGGGCGATGCCGGCGGTGAAGCCGAGGTGCTCGACGTCGCGCAGATCGGCCGGGCCGTAAACTGGTTTCACGGGAATCTGCTCGATGGTCTGCCAGTCGCCCAGTTCGTCGGGACCGGCAACGGCTTTGGCGGCGGACTCCCAGTCGGCGGCGGTTGCGTTCGCGCCGTCGGCGGCGGAAGGCGTGGCGGAATCGAGCGAGAGTTGGGTGTAATCGGGAAAGCTCATGGCGGGGAGGCGTTCGGCGGGCGGCTGATTTAAAGGCCGAGTTGGGTGAGGAAACCGGCGAGGACCTTTTCGCAGTTGGCGCGGAGGTGGATGAACTCGTCCACGCCCGCGTCCCTGAACTGCTGTTGCAGCTCGGGGGTGGCGGGCATGCCGGCGAGGACGACGATCGGCGGTTTGGCGGCGGCCTTCAGCGCCTGCGCGGCCAGCGGCACAATCGCGGGATACGTCTCATCGGTCGAGCAGAGCACGACGACGGGCGCACCGGACGCGAGGGCGGCCTGCACAGCGGCCTCGGGCGTGTCGAAGCCCTTCTTTTCGGCGACGCACTCGAAGCCGCCAACGGCGAAGAAACCGGAGGAGAATTCGGCGCGGGCGGCGTGTTGTTTACGCGGACCAAAACCGGCGAGAAAGACCTTGGGGCGACTGGCCTCGGTGCGGCGGCGGAGCGCCTCAAAGGCTTCGGCACGACGGCGCCGCACGAGGCGTTTAACGCCGGGCGAAGATGCGACCGTTTCGGCCGGGGGCGACGACGCGGTGGATGCGAAAGCGGGAAGTTTTTCGCGCAGGTTTGGGTGGAGGTTGGTGCCGATGATCGTGTCGCGACGGGAGGCGACGGCGGAGATACGTTCAGTGGCAGTGCGCTCGACAAGCGACTGCGGGTAACCTTCGTTGAGCGCGGCGCGCATGCCGCCGAAGCGCTCGATCTCTTGAAAGATCGTCCAGGCTTTGTCGGCGAGTTGGCGGGTGAGTGTCTCGACATACCACGAACCGCCGGCGGGATCGACGACGCGCCCGAGTTGGCATTCTTCGGCGAGGATGATTTGGATGTTGCGCGCGAGGCGGCGGGAAAAATCGTCGGGCGTGCGGATGCACTCGTCGAACGTGCCGACCTGCAAACCGGAGCAACCGCCGACGACACCGGCAAAGGCCTCGGTGGTGGTGCGCAGAAGGTTCACATGCGGGTCGAGCACGGTCTTGTTCCAGCGCGTGGTGCGGCCGTGGCAGACGAGGCGTTGCGCGTCGGCTTCACCTCCGGCGGCTCCGACGGCGCGCGCCCAGAGGAGGCGGGCGGCGCGGAGCTTGGCGATTTCCATGAAGAGGTTGGAACCGAGCGCGAACGTGAACAGGAAACGCGGCGCCGACTCGTCGGCGGTGAGTCCGCGTTGGTCGAGCGCGCGTAGATAATCGACGCCGGTCGCGAGTCCGAGGGCGAGTTCTTGGACGGCGTGCGCCCCACCCTCGGCCCACGCGGCGGCGTTGACGCCGATGGTGCGCAGCGCG
>DFYA01000295.1:3376-3638 GCA_002382525.1 Opitutaceae bacterium UBA4094
GTGGTGGAGTGGCCCTGTTGCTGCGCGAGAGCCAGGAGCGTGGCGAGTGCCGGCTCGGCAAACGCACCGGCGCGCACGAAGACGGGCACGGCGAGCAAGTCCACGCCGCGCAAAACGACGGGCAGTTGAGCGGCGAGCCGTGTCGGCACACTGACGGCGTTTTGCCCGCGCTGCAGGTCGTGGAGGAGCGCGGTGTTGAACGCGGCCGCGTCGGTTTCACCGGGTTCTTGGCAAATGTGCCACCCGGCGACCCGGCTGCCGA
>DFYA01000184.1:0-401 GCA_002382525.1 Opitutaceae bacterium UBA4094
CCGGCCACTACTCCGCCGCCGACGTGGACGGCCTTACCGGCGACCGGTTCGCGCTGCTGCACCACACCACGGGCGATGTCCGCGTCGCTTCGCGCGCCGACACTTTCGACATCACGCTCTCGCCGCTCGGCTGGGAACTCGTGACGGTTGCCCCCATCGAGCACGGCGTCGCGGTCTTCGGACTCGCCGACAAGCTCAACGGCTCCGCCGCCGTCACCGAACGTCGTTGGGTGACGCCGACGCGTCTTGAAATCACGCTCGTCGAAGGCGGCCCGCTGGCGTTGCGCCTGGAGCGCGAACCGGTGAGCGCCACGGTCGCCGGCGCGACGGTCACGCTCACCCGTTCCGCCGGTGGCGCGCGCATCGCCACACTCCCCGCCGTCGTCAATCCGACGCTCGTC
>DFYA01000184.1:586-3225 GCA_002382525.1 Opitutaceae bacterium UBA4094
ACACCGAGACCGGCGAGCGCCGCGAAGGTGGACGGCTCGGGAATGGCCGTGACCACGAGCTGCAGGCTGCCTTCTTGGAGGTAGGCCATGACGCCGCCACCGATATCGACCGCGTTGTCTGATCCGACGTTGATGACGTTGGTGAAGTTCACCGTGCCGCCGATCAGCGTGTAGGTGCCGGCCACGGTGGAGCTGGACAGACCAATGATGTCGGCCACCCCGAAGGTTCCGGCAAACGTGGTGGTGCCCGAAACGGTGAGCGTGTTGTTGCTGAAGAGCAGCTGCGCGCCATCAGCAAAGCTGAGGTTACCGGTGATCGTGCCGCCGATTTCGGAGCCGATGATCGCACCGCCGGACACGGAGGTGTTACCGGTGATGGCTTGGTTGATCACCAACGTGCCGTCCACGACTTCCAACCCGGCGTCAAAGGTCTTGGTGCCGCCGCCGAAGACCACCACGCCATCGGGAGTGAACGCGGTCAGGGCGTCACCTTGGGTCTGGCCGCTGGCTGCGATGCTCGTGTAGGTGGTCATCGAGTAGGCGCTGTTAATAGCGACGACTTTTCCGGCACCGGTGGAGATGGCGCCGTTGAACTCGGTGCGACCGCTTTCCGAGAAGAGGTTCAGGCGATGATCGCCGGCGCGTTGGAAGCTGATGGCACCGGAGTATTGCGCGGTGCCGGCTTGGCGTCCGCCGATATAGGTCTGGTTGACCGCGTTGGCGGCGTTGCTGCCGTTGGCGCCGGCGCTGCTGTTGTCGGAGAGCGCATTGCTGATGGATAGCGCTCGGTTGAAGTTTACGCCATTGACGCCGAGGGCAAACACGGTGGACGGGGCAATGGAGCTGTTCGCGTTCAGCTCGTATGCGCTGCCCGCTCCGCCTACGCTGGCGGTGCTGTTGATGACCACGGCGGTTCGGTCGAATGAGGTCTTACTGTTGGGATTCCAAGCAGACCAGTCGCCGCTCAGCTCGTAGGTAGAATAGGACCACTGGCCGATACTATTGATATCGCGGCCACGGAAGCGGGTCCACCCGTGACCGGTGGTGCCGTCGGTGTGCGCGGAGGTGGAGAAGTTACCCGTGAGTCGGTTCGTAGCGGCGACAGTCTCGCCTACACCGCCGGCGTAGCCGAAAGTGATTTGGTTATTTCCGAAATTTCCCGTGCGAGTGACCGCGTTGACGAAGTCGTTCGCCATGGTCATGCGGGCGGCACCGCCCTGGTTCCAGATTACGCTACCAGCCGTGGAGTTATTCAGGCCCGTGCCAAACGTAATGGCTCCTGTGCCGGCAACATACTGGAAGCTCGTGCCGCTGAAACCATTGTATTGGAGCTGAAGGCTAGCACCGTTGGTGATGCGGGTGCCGCCGCTGAAATTGTTCGTGCGCGCGCCAAAGCTGCCGAATTCGCCCAAAAAGAGGGTCCGCTGGAGCAGCATATTGCCGGTGCCTTGGAGTTCGGTGCCACCACCAGCCGTCACGTTGCCTCCTCCTTGATTGAGGAACTGGCCGCTGAAATTCAGAACGCCAGCCGACAACAAGTAGGTGTTGGTAGGGGTGGGGGCGACTACGGCGGCGGTGTTGAAAGTGACGTTAGTGACGCTGCGGGTGCCGCCGAGGCTGATGGTCTGGGCACCTGTAAGGGTCGAGTTGTTGAAGAGGACGCTGTCGGCGGCACCGGGCACGGTGTCGGTGCTCCAGTTGAGGCCATCGCCCCAGTTATTAGTGCCCGCTCCACGGTCCCAAGTTTGGGCCGTGCCGGTAGTAGCAACAGCGAGTGCGGACGCCAAGGCGAGCACAGCGCGACGATGAGATGATGCAGGAGTTAACATGGGGGTGGGTTTGGTCGGGGATGGTGTATAACCGACGCAAATAAGGCCGAGTCCCGCGTATTAATTAAGACATTTCCCGGGATATGGTAACATGCAAGGGACGCACTTTAGCTTCGCAAAGCTCGTCACTCGTGACGCAACCCCATCGCTCACCGTTGCCGCCGATTAATCGGCCCACGCACAGGCTACGATAACCTAGCCGCTGCATGGTTCGGCCGGCCCGGACTGCTTTGCTGGGGCCATCATGAAAGCACTCACCTTCGCGACCGGAACTTGGCTCCTCCTCGCCGCGGCCTGCCTGCAGGCGCAGCCCCAATGGCGCCTCCTTGAAAACTTCGAGAGCTACCGCTCGGGCGAAGCCCTCCGCGGCCAAGGCAACGATCAAGAGTGGCGTATCCGGGGCTGGGCCGCCGAGCATGCGGGTCAGGTCGCAGCCCACGAGAACGGCAAAGCGCTGAGCCTCCTCGCGCGTCAAATCGCTTTCTACGACAACCCGAACTCGTTCGCGGTCGAGAAAGCCGCCAAGGGCACTCTCCACCTGCGCCTCCGCCTGCCTTCGGCCGAGAATATCGAAAACGGGCAAGCGTTCTTCCTCATCCTTAAAACGCGTGATCAAGCCGACTCCGACCTGACCCGCCCCAACAACGGCGTGCTCACCGTCCAGTTTCGTTACGCCAAAGCGAGTCACGACTACCGGGTGCACGTCGAAGGCCCCGGTCCCAGCCCCACCGAGATTCGTGTGCCCGCCGAGGTGTGGTGTCATGTCCTGCTGCTCGTCGATCACACCACGCAAAGCTACCGTCTCCAGCT
>DFYA01000184.1:3381-4266 GCA_002382525.1 Opitutaceae bacterium UBA4094
CTCGTCATCGCCGATCAATGGCGCGCCGATTGTCTCGGCTTCGACGGACATCCCGTCGTCGAAACCCCGCACCTCGACGAACTGTTTAGCGAGGGCGTCCACTTCCGCCAGGCCTACGCCGCGTGCCCGACGTGCATCCCCGCGCGCGCCTCGCTCATGACCGGACTCTCGCCCGCCAGCCACGGGCGCCGCGGCTACAAAGACGGCGTGCCGTGGGATTATCCCGTGACGCTCGCCGGCCAACTCGCCTCCGCCGGCTACCACACCCAATGCGTCGGCAAGATGCACGTCCACCCCGTGCGCAATCTCCTCGGTTACCACCACGTCGTGCTTCACGACGGCTCGCTCGGCATCCACCGTCGCGCGCCGCAGGACTATGATTATGCGGACGACTACCGTCGCGCCTTGCGCGCCGGGTCCCACGACCGCGCCGACGTGCGCGACACCGGTCTTGGCGTCAACTCATGGGCCGTCGCACCCTGGCCTTACGCCGAACACCTGCACCCCACCAACTGGGTCGCCGACGAGTCCATCGACTTCCTGCGCCGCCGCGATCCCACCAAACCGTTTTTCCTCACCACGTCGTTCGTGCGACCGCATCCGCCGTTCGATCCGCCCGAGCACTACCTGCGTCGTTACGAACAAAAGGACGTGCCCGCTCCCGCCATGGGCGACTGGGCCGAACACGACGACCCCGCCCGCCGGGGCCTACGCACGAGTTTTGGTCGCGGACGCGTCGACCCTGCGCAAAGCGAACGCGCTCGCCGCGCTTACTTCGCGCTCATCACGCAAATCGACGCCCAACTCAACCGCGTGCTCCTCGAACTCAAGGACCAAGGCGTCGATCAAAACACCCTCATCCTCTTTGTCTCCGACCACGGCGAA
>DFYA01000247.1:0-1649 GCA_002382525.1 Opitutaceae bacterium UBA4094
AAAGCCGAGCACGTGGGGGGCGAGGTGGCGGCTTTTCGTTTGCGTGCGGGTCAGCTCACGAAGAATCGGGCAGCGATGGAAGAGGAACGGACGAAGGTGGACACGAAGTTGGGACTATTGGGTGAAGTCCCCTTCGGTTCTCGGTTGCGTGCGCGGCTGATGTTCCGGCTGGCAAATGTCCGACCCTATGCGGAGCGCATTTGGCGGCACGGTTTCAAGCGATTTGACGACGTGCTCGCGGGTGGTGGCTAACGGTAACTTGTGCGGGCAAAAAACGGGCTGTTGGCGGGTGCGAAGGCGAGGTCGACCTGCCAAAGCACGCCGTCGCCCGGGCGGCGCATCGGGTCGGCGAGGTCGCAGCAACGGAACCCGTGCGTCTCCATCCATGCGCAAAGTTCGTGGAAACGAAGCGTCTCGCTGGTCAGCTGAAAGTTGTAGCTCTCCACGATGATCAGGCGGGTCTCGGCAAGGGTCTTGGTCGCCCCGGCCAGCACGGCGAGTTCATAGCCGTGGGTGTCGAGCTTGAGGAGGTAGGGGCCGGGCAATCCACGCCGGGATATGGTGGCGTCGATGGTTTCGACGGGCACCTCCCGTGCGTGCGGATCGTCGGGGGACGCCACCCCGCTACCATCGAGATTCGGGTCGATGGAAAAGCGGATGACCCCGGGCGCGGCTCCGGCGGCGGCGTGGACGATTTCGAAACCATGTTTTTGGTGTAGATGTTCGAGCACGGGTTGTTGTTCGATCAGCGCTTCGAACAGGAGGAACTTGGACGCCGGGAAATGTCGGCGGGCGGCGAGCGACCAAACCCCATCCGAAGCGCCGATGTCGATAACCGTCGCGGGTTCGAACCCGCGCGCCGCGACGCGCGCGAGCAGCCCGTCCATGTTGAATATCTGCCCCGTCCGAACCAGGCCGAGTCCGAGCGGTTGGAGTAGTTTATTGGTGAGCCGTTGGAGGCGTTGCTGCAGGGTTTTAGGCACGGCGAAGTCGTTTAAGAATCTGTTTTCGGATGAAGCGCGCGACGGAAAGCGCGTCCCATGGCAAGCAGCGGACTGCGGCAAAGTGCCGGTGACGCGCGACGATTTCTTCTCGGTAATTCTGCAAACGGCCCGAATCGCTCAAACCGCCGCTGGCGCAGTCCGCAACGCGAAGCGCGAGCCGGGCAAAGCGCTCTCTACGTCGAAGTAGGCGGAGGTTGAACTCATAGTCGGCTTGGATGCGCAGGGATGAATCGAAGCTACCGTGGCGGGTGAACAACGCGCGGCGGTAAAACGTGGCTTGGTGGTGGACGAAGTTGCGGCGGATCGCCGTGTGGATGCCGCCAAAGGAGTAGAGGCGGCCGTCGTCGAAGCGGGCTTCGCCGCTGGCAACCGATGCGTCTGTGGTTGCGAGGGAGTTGGCGGCTTCGGCCAATGTGGTCGGGGTGGCGAGGCGATCATCGGCGCCGAGAAAGAGCACCCAGTCGGCGGTCGTGGCGGCGAGGCCTTTGTTCATCGCGGGGTAGATGCCGGCATCGGGTTCGGAGACGAGCGCGGCGATGCGGGGACGTTGTGATTCGAGCCATTCGCGGGAGCCGTCGGTGGAGGCGCCGTCGATCACGACGAGTTCGGGTAGGAACGTTTGGGCCCAGACGCTTTCGAGCGCGG
>DFYA01000247.1:1779-3807 GCA_002382525.1 Opitutaceae bacterium UBA4094
GCGATGGCACGCGCGCCGCGGTTCTGGGCAAACATCCGCGGGTTCATTACCTGTGTCCGCCGGAGAACTTGGGCTTTGGGCGGGGCAATAATTTGGGTTACGCGCGGACGACGGGGGAGTGCGTGTTGTTTCTCAATCCGGACACGGTGTGCAACGCGGCGGCGTTGGAACATTGCGTGCGGCGGGTGCTGGCTGAGCCGGAGCTCGGGTTGATTTCGCCGAAGCTGGTGATGGCGGATGGCTCGATGGATTTGGCGTGTCGTCGCAGCATCCCGACGTTGTGGGACGGGTTTTGCCGGGCCAGCGGGTTGGCGGCGCGGTTTTCGGACAAGGCGTGGGCGGCGGGGTATAACTTAACTCATCTGCCGCCGAACGGGACGTATGATGTCGGGGCGATCAACGGGGCGTTTATGCTGGGGCGGCGCGCGGTGTTTGATGCGATCGCGCCTGACGGGAAGGTCTTCGATGAAGCGTTCTTTATGTATGGCGACGACCTCGACTTGTGCATCCGGGTGACGCGCGCGGGATGGCGGATTGTTTACGATGGGCGCGTGGCCATCACTCATTTGAAGGGATTGAGCGTCGCTAAGAATTACGAAGCGATGTCGGCGGCGATTTTTGACGCGAACAGGGATGTTTACCTGAAGCATTTTAATCCGCAGGGATCGGCGTGGGTGCGCTGGAAGTGGACGGTTGCCTTCGGCGCATGGAAGGCGGTGTCGCGCTTGAAAGCGCGGGTGCGTGGTTATCGTCGGGTGAAACCGCTGTGAGCGATCAGCCGGCTGTGGCGGGGTTTTTCCAGCGGAGCAACGTCAGGCCGAGGATCTGTAGGTCGAGCCAGACGCTCCAATTTTCGATGTAATAGATGTCGTGCTGGATTCGGCGGGCGAGGTCGTTGCCTCCTCGAAGGCCGTTGATTTGGGCCCAGCCGGTCATGCCGGGCTTTACCAAGTGCCGAGGGAGGTAGTGGGGGATCTCTTCGGCGAGATGTTCGACGTGGTGGGGGCGTTCGGGGCGGGGGCCGACCAGGCTCATGTCTCCGCGGAGGACGTTCCAGAACTGCGGGAGTTCGTCGAGGTTCCAGCGGCGGAGGAAGGCGCCGATGCGGAGGAGGCGCGGATCGGCGGAACGCGTGCTGACGTTGAGGTGGTCGGTCGTGTGCGCGTCGGGCGCCATGCTGCGCAGCTTCCACATCGTGAAATGGCGTCCGCCGGCGCCCATGCGTAGTTGAGAAAAGAATACGGGACCGTCGGGCGATTCGCGTTTGATGAGGATCGCGATGATCGCGACGAGGGGGGCGGAGAGGATCAGGCCGAGGAGCGCGCCGGCGGTGTCGAGGGCGCGCTTGAGGGCGCGGTTAAACAGGCGGTTGATGGCGAGTTCTTCGACGCCGAGGACGGGGAGGCGTCCGATGGTTTGCAGGCGGAGTCCGCTGACGAGGATCTGGAAGGAGGAGGGGACGATCTTCCACTCGACGAACGCTTGTTCGCAGGCTTCGACAATGGTGTGGAGTTGCTCGCGGGGGAGGTCGGTGCGGGCGGCGATGAGCACGTCAATCTGGTGGATGCGCAGCGTGTCGCGGAGGCGTTGGGTGGTGCCGAGCGCGGGGGTATGGGAGGGGGCAGCGTCGCCGGGCAGCGTGATCACGCCGGCAAAGGCGAGGGGATGCGAGGCCTGCGAGGTGAGGTCGTTCACCAGCTCTTGGGCCTCGTCGTTCCACCCGAGAATGGCGACGCGTTGGCGGAGGCGACCGACGAGCGCGGGGCGAGTGAAGACGCGATAGGCGGTGCTGCGCCACACAAACATCAACGTGAGCACGATCACATAGGCGAGAATCACGAACCAGCGGGAGATGGGAGGCTGGAACTTCAGAACGAGGGAGAGCCCGAGGTAGGCGACGAGCCAAAAGGTGGTGCCTTTGATGATGAGGTTGAGCGCCTGGAATTTTCGAAGGAGGAGGCGTTCTTCGTAGAGGTTGAGCTGCGCGTAGGCCGCGATGAGGAACGCGGTGCCGAGGAGGAGGAGCGG
>DFYA01000247.1:3829-4021 GCA_002382525.1 Opitutaceae bacterium UBA4094
GGGAGGATGACTTTGCGAAGGCGGGCGGATTCGGCCATGGGGAATACGGGGTGGATGGCCGCAAAAAGGGGCGGGAAGCGCAAAAAGAAACGTGGTGCCCTCGCAAAGAGGCGCGGGCGGCGCGTGGAGGGAGGGCGGGATGGGTTGCGGGGGGAACCGGACGGAGTTTTTAACCGCGAAGGGCGCGAAGAG
>DFYA01000100.1:0-881 GCA_002382525.1 Opitutaceae bacterium UBA4094
CCTTCTTCGCGCAGGGCGGCGATCACCTCTTGGGCGTTGGCCCCGTCGTGCTCGACGATGACACAGGAGCTGTCGGCATCGAATCGCACGGATTGCACGTGAGGGACCGACTCCAGCGATTTTTCCACGTGATCGACGACGTCGGTCGGCAAAGCTGCGACGGTGTAGTGCAGGGTGTCCATGGCGATGAGGGCGAGAGCGGTTACCGGGCGTGCACGCCGGACATCGCGTGGCAGGCTTCGGCACAGGCGCGACAGGCCTCGGCGCAGCGTTGGCAGTGATCCATCTGGTGTTTGCCGCATTCCTCTCCGCAGGCCTCGCAGACCTCGGCGCACAGTTGGCAGACGCGGTCGGCAAAGTGGGAATCGCGCGACATCTCGCGCATGGCGAGGGAGCAGATGTCGGCGCAACTGCGATCCAGTTCGATGCAGCGCACCATCATTTTGATGTCGTCTTCGTGAAGGCACGCGGTGGCGCAGTGTTCGCAGGCTTCCATGCATTGATAACAGGCTTCGATGCAGGCTTCGTATTTTTCGTGGGACATGGGATTTTCTCGTTGGGTGGTGGGTTGACGGAGTCCGCATCCGCCAAAAGTTGTGGACGGAGGGCGCGGATGTGACGACGCAACCAATAACGCACCGGCGCGCGCTGCGCCATGGGGAGGGCTTGGCCGCGCGGCGTGGTGTGATTGCCGAGGGGAGGTGGGGGCGCGGGCCGGCGTCGGGACGACGCGTGACGAGGAAGCGCCGGAGTGCCGGAGCCGAGCGCGGAGCGCGAGCTCGCTCGCGGCCTCCATCGAAGGGTGCGGTTCAGCGCGCTTGGGCGGGATAGCGGCGCAGGTCGAGCGTGTGGCGACCTTCGGGAGGGAAATCGATTTTCGG
>DFYA01000100.1:921-14676 GCA_002382525.1 Opitutaceae bacterium UBA4094
TTTGTCCACCCACTCGATGAGCAGCGGCGCATGCACCGGGATGTGCGGGTGCAACGCGGGGTTGAGGAAAAACGCGCGGTAGCGGATGCCGGCGGCGGCCGCGGACGAAGCGGTTTGGTCGAGCGCGCGAAATTCGCAGGGGAAGCCGTTGACGAGGAGAAGTCCGTGTTCGAGCGCGGCGGCGTCGCTCACGGAGACCTCGATGCGGTCCATGCTGGCGTCCACGCAACGCGACGTGCCGCCACCGCCGTTTGGTTGTTCACCGAGGAGCGGCCAGGCTTCGAGCGCTTGGCGGAACGTGATCGTGTGCGTGGTGGGTTTCTTTTTCGAGCCGGCGGGCGCGGGGGCGTTGAAGACGAACTCGCCGAGCTTGGGGAAACGAAATTCCCAGAGCGGACGCAGCCACTCGGTTTCGAACGGAATGCCGTGCGCGCGCAGGTCGGCGCAGATCGCTGCGAGGTCCTGCCAGACAAACGCGGGCAGGAAAAATTTGTCGTGAAGTTCGCCTGCCCAGCGGATGAACGGCGCCTTGAACGGATCGGCGGCAAGGCGCGCGAAAATCGCGCGGATAAAGAGCGCGACAACGGACATCGCGGGACGATCCGGATGTGTTTCGAACGCGCGTAATTCCACGAGGCCGGCGCGTCCGTTGCCGGCGAAGGGATTCCAGAGCTTATCGACACTGATCTCGGCTCGGTGCGTGTTGCCCGACCGATCCATCAACAGATCGCGGAAGAGTAGATCGAACAGCGCGAAGTTTTGCGGCGATCCGAATTGCTCGGCACCCTGGCAGGCGATCTCCAACTCGTAGAGCGCCTCAAAGGTGGATTCGTCGATGCGCGGCGCCTGCGAACTCGGGCCCATGTATTGGCCGGTGAACGCGTAACTGAGCGCGGGGTGATGTTGAAAATAACGGATCGCCGACGGCAGCAGCGTGGGGAACGCGAAGAACGGCGAGACGAGCCCGAGCGGTCCGCCGAACACGAGGTGCGCGCCGCCGCCGGTGCCGGTGGTGCGGCCGTTGAGCTGGAGTTTGCGCGCGGTGAGTCCGGTCTTGGCGGCGGCTTTGTAGATGTGGTCGATCTGGCGATCGTAGGCGGCCCAGTTTTCGCAGACCGCGAGATTGACCTCGATGACACCCGGGTCGGATGCGAAGCCGATGGTCGGCAGGCGCGGATCAAGCGGTGGCGCGTAGCCGGCGAGGACGACGTCCTTAAGTTTTTGGGCAACGAGGACGGCTTCGAGTGCGGCGATGAGCTCGACGTAGGCTTCGAGAAGGAGCGGTGGAATGAAGAGCGTGACTGCGCCGTTTTTCACTTCGACGGTGAGGGCGCGGCGTAAGTTTTTTTCGCTGAGGCTGCCGAGCGGGAGGCGGAGGCCGATGAGGCTGTCGCCTGGGAAGAGGGCGGCGGAATCCTGTTTGAGGGCGGCGGTCCAATTGTCACTGATCCACGCTTCGCCGTCGTGGTCGAGCGGGAGCACGTAGCCGGCGTTGGCGTCGGGCTCGGCGGTGTCGTGGGTCGGTAGAATGCCTTCGGTGGAGACAGAAAGTTTTTTGGCGAGCGCGGTGATGACGGCGTGCGCGTGTTTGAGCGTGTGGCGGCCGGAGTCGGTGTCGCCGCGCAGGCGCGTGATATCGTTCCAGAGAGGAGTGCCGTCGGCCCGCCATTGCACGAGAATGGCCCAGCGCGGGAGGGGCTCGCCGGGGTAGTGTTTGCCCGACGTTTCGAGAATGAGCGCGCCGGGATAGGCGGTCTCGATGAGCTGACGGGCGAAGCGTCGTGCGTAGTCGAGCTTGGTGGGGCCGAGGGCGGCGGTGTTCCACTCGGGGCCCTGTGGGTCGTGCGGAATAAACGTGGGTTCGCCGCCCATGGTGAAGAGCACGCCGCTTTGGGCGAAGGACGCCTCGACGGCGTCGCCGCAGGCTCGGATGGCTGACCAAGTGGCGGCGGGGTAGGGGGCTTGGGCGCTCATGTGCACTGTTCCACCAGGATGCTGTGGGTGAGTTTAGAGGAGACGGGATTCGCGTTGTAGTAGGAGCCTTGGATCGGATTGACGCTCTCCGCGACGGCAGCGTGGGCGACGGGGATAAACGCGTCGTCGCAGAAAATGCCGTGCGTCGGGTCGAGTCCCTTCCAGCCTGCGCCGGGCAGGTAAACCTCGGCCCAGGCGTGCATCGCGCCGTAGGCGGCGGAGTCGGGAGACGGATCGTGGAGGTAACCGCTCACGAAACGCGCGGCGAGCCCGAGGGTGCGGCAGAGTTCGACGAACAGCACGGCGTAGTCGCGGCAGGAGCCGGAGCCGAGCCGGAGCGTTGTAGTGGACGGCTGGATACCTTTCTCGTAGCGACGATTGTAGACGAGGGACTCGTGCACGAGCGTGTTGAGGGCGACGAGGAACGGCACGGTGTCGCTGGGACGGTCTACGAAGTGTTCGTCGAGCCAGTTGCGCAAGGTCGCCTGGGTTTCGTCGAAGGGCGGCGCGAGGTAGGGCGTAAGGTTAAACTTGTGCAGCTCCTCGTAGTCGAACGGGAAGGTGAACGCGTAGGGCTTGAGGATGAAGTCGAATGGATTGCTATCGAGCGTCTCGACTTCGAATTCGGCGCGGATGCTGAGGGTGGAGGAGCGTTCCCAGAAATGGGCCCACGCGAGGTTGTTGTCGTAGTAGTCGCGGGCCCAGACGATCTTGGAGTCGGGGGAGATGTTGAAGTGGAAGTTCGACACCCGGAGCAGCGCGCTGTCTCGCGGACGCATATAGATCAGGTGTGGAGAAAAGGAGACCTCATGGTCGTATTCGTAACGGGTGAGGTGGGAGACTTTGAGCTTCATCGAGTGGGAAAGGGAAAGCGGGTGGATGCGTTTAGCAATTAACGGGCCGTCGGGCGGAATTCTGGCCGGATGCGGGGGAGCTGAACAGCAACGGCGGCGGAGTTAAGCCTTTTTCGGGTTTGGCAAGGATGCGCGAGGGCCCTTGCGTGTGGGGGCGCGATGCATTCAGGCGATGTTAATCTTTATCTCGTGGGCTTTATGGGCACGGGCAAATCCACAATCGGGCGGGCGGTGGCCCACCGAATGGGGTTCACGCTGCTCGATAGCGATCACGAGATCGAGCGCCGGCAGGGCCGGACGATCCCGCAGATCTTCGCGACGGACGGCGAGGCGGCCTTTCGGCGGATGGAATATGAATTTGTGCACGGCGGGCATCCGGCGACGCGCACCGTGGTGGCTTGCGGTGGCGGCCTCGTGGTGCAGCCGGGCATGGCGGAGACGCTTCGGACGAAAGGCGTGGTAATTTGCCTGCATGCCTCGTTCGAGACCGTGCTGCGGCGCACGCAGGGCAACAAGAACCGTCCGCTGCTCGATGTGGAGGACCCGATGGAGCGCATCCGCACCTTATATGCGGCGCGGGAGCCGATCTACAACCGGGCCGGCACGGTGATCTTGACGGACGGGCGTCCGATGATGGACATCGTTAACCACGTGATGCGCGTGTATCGCCGCGACGCGGTGGAGTTCGCGCGTGCGTCGGCGGCGGGGGTAAAAGCGAAAAGCGTTCATGGCCGTTGAACGCGAGGAATTGCGTGCGCGGTTGGCTGCGCTCGGGTTTGACGAGGTGCGCTTCGCGCGCGTGGAGCCGGGTTTCGGTCCGCGCCTGAGCGCGTGGATAGACGCGGGTTATCACGCGGACATGAATTGGATGGAGCGCACCGTGCCGAAACGCAGCGAACCGGAGTTGGTGCTGCCGGGAGCGAGGTCGGTGATTATGCTCGGGGTGAATTATCTGCCACCGGCGGGTGAGCCGGGCGGTGTCGTTGCGGTTGGGGCTGGCGCTGCGGGCGTCGGCCCGGTCGGCGTAGGGGAGGGCGGCGCGACGCCAATGCGGCCGGCGTGGGCGCGTTATGCGTTGTATTCAGATTACCATGACACGATCAAAGAGGCGTTGATCTCGGCGGGGCGGGTGTTGGAGGAACTCGGCGAAGGGGCGGTCACGGCGCAGGATTACCGTTATTACGTGGACACCGGGCCGGTCATCGAACGCGGGTGGGCGGCGAAGTCCGGCCTCGGGTTTATCGGCAAAAACGCGATGCTCATCTCGCGCACGCACGGCAATTGGTTGTTCCTCGCGGCGGTGCTCACGACGCTGGACTTCGAGCCGGACGCGCCCGTGCGCAAAGACGCGGCGGGGCGGGAAACGAAACCGGGGTTGTTGTGCGGCAAATGCACGCGGTGCATGGACGCGTGCCCCACCCAGGCGTTGCCCGCGCCCGGGACGGTGGATGCGCGGCGTTGCGTGTCTTACCAGACGATCGAAAACAAAGGGATTATCCCGCGCGAGCTGCGGGAGGGAATCGGGCATCGTATCTATGGCTGCGACACCTGTCTTGAGGTGTGCCCGTGGAACCGGTTCGCGCAGGCGGGGCGTCAGGTATTGCTGGCGGCGCGTTATGGTTTGGCGGACCTGTCGCTGACGGAGTTGTTGGAGCTGACGCCGGAGCGCTTCGCGGCGGTGTTCAAGGGAACGGCGATCAAGCGCGTGAAACTGGCGGGGTTGCTGCGCAACGCGTGTATTGTCGCGGCGAATACCGGGGCGCGCGAGTGTCTGGAGCAATTGGTGCGGTTGGCCGGGCATACATCGCCGGTGGTGCGGGCGCACGCCGTGTGGGCGGTGCGCAAGCTCGGCGAGGGCGAACGGCTGGAGCAGGCGAGGGCGGCGGAGGCGGATCCGGCGGTGTTCGCCGAATACGTTGAGAAGGTCTGAGGCGGGGAGCGGTCGGGGCGGGGCGGCGTTACGCGAACAGCCGATCCATCGCGGCGACGAACGCGGCCGGCGGGCGAACCGGGCGGCCGTTGCGATCGATGAACGCATGCATCGTAAATGCCGTCACCAGCAGCTCGTCGCCACGATGCAGTTCGTAGTCCATGCGGATGCGTAACGTGGGCTTTTCGCGCAGAAACGTGGTGATCACGACCGTGTCGTCGTATTTGGCGGGCTTAAGGTAGCGCAGTCCCACCTCGAGCACCGGCAGAAAAAAACCATCGGACTCCAATTCGCGATACGGCATGCCGTGTTCTTTGAGCAAGGCGGTGCGGCCCACTTCGAGCCAAGGTAGGTAGCTGCCGTGATAGACAACGCCCATCATGTCGGTTTCGGCATAGCGGACAGAGACGGAGGAGCGCGAGGTGATCATCGAGAGGTAAAGGGTGAGCCGGGCGGGCAGGTGAAGGGCAAGGGGGAAGACCACGAACTTTCCGGCTCATTCGTGCAAGTCGGCGAGCGACGCAGAACGGTTTTTGATGATAAGCAGTAGCGGGGGTTACGGCCGCTTGGACTTATTATGGCTGCTGATGGAGTATGTTCCTGGAATTTTTGTTTTACTTTGGAAGGAGCGAACCCTTCTTTCGCCGGCTGACTTTGACCACTTCAACCTGACCAACCCAGTGAGCCACCAACACTCGCGAAAGAATTTCTTCGCCAAGTTGCTGGGCCTATTCGCCGTCGCCGGCGTGGCCCCCAAACTCCTTGCCAAACCGTCCGCGTCGCCCGCCGCCGCACCGGTTTCCGAGTCGGCGCCGTTCAAGGTGAGCCAGGACTCCCGCGCCGTCGCCCGTTCGGGCGATACGGTTTAACCCGAGTTTTGTCTTCCGCTTTAGCGAAGATCTTTCCGGCCTATGTCCAAACTTTTCCCCAAATCGGCCAACAAGCTGCCGCTGCAGATCATCATTCTGGTGTTCGTGCTCGGCGGCATCGCGACGGCCGCCACGACCTACTACGCGACCAACAAGTATACCAATGTTGGATACGCCCCGGTGCAGCCCGTGCCGTTCAGCCACGCGCTCCACTCCGGTCAACTCGGCATCGACTGCCGTTACTGCCATGTCGGCGTGGACAAGGGCCCGACCTCCACGGTGCCGACCGCGCAGACGTGCATGAACTGCCATAATCAGGTCAAGGCCGACAGCCCGCTGCTCCAAGTGGTGCGCGACAGCTACGCCTCCGGCGACCCTGTGCCTTGGGTGAAGGTCCACCAGGCGCCCGATTATGTTTACTTCAACCACTCGGTGCACATTGCCCGCGGCGTCTCCTGCGTGGAGTGCCACGGCCAAGTCGACCAGATGGACGTTGTTCACCAAGCCAAGCCCCTCTCGATGGGCTTCTGTTTGGACTGCCATCGTGAACCCGAAAAATTTGTCCGTGATCCGAAGCTCGTCACGCAGCTCGACTGGAAGCACCCGCGCGGTGTCGAAGGCCAGCTCGAGGACGGCAAGAAGTTCGTTCACGACTGGAATATTAAACCGCCGCAAAGCTGCTCCGGCTGCCATCGCTGATACCGCCGATGAAACGCACATTTGATCATACCGCCCCTTCCGAACGCGAACTGACCGGTCCCAAATACTGGCGCAGCCTCGACGAACTTGCCGCCACTCCGGGCTTCAAAGCCCAAGCCGAGCGCGAGTTCCCCGAGGGTGCCTCCAGCCTCAGCGGCGTGGACCGTCGTCAGTTCTTTAAACTGATGGCCGCCTCCTTCGCCCTCGGTGGCGTGGGCTTGGCCACCGGCTGCCGCCGTCCCGAGAAGCACATCCTTCCCTACGGTAAATCCGTCGAGGACATCATTCCCGGCATCCCGTTGTATTTCGCTTCGGCCATGCCGTCGCGCAAAGGCGCCATCCCGATTCTCGCCGAGACGCACCAAGGTCGCCCGACCAAGATCGAGGGCAATCCGACCTACGCTCCTTACGGCGGCGCAACCAACGCGTTTGTGCAGGCCTCCGTGCTTGATCTCTACGATCCCGACCGCGCCACCGTTTCCACGGTGAAGGGCGCTGCGGTGTCCGCCGCCGTCGTGCAGGATATTCTCTTCAAGATCAGCAACACCTCTGAAGGTGGCGCCGGTCTCGCGTTCCTCGCCGGCCAGTCGAGCTCGCCGACCCGCGCCGCGCTGGTCGCCAAGCTTCGCGCCAAGTTCCCGCAAGCCGTCTGGGCCGAATACGAAGCCGCTCAGGACGAGGCTTCCGGCTCCGCCGCGCAGGCCGCTTTCGGTGCGAACGTGAAACCGGTTTATCAGTTGGCGAAGGCCAAGCGCATCGTCGCGATCGACGCCGACTTTTTCCAATCCGAAGCGCACTCGCTCTATTATAGCCGCGAGTTCTCCAAGGGCCGCAAGATCTCCAAAAAAGAAGATCCGATGAACCGCCTCTACGCGGTCGAGAGCACGCTCTCGCTCGTCGGTTCGATGGCCGATCACCGTCTGCGTCTCGGGAGCAGCCACATGTTGGCCTTCGCCGCCGCGCTCGCCGCCAAGTTGGGCGACAACTCCTTCGCCGCCCTCTCGCAAGGCCTGTCCTTCAAAGATCAGGATAACTGGCTCGACGCCTGCGCCGCCGACCTTCTCGCGCACAAAGGTGAGAGCGTGGTCGTCGCCGGCAGCCACCTACCGCCGCAAGTCCACGCGATCGCCTACGCGATGAACGTGGTGCTCGGCAACCTCGGGAAGACCGTCGAGTTCGTCGAAGTTCCCGCGTCCAACGCCGCGACGATCTCGACCCTCGCCAGCGCCATCAACGGCGGCTCCGTCAAGACGCTCGTCATCCTCGGCGGCAACCCCGCCTACGACGCGCCGGCCGATCTCAACTTCGCCGACCTCATCAAGAGCGTGCCCGACGTCGTTCGTCTCGGTTACTACGTGGACGAAACCGCGTTGCTTTGCGGCACGAATCTCCACGCCGCCCACTACCTCGAGTCTTGGGGCGACGCGCGGACCGCCGACGGCACCATCGTGCCGGTGCAGCCGATGATCATGCCGCTCTTTAACGGCCTGACCGAAATCGAGGTTCTCGCCCGCATCGCCGGAGAAAGCATCACCGATCCTTATACGCTGGTCTATAACACCATCACCGGCCTCATCGGCGGGGGCGATGCCGACGCCGGGTTCCGCCAGTTCCTACACGACGGCGTCTTGAAGAACTCCTCTTATAAGAAGGCGGACGTCAGCTTCAACGCCTCCGGTCTCCAGCCGCTTTTCGCGCTGGCGCCCAGCTACACCGAACTCTCTGAGGATAATCTCGAAGTCCGCTTTACGTTCGACGCCAAGGTCGACGACGGTCGCTACGCCAACAACGGCTGGCTCCAAGAGTGCCCCGATCCGATCACCAAGATCTCGTGGGATAACGCCATCCTCATCAGCCCGCGTCTCGGTAAACACCTCGGCATCGATCCGGAAGGCTCCGTCTTCCAGGTCGCTCGCAAGGAAAACGCCCACTACAAGCAGGGTAAAGAGCAGGCGTTCATCGGCGAGGTGACGGTCAACGGCATCACGGTCCGTGGTCCGCTGCACATCCAGCCGGGTCTCTCGAACTTCACGATCGTTCTCCCGCTCGGCTACGGCCGCACGGTGTCCGGTCGCGTCGGCAAGGGCGTCGGTCACAACTTCTACCCGCTGCGCACCACCTCCGGTTTGGCGTTCGCAACCGGCGCGACGATTAAGGTCACCTCCGAGATCTACTCGCTCGCCAACACCCAGGAGCACTGGTCGATGGAAGGTCGCGAAATCATTCGCGAAGAGAACTACAAGGAGGACGGCTCCACCGATCTCAACTTCGTCAACACCTTCGGCATTGAGTCGCACGCTCCCGCCAACTACGGCGAAGAGAACTCGCTCGCCGCCTTGGCCGCCCTCACGCCCGAGCAACGCGCCGAGCGCAAAGCGCTCCTCGCGGTCGAAACCCCGCGCGGTCAGTCGCTCTACGATCATCCGAACTTCACCGGCACGCACCAGTGGGGCATGTCGATCGACCTGAACACCTGCATCGGTTGCAACGCATGTATCATCGCGTGCCAAGCCGAGAACAACATCCCGATCGTCGGCAAGGACCAGGTCCTCCGCGGCCGCGAGATGCACTGGATCCGCCTCGATCGTTATTATTCCGACGGCAACATCGAAGGCGCCGCCTTCGGTGGTCCCGGCAATAAAGAGATCCCGGAAGATCCGCAGGTTTCGCTTCAGCCGATGGCCTGCGTGCATTGCGAACTCGCCCCGTGCGAAATCGTGTGTCCGGTCAACGCCACGGTTCACGACGAAGAAGGCCTCAACACGATGGCCTACAACCGCTGTATCGGCACGCGCTACTGCGCCAACAACTGCCCTTATAAGGTTCGCCGCTTCAACTTCTTCGACTGGAACAAGCGCGCGCTCGACGAGCTTTATATGGGACCGTTGGGCAAGTCCGGGATGCCGGAACTGGTCAAGATGGTCAAAAACCCGGACGTCACCGTGCGCATGCGCGGCGTGATGGAGAAGTGCACCTATTGTGTGCAGCGCATCCAGCAGGCCAAGATCAAGCAGAAGGTGAAGGCCGGCGCGTCCTCTGACGTCGAGGTTCCCGATGGCTCCTTCAAGGTCGCCTGCCAACAGGCCTGCCCGGCGGACTGCATTACGTTCGGCAACATCAAGGACCCGACCAGCGCCGTCTCGAAGGCCAAGGCTCTCCAGCAGGACTATGCCGTGTTGGGTTATCTCAACATCCGTCCCCGCACCACCTACCTCGGCAAGCTGCGCAATCCGAACCCGGCGATGCCCGATTACGCGACGCTCCCGCTTAGCCGCACCGAATACGAAAAGAAAAACAACCCGCATCACGGCCACGACGACCACGGCCATGCTCCCGCGGATAAGAAGAAGGGCGAACACTCCTCCTTCCTTAAAGGTAACAACCTCTTCGGAGGACTCAGCTAATGGCCGCTCACGCACATTCAACCGCCGCACAACCGGCCATCCTCAACGAGGTCAATCCGACCCCGTTCCCTCGCGCCACTCTGGTTGAAAACAACCGGAGCTTCGGCTGGGTGACCGACAAGATCTGCGGGATCATCGAAGGCAAGACTCCCACCTGGTGGTGGGTCTGCTTCATCCTCGCGTGCTTTGTCGCGTCGTTCACCGTCGCCGGCATCACCTACCTCGTCGCCGCGGGTGTCGGTGTGTGGGGCCATGCCAACCCGGTCAACTGGGCGTGGGACATCGTGAACTTCGTGTTCTGGATCGGCATCGGACACGCCGGCACGCTGATCTCCGCGATCTTGTGCTTGCTGCGCCAGAAGTGGCGCACGTCTATCAATCGCGCCGCCGAAGCCATGACGATTTTCGCCGTGGTGTGCGCCGGTATCTTCCCGGTGTTCCACGTCGGTCGCGTCTGGTTCGCGTGGTATCTGTTCCCAATTCCGAATAGCAACGAAATCTGGCAGAACTATCGCTCGCCGCTTGAGTGGGACGTGTTCGCCGTTTCGACCTACGGAACGGTGTCGGTGCTCTTCTGGTATGTCGGTCTCTTGCCCGACTTGGCCGTCCTCCGCGACCGCTTCTTCGTCGCCGGCAAAAAGGTGCGCTCGTTCCTCTACGGCCTGTTCGCCATGGGCTGGCGCGGTTCCAACCGCCACTGGAGCAACTATGAGATGGCCTACCTCATCCTGGCCGGCGTCTCCACGCCGCTCGTGCTCTCGGTGCACACCATCGTGTCGTTCGACTTTGCCGTGTCGCTGCTCCCGGGCTGGCACACCACGATCTTCCCTCCGTATTTCGTGGCGGGCGCGATCTTCTCCGGCTTCGGCATGGTGCTCACGTTGATGCTCCCGCTGCGCGCCATCTACGGCATGCAGGATCTCATCACCCAGTATCACATCGACTGTATGTGTAAGATCGTTTTGGCGACCGGCACGATCGTCGGTTACGCCTACGGAATGGAGTTCTTCATCGCGTGGTATGGCGCGAACCCGAACGAAGGTTTTGCCTTCATCAACCGCGCCTTCGGCCACTACGCGTGGGCTTACTGGATCATGATCAGCTGCAACGTCATCACGCCGCAGTTCTTCTGGTTCAAGAAGGTCCGCGAGAACACGGCGCTGGTGTGGATCCTCTCGATCTTCGTCAACGTCGGCATGTGGTTCGAGCGCTTCGTGATCATCGTCACCTCGCTCGCCCGCGACTTCCTCCCGTCCTCGTGGGGTTACTACAGCCCCTCGATCGTGGAAATCTTCACCTTCTTCGGCACGTTCGGCGTGTTCAGCGTGCTGTTCCTCCTCTTCATCCGCTTCCTGCCCGTGATGCCGATGGCCGAGATCAAGTCCGTCATGCCCGCCGCCGATCCGCATGGCGACGGTGTCATCGGACACGGCGATCCCGACCTCGCGCACTCCAAACTGCACTAACACTCACCCATGGCTGCCAAACCTTACGGCCTGATCGCCACCTTTGACACCACTCCGGCCGTTTACCACGCCGCGGAGAAGGTGCGCGACGCCGGCTACAAAAACTGGGACTGCATCACGCCGTTCCCCATCCACGGTCTCGACAAGGCCATGGGTGTGAAACGCTCCCATGTGCCGAAGTTCTCCCTGCTCGGCGGTATCATCGGTTTCACCGCCGGTATGTCGCTGATCTATTGGTCGAGCGCGATCGACTATCCGTTGATCGTGGGCGGCAAACCCTACTTTAGCCCGCTCTTCGCGTTCCCGGTTTCCTACGAACTCACGATTCTGTTCACCGCGTTCGCGACGATCATCGGCATGTTTGTCCTCAACCGCCTCCCGATGCATTACCACCCGGTGCTCAAGAGCAGCAAGATCCTCTCCGGCATGGACGATAAGTTTCATATCGTCGTCGAGGCCAGCGACCCGAAATTCAACCTCGCCCACACCAAGGCCCTGCTCGAGCAGGCTGGGGGCAAAGACATCCAGGAGCTGGAAGCCTGAGCCATGCGATACGTCTATCTCACAATCTTCTTAATCGTCGTGCTCGGCGTTTCCATCATGGGATTCCGCGGCTCGATCTCCACGCGCTCGCCGCTTGAGGTGTTCCCCGACATGGACCACCAAGCCAAATACAAGCCGCAGGCCGAGTCCGCGTTCTTCGCCGACGGCCGCGCCGATCGCCCGCGCATCCCCGGCACGGTCGCTTACGCTCGCACCTCCGGTGGCGAGGCCGACGGCTCCTTCCTCCGCGCCGATCAGGCCGTATTCGAGGGCAAGGACGCCTCGGGCGCTTGGGTCAAGGGGTTCCCCACCGCGGTGACCATCGATCCCGCCCAGCTCCTCGAGCGCGGACAGGACCGTTACGTCATCTATTGCGCGCCCTGCCACGGTGGGTTGGGCGACGGCAACGGCATCACCAAACAATACGGCATGGGCGCTACGCCCACCTTCCACGACGAGCGCCTGCGCACCCTCGCCGAAGGTGAAATCTTCAACGTCATCACTCACGGCAAAGGCAACATGCTTTCTTATGCGGACAAACTTCCCGCCGAAGATCGCTGGGCGGTCATCGCCTACATGCGCGCCCTTCAACGCGCCGCCCACGCCACCCCTGCGGATGTTCCGCCCGGTCACAAATCGAAGCTTGGTATCAAATGAGCACTCACGCAGCCACCGCGCCCGCGGCTCTTCCCTCTGAATCCTCCACATCGTCCTGCGCAGGCAAGGCGCTCGTTGTCGGCATCGCCGGCATCGTGCTGACGATCATCGGACTCTTTATCTCCGGCGGCAAAACCGTGGCCTTCTCCTGGCTCACCGGCATGACGTTCTGGACCGCGATCGCCATCGGCATGCTCATGCTGGTGATGATCCACCACATCCTCGACTCCTCGTGGTCGGTGGTGTTGCGCCGCCAATACGAACACGGCCTCGCCGCCTTCCCGTGGCTCGCCTTGCTCTTCGTCCCGCTGGTCGTCGTTTCCTGGATGGGCGACCACGACCTCCTCTGGAAGTGGATGAACCCCAACTACGATCTCGGCAGCGGCCACACGGTTGGCCACGACCCGCTTTACGTGAAGAAGGCCAGCTTCCTCAACCTTCCGATGTTCACCGCCATGACCGCGCTGTGCTTCATCGTTTGGATCTGGCTCTCCGCCCGCCTCCGCAAGGCCTCGTTCACCCAAGACGCCGACGGCGATCTCAAGTGGACGTTTATGAACCGCAAGACCGCCGCTTTCGGACTCATCCTCGGCGCCACCACGCTCACGCTCGCCTCCATCTACTGGGTCAAGAGCCTCGATTACCACTGGTTCTCGACGATGTTCGGTGTGTGGTTCTTCGCCAACTGCGCTCGTGGCGCGCTCTCCGTCGGCGTGCTCATGCTCCTCTGGCTCTACGCCCGCGGCGACCTGAAGGGTGTGCTCAACACCAACCACCTCCACTCCGCTGGCATGTTGGTCTTCGCCTTCACTGTGTTTTGGGCTTACATCACGTTCTCCCAATACTTCCTGATCTGGAACGCCAACATCCCCGAGGAAACCTTCTGGTATAACCTCCGTGAAATCACCAAAGCGGGCGAACCTAGCCAGTGGAAATACGTTGGTATGTTCCTGCTCTTTGGCCACTTCCTGCTGCCGTTCCTCTATCTGCTCTCCTACAAGAACAAGATCGTGCACAGCCGCATTAAGCCGATCTGCATCTGGATCCTTTTCGTCATCGCGGTGGACATGATCTACAACATCGCCCCGGCGGTGAAAGACTACGTCACCGGCGAGCCGCTTCCCTTTTTGTCGATGAACCTCCTCTGGACCGCCACCTCCATCGTCGGCATCGGCGGCGTGTGCCTCTGGGCCTACCTGAAGAGCTTCACCACGACCAAGCTCATCCCGATCCGCGACCCGCGCATCAACGAATGCCTCACGCACCATGAGTGATTCCACGCACGCTCCCTCCACTTCCGGCTCCTGGCTGACGTTTGCCGCCGCCATCGGTGGCTTCGCGATCTTCGCGCTCATCGTG
>DFYA01000283.1 GCA_002382525.1 Opitutaceae bacterium UBA4094
AAAACCGGGTGGTCGCGAGGAAGGTGTTCGAGCTTCGCTTCGGGCAGGATTTTCCCGAGTTCGGTTTCCGCCATGCGGCGAAAAAAGAAATCGTTACGGTTGTTGTTCCCCATGCGGCTCATGCCGATCACGCAGTCTTCGGCGAAGAGGAAGCCGCCGCGCAGAAGGTATTCGCGCAGGTTTTTGCGCTCGGCGTCGGTGAGTTCCGGCGGGACTTCGCCGTGCATAAACAGGAATGGGTAGGCGGTCATCTCTTCGAGGGACGAGACGTCGGCGACGTTCCATTTGCGCGCGAGGTTGATGGTGGTGTGGATGCCGAGGTGATCGATGAGGTTAAGGTCGCCGTGCGGGTGCACGCCCCAGTTGGTGTCGTCGCCGTTGCGTGCCCGATAACGAAGCCGCCCCCACGGGAGTAGCGCGCCGGTGCTCACGGGCGTCGTCTGGTCGGAGCCGGGGATGCGAGCGAGCGTGCGAGCGCCGCCGAGGAAGGACGCGCCTCCGAGAGCGAGGAGGTGGAGGAAGGCTTTGCGGTTCATGGGGGGAGGGGAGGGAGAGGAGTTATTTAACCGCGAAGGGCGCGAAGGAACGCGAAGTAAGAGCGGGGAAGCGGCGGAGGCGGAGCGGGAGACGGGTTGCGCGGAGTTCTTTCTCTTNNTCTTTCTCTTAATCTTTCTCTTTCGTCTGGGAACTGGGGGGGAGGGAGAAAGAGGAAGAAGGGCGGGTGGTTGGTTACAGCAGTTGCCAGCGGCGGCGGAGGAGGAGTTCGGTGGCGTAAAGGGTCAGGAGGACGAGGAGGAGCGTGGCGCCGTGCCAGAGCGGGGTGCGGGTTTCGCGGAGGAGCGGAGCGGTCGCGTCACGCGTGGCGGCGAGCCATGCGGAGGGCGGCGTGTTTTCCAACACCGCGCCACCGGTGCGTCGGGCGAGTTCGTGGAGTAGTGTCTCGTCGGGAGGCAGACCCGAGAGTTCGCCGGCGGGCACGGGATCGGTGACGACAAACCAATGGCGCGCGGCGCGCCCCTCGGAGTCGGTCGCGGTGAGTTGCCACATGCCCGGCGCGGGCGGGGTCCAGCGATAACGACGCGCGCGGCCTTGGTCGCCGGAGAGCGTGAGTGCGGCCGGCGTCGCGCCTTCTTGCGTGGCGGTGACGCGGAGTTCGCCGGCGCCGCGGACGAGGACGTCGAGGTCCCGACCGGTTTCGGCGGTGAGCGGCGTGCGTTCGAAGGCGGGGCCGCGTGGGCGTTCGCGGGCGAGCCAAGCGAGGAGGTTCTGCCAGAACAACTCGGCGCCTCGCTCGGTGCTGGGTTGGTTGAGTTTCCAGCGCCAGAGGGCGTCGCTGGTGATGATGGCGGATTGTCCGCGGCCGTAGCGCTGGAGCGCGAGCAGGATGGCGCCGTCGCCGTCGGAGGATTTTTCGCTCGGGTGGCGGGCGAGGACCGTGGCGCCGGGTTTGGGCCGTTCGACGCGGGCAAAATCGGCGAAGCGCGGCGCGGCGGCGACGGTATCCGCGCCAAGGATACCGCCCGCGACGGGTTCCCATGCGAAGGCGGAGAGCGTGACGGTGGAGCGGCGTTGGTTGGCATCGTGGGCGAAGGCCGCCTCGGCTCCGCCGTGCGCGCCGCCGAGTTGCTGGATCTGTCGGCGGAAAGCGACCGTGGCGGCGTCGGCGGCGTTGTGCCGGCGGGCGCCGGAGAAGACGACGGGCAGGAGGCGTTCGATTTCGGTGCCGACGTAGTCGTGCATCGCCGCGTCGTCAGGAGCGAGGAAGAGGAGGACGCCGCCGTCGCGCACCCACGAGGCGAGGGCGGTTTGTTGCGCGAGGTCGAGCTGGCCGGCGGCGGTGTTGGCGATCACGACGACGTCGTAGGCGTCGAAGCCTGCCGGGGTTGTGGGCAAGTCGGGGAGGGCGCTCGAAGAGGAAACTTGAGGGCGGAGACCTGAGACCTGAGGGCGACCGGCGGGGGCTGCGGGGGTGAGGTTGAAGATCGGCGTGAGGGCGAAGGCGGGGTCGCGGCGAAGGATGTCGGCCAGGAAGCGGTAGCCCCAATCGAGGGAGCCTTGGTAATAGAGGACGCGGGTTGTATCCGGTGCGGCGATACGCACGTCGGCGCGGGCGGTGACGGCGGAGTCGCCTTCGCCCACGACGAGTTCGAGGGGGAGGGTGCCGGGGCCGGCGGCGGCGATCTCGGCGGACCAGGTGAGCGCGCGGCGTCCGTTGGCGAGCGCGAGGGATTCGGGGGCGCGCCAGGTGTCGCCGACGCGCAGGCGCACGGGGGTGTTGCGGGGGGCGGATTGATAGCTCTCGACGGCGAGTTCGAGGGTGAAAGTGGAGCGCGGGGGGACTTGAGACGGGACGGTGAGGTCGCGCAGGGTGATGAAATCGGAGCCGGCGAAACGGTTGCGGCCGGCGAGGGCGAAGACGGGCGTGCCGGCGGCGAGGGCGGCGCGCACGGTGTCGTCGAGCGCGGGCTTGGGGTCGGTGCCGCTCGTGTCGAGTCCGTCGGTGAGCATGACGACTCCACCCCAGCCTCCGGCGGGCGCGGCGGCGAGGGTTTGCTGGAGTGAGTGGAAGACGCGGGTGCGCGAGGTGGAGAGGGAGGCGCGGGCGTCGGTGGAGGCGAGGGGGGAAAAGTCGTCGGCGAAGGCGAA
>DFYA01000167.1:0-3118 GCA_002382525.1 Opitutaceae bacterium UBA4094
TTCAACGCCCGCATGCGCGCCAAGAATTTCACCCAGGCCGACCTCCCGGCGCTCATGGAGTTTCTCCATAAACGCGGCGTGCGGGGCTACGTGACTTTCAACGTCCTCGTATTCACTCATGAACTACACGATGCCGAGGACTATCTGCGCACCATCATCGCTGCAGGTGTGGATGCAGCCATTGTCCAAGACGTCGGCATCTGCCGTCTCATCCGCAAAATCTCCCCCGATTTTCCCATCCACGGCTCCACCCAGATGACCGTCACCGGCGACGCCGGCGTGGAGTTTGCCCGCGACCTCGGTGCCGAACTCGTCGTCCTCGCCCGCGAAAATTCCATCAAGGAAATCAACGCCATCCAAGACGCCCAGCGCGCCTCCGGCAAACCCCCGCTACCCCTCGAAGTTTTTGTGCACGGCGCCCTCTGCGTCGCCTACTCGGGACAGTGCCTGACCAGCGAATCGCTCGGCGGACGCTCCGCCAATCGCGGTGAATGCGCCCAAGCCTGCCGCCTTCCCTACGACCTCGTGTCTGACGGGCAACAGGTCCCCCTCGGCGACCGCAAATATCTGCTCAGCCCGCAGGATCTCGCGGGTCTCGACGTGTTGCCCGAACTCGTGCGTGCCGGTGTCGCCTCTCTCAAGATCGAAGGCCGCCTCAAGTCCCCTGAATACGTTGCCAGCATCACCCGCGTCTACCGCCAGGCCCTCGACAAAATCTTCGCCGACCAGCCTGCCGCCGTCCCCTTCGATCCCGCCCGCGCCAAATACGAACTCTCGATGACGTTCTCCCGCGGCCTCTACACCGGCTGGTTCAACGGCATCCAAAATCAGGAACTCGCCCACGGCCGCTTTGGCACCAAACGCGGCGTGCTCCTTGGCAAAGTCACCCGCGTCGGCGACGACCACGTGGCCCTCGTTCTTGAATCTTCGTTGAAGCCCGGTGACGGCGTCGTCTTCGATGCCGGCAACCACGCCGCCGGTGAGGAAGGCGGACGCGTATACCAAGTCGAACCGCAGCGCCCGCGAGACGGACAACCCGCCGAGACCGTCCTGCGCTTCGGCCATGGCGACATCAATTTCCGCCGCATCAAACCCGGTAATCTCCTCTGGAAGAACAACGACCCCGCGCTCGACCGCGAACTGCGCACCACGTTTGAAGGCGAAAAACTCCGCTTCACCCGCCCGGTTGACATCGAGGTCCACGGCCACACCGGCACGCCGCTCACGCTCATCCTCAACGACCGCGAAGGCCACGTCGTAAAACTCGATTCCCAAATCGTCCTCGCCGCCGCCCAAAACCAACCGCTCACCCAACAACGCCTCGAAGACCAGCTCGGGCGTCTCGGCGGCACCCCGTTCAAACTCGGCGCGCTCGCGTCGCATCTCGAAGGCGCGGTCATGTTGCCGATGAGCGAACTCAACCGCCTCCGCCGCGACGCCGCCGCTGAACTCGACCGACTTCGCGGTTTGCCCAAACGCTGGACGCTGATCGAAAAGGCCGACGTGGGAGCGAGCTCGCTCGCGATTCCCTCCGCCGAAATCGCGAGCTTGCTCGCTCCCACCTCGGAGGCGCCTCCACCCGCACTCATCGTTCTTGTCCGCAGCCTCGAACAACTCGACGCCACCTTGGCCGCCGGCGGTTTCGCCGACCTCTACTGCGAATTCGAGAACCCCAAACATTACCGCGAAGCCGTCCAAAAGTTTCGCACGTGGCAGGCCTTATCCTCCGCCGCCTCCGTCACTCAGGTTTCAGGTCTCAGCCCTCAGGTTTCCGCTCCGCCCGCCATCTGGGTTTCTCCGCCCCGCATCTTCAAGCCCGGCGAGGAATGGATTCTCAAACAAGTTCGCTCCGCCGAGGCCGACGGCTACCTCGTGCGCAACCACGAGCACCTGCGCTACTTCAAAGCCGATCGCAAACGCGGCGACTTTTCCCTCAACGTCGCGAATCCGCTCACCGCCGAGTATTTGATTTCCCACTACGGGCTGGAACGCGTCACTGCCAGCTACGACCTCAACGTGGCCCAGCTCGAATCGCTCCTCGCCGCCGCGCCCGGTGCGTGGTTCGACCTCACGATCCATCAGCACATGCCGATGTTTCACATGGAGCACTGCGTGTTCTGTGCGTTCCTCTCAAAAGGCAAAGACTACCACGACTGCGGCCGTCCTTGCGAAAAACACACCGTCGCCCTGCGCGACCGCACCGGCGCCGAACTCCCGCTCAAGGCCGACGCCGGCTGCCGCAACACGGTTTACAACAACCGCGCGCAAACCGGCGCCGAATACTTCGACCGCTTCCGCGCCCTCGGCGCTCAAAACTTCCGCGTGGAATTCGTCAACGAATCCGCCGCCGAGGTCACGCGCACGCTTGCTCACTACCAAAAACTGCTTCGCGGCGAAACCAGCGGCGCCGACCTCTGGCGCGAGTTGCGCGTCATCAACCAGCTCGGCGTCACCCGCGGCCAAATGGAAGCCGCCCCTCAGGTGATCTTCCGCAAGAGCTGACACCGGCGGCTGATTGTTCACGGACCCTCGGTGGGTGCGCGGGGCCCTCCGCGCGTGGCTCGATTCCGACCGAAACGGGCGCGGGGACGCGCCCATCCACCGTGGACCGGAAGTCCAATCTCGACTAGCCGCCGACGGGATCTGCTTCCCACCAGTTGCAAACCCGCCGCCGGTGGGCAGCGTCCGGGATGAATCCGACGCGTCTCTCCGGCCGTGCGCTCACGTTTCTCTGCGCCGCTCTCGCCCTGCTCTTCGCAGGCTGCTCAACGCCGTTCCCACGCCCCGACGCGAGCGCGACCGCTTCCCGGCCGGCTGACGCCCATGCGATTTTCGACCGCTGCCTCGCTGCCCACGGTGGCGACGTGCGCGAGCATGCCACAGACATCAATCTCTCCATGGACGGCGAGTGGGGCTTTCTCATCCAACGTATTCAACCTGTGGTGACAGACACCGCCTACCGCATCCGTGCGGAAGAACGTTATCGCCCCACCGAGCAACTCTACTCGGTGCGCTGGGAAGGTCCGTCCGGCGTTAAAACCGTCGTGCGCACGCCCGAAACGGTCGAAGTGTTTTACAACGGCGCCCGCAACACCGACGAAGAAACGCTGCAAGCCGC
>DFYA01000167.1:3243-6413 GCA_002382525.1 Opitutaceae bacterium UBA4094
TTGAGACCACACAGGGAGCGCACGTCGACACCACGTTCCTCGGCTACCGCCAAGTTGGCAAAATGCTCGTGCCGACCGAGCTGAATGAACGCGTTCGCGGCCCACTTCGCATCCAGGCGCATCGTTGGTGGATGACGGGCGCCGATCTCGATCGCGGCTGGAGCGCGGACGACGTGCGCCGCGCCGATTTTATGGCACGCGCCGCCGAGCCCGCGCGGTCGTTGCCCTCACGGTAACCCGTGCTTCCGGCGCCGCGTGACGCGTTGAAACCAGCTCCAAGTTACGGTTTATAAGCGCGTGCTCGCTTGCGCTCCGATCGCTACTCGCCGGAGCGCCGGTCAGCAGGTCGCCCATTAAAAGAGCCGGCGTGCAGTTTGAAACACGCCGCCGGCGTATTCGGCGCCACGATGCCCGACGTTACGACGAGCGGCGTCCGCTTACAGCCATGGCGATGCCGATTGCGGCCAGAATGCCTCCGCCTGCCAGATAGTAGTAATGCTCGGGGATGCGCGATCCACCGTCGATCCGATTGGCCAGTTTGGAGCCGGCTTCGTCGAGTTCGCCGGCCACCGAATCGCTTCGCGTGGCGCCTTTGTAGAGAAGAAATCCGCCAACGAGGATAAGAATGACACCGATTATTTTGTTCATGATATTTGGGGGTAAAGGGAGGAATGATCGCGCAGGGTAAAGAAGCGATGACGATAAACGAGGGGGCCGAGACGTGGCCCAATCACCGCTTCGATTTAAACAGGCTAAACGCAACCGGCGCCCAGCGAAGCGCTTTGCCGACGAGACCGCCTCGAGGAAACAGTTTTTGTTTCAATAAGACGCCGATGGGCACTGCGGCAATTTTCACGGCCGGCGAAATTGCCTTCCAACGTGCATAGATGCTTTCGGCCCACACCACGGGCTCCATCACCTGTTGCAATTGCGCGGAACAGTCTTCGCGACGGGCGCGTATGGACAACATCAGAGCGCGTTTCCGCTGCGCCAGGAGATCTAGATTCGCCTGCGGATACATTCGCGATCCTCGGAGAGGTTATCGATTGTGGCCTTGAACGGTTTGGGCTGCAGGCACGCGCCTCGCAGCGAAGCAACGACCCACGCCAACACCGCCCCGTAAACCACGGTAAAGCCGATCAGCACACCGAGACGCGCGGTCTCCCAAAAGAGATAAACGATCGTCAGCGTGGCGAACGAGAGCGTCATCACTCCGGCAAACACCGCTGCACTGATCCATATCAGCAGCCGAATGACGCGAAATTTTTCCTCCTGCAGCTCGACCGAAATCAGCTCGATGCGTTCCTGCAGCGTTGCGATCAGGTTCTCGGCAATACCAGTGATCGAACCCATGAAGCCCGTCGGTGCGGAGTGGGAGTCGTCCATGACTAGAAGTAGGGATTCACGCCGTGAACACGGAACCGGCAGGCCCGACCACGAGGCCGAGTCTGCCGGTAAACACGCTCAGGAATTGCGGCGCAAAACGGCGCCGAGCAGCACGCCGACGCCGAGGGCGATGGCGAGCGATTCATACGGGTGCGAACGGATCGTCACGTCGGTTTGACGGGCACCGGCGCAGATTTTGTCGCGGGCGACAGTAAGGCCTTCGTCGACCTTTTCCCGCACCTCGGCGAGACGTTCACGGAGCGCGCCGAGCTTTTCGGCGGAGCCTTCGGCGAGGTTGGAGCCAAGCGTTTTCTCGGCTTCGGCGATCAGGGAGCGAAGGTGTTCGACGACCTGCTCGGGGGTTTCAATAGAGGCTTTTCTAGCACACATGGTAGGGTCCTTGGTTTGGTGGTTAAAAGAATTGGTCAGCTTACGTTTACCACCGACCCCTTCCCCGCGGATCAGTTCGCCGTTCCGGGGTAGTTTTCCAGAATCTACCATGGCGCGAACCCCCATAAGACGGGGTTTTTTCAGCCATTAAGCTTTATGTCATTTCAGCCCGCACGACATGCTCGCGACGCGCGTATAATCCAACGCACCGGTCAAGTTTCCTGCAGGAAAAAATAAAAGTCGCTGCCCTCGCCGAGCCTGCTTGCGCAGGCAATCGAACCGCCGTGCGCGACCACGATTTCACGTGCGATGGTCAGCCCGAGACCGGCGCCTTTTCTGCGCTGGTCGGGCACCCGATAAAACCGGTCGAAGATGTGCGGCGTATAGTCGGCCGCGATTCCGGGCCCTTGGTCGCGCACGCCGAAGCGCACAAAACCATCCGGCGCCGGCCGCGCGTAGAGGGTGATGACCGAACCCTCGCCCGAGTATTTGGAGGCGTTGGTCAGTAGGTTGATGAACACATGGCGCACGCGGTCGGCATCGACATCGACCGTTGTCAGTGCGGAGTCGGCCTGCACTTGGATAGTTTGATCGGAGGCCGCGACGATGCTCTGCATCTCGGCCGCCATGTCGGCGAGCAAGGCAGCGACCGCCACGGGACGGCGGTTCAGACTGGAGGCGCCGCCTTCGAGCCGGCTGAGGTCGAGCAGGTCGTTTAGAATGCGCAGGAGGCGTTCCGAGTTTTCACGCGCGGTGACCAAGAGGTCGCGTTGCCGGGCGTTGATTGCACCGAAGCTTTCGTCGAGCAGCACATGCACCGCCATCAGCATGCTCGTGAGCGGCGTTTTGAGCTCGTGGCTCACGGTCGAGACAAGGTTGCCCTTCACGTCATCGAGCAGGCGGAACTTGGTGACATCTTGAAGAATCACCGCCGCGCCGCCGAAACCGGTGAGCGTGTCACCGATGGCGAGAATGCGCGGCAGATAGTGGCGTTCGCCACCGTCGACGTGAATCGTCACGACGTGCTCGTAATCGGTGGGCAGGTAATGCGCGCCGCTCGCCACCACCTCGCGAAGCGGTTCGCGCAGCTCCGAGGGCAACCCGTCCGCGAATTCGGGTAACGCGGCGATCGCCTCCGCCGCAGGGTTGCGCACCTCGTGGGTGCCGTCGGCGTTGATCACGAACAACGGGTCAGGCGTCGAGGTGAGCGTCGCTTCCATCGTGCGGCGCGCGCGGGTCACGCGCTGAGTCATTGCATCACGGTAAGCTCGCAGCTTGTCCGCCATGGCGTTGAACGAACGCGCGAGTTCGCCCAGTTCGTCGTCCCGCGTCACCGGCACATCGTGCTCCAGGCGACCTTCGCCGAGCGCGGCGACCGAGTCGTTGAGCGCCTG
>DFYA01000174.1 GCA_002382525.1 Opitutaceae bacterium UBA4094
TCGGGGCCGAGTTGGGGTTGCACGCCGGCGGGCAGCAGGCCGGAGGGCAGGCTGTTGAGTTTTTCGAGGATGCGGCTGCGCGTCCAATAAAACTCCGCCCTTTCGTTGAAGATGATGTAGATCGAGGAGAACCCGAACATCGAGTAGCTGCGCACGGTCTTGACCTCGGGCAGGCCGAGCAGCGCGGTGGTCAGCGGATAGGTGATCTGGTCCTCGATGTCCTGAGGTGAGCGGCCCATCCATTCGGTGAAGACGATCTGTTGGTTTTCGCCGATGTCGGGAATCGCGTCCACGGCCACGGGGTCGCGCGGCAGGGCGTCGATCTTCCAATCAAAGGGCGCGACCAACGTGCCCCACAAAATGAGGCCCGCAGTGAACAGCATCACCACGAGTTTATTCTCCAGGCAGAAGCGGATGAATTTATTGACCATGTCGGAGGGGCTCGCGCGGTGGGAGTGGTGTTATTTCAGGCGTTCCACGATCTCACCGCAGGTGAGCATGGCGGAGCCGAAGTAGGGGTTGCGCAGGTCGTCGGTCGCTTGCAGCCAGTCGGCGCCGCGGTCGTCGTAAACCATGGGGCAATGCATGCGGACGACGGTGCCCTCCAGAGCGGACGGTTCCTTTTTAAGCGCCACGATCAGGGCGTCGGAAATCTGCTCAAAGGCGGGGCGGCGCAGTGTATCCAGTTTTTCAGCACCGAGCAGGCCGTGCAGCAGGTCGGGCAGCGGCCCGGTGTGGCCGGTGACCTCCATCATCGCGCGCAGCGCGGCTTTGGAGCCGGGCAGATCGTCGGCGGCGAGGGCCGCGTGGAGTTTGAAGTAGGCGGGCAACAGGGCGCGCGCCTGGGCGGGTTCGAGGGACAGGGGGGCGGGGCGGGCGGCGGGAGCTTCGCCGTGATCGTGGCCGGGGGGCGGGCCGCCGCCTTCCGGATTCATCATGCTGGGCTTGGCGAGGATTTGCAGGGAGCTGTCGATTTTGAAGGCACCTTGGGTGACGACCTCGTCGCCCTCGGCGAGGCCGGAGACGATGATCACACCGCCGTCGGTTTCGGAGCCGAGCACCACCTCGCGGCCCTCGAAGGCGAGGCTCTCGGTGTTGGGTTTTTTGATGTAAACCACGGCGCGCTTGCCGGTGCGCAGGAGGGCGGTGGCGGGCGCGACGATCGGAGCCTCGCCGGGGGACAGTGCGCGGTAGCCGAGGGACTCGGCGGGCACGAGGGCCATGCCGCAGACGTCGCACGGGCCGGGGCCGTCTTTGACGATCTCGGGGTGCATGGGGCTGATCCATTTGCCGGCGAGGTCGGGGGCGAAGATCTGGTTGTCGGCGGCGAGTTTCACGCGGACTTGGCCGCGGGCGAACATGCCGGGTTTGAGGCGTCCGTCGGAGTTGGGCACGTTGACGCGCACGGGCACGGTGCGGGTGCGGCGATCAACATCGGGCGCGAGGAAGGCGATGCGGCCGGTGAAGGTTTCGCCGGGCCAGGCCTCGACGGTGAACGTGACTTCCTGGCCGTAGCGGAGCTTGGCGAGGTCGGATTCGAAGGCTTGGAGATTCAGCCAAAGCTCGCCGAGGTCGGCGATGCGGAAGAGGGGTTCGCCGGTCTTCACGTAGTCGCCTTCGTTGATGTTTTTGGTGACGACCACGCCGCCGGTCGGCGCGAGCAGTTCGAAGGCGTCGGCGGTGTCGCCGCGGGCGAGGATGGCGTCGATCTGCGCGGGCAGGAGGTCCCAGAGCAGGAGTTTGTCGCGGGTCGCGCGGGCGGAGACGCCGTCGGGATCGGTGGCGTGGGCGGAGAGCAGCTCGCGTTGGGCGGTGATGAGTTCGGGGCTGTAGATGCGGGCGAGGTGTTCGCCCGGGGCGACGGCCACGCCGGTGTAGTTGACGAAGAGCTTGTCGATGCGCGCGGGGAAGCGGGCGGTGAGCGAGCGCAGGCGGGTTTCGTCGTAGTCGAGCTGGCCGACGAGGCGGACGGTGACCTCGGGAAAACGGCGTTCGACGCGCGTGGTCTGGATGTCGGCGAGGGCGCGGGCGCTCTCGCTCATGACGAGCGTGCGCGGTCCGTCGTCGGCGCCGGAGGAGGAGGTTTCGACGGGGATGAGGTCCATGGCGCAGATGGGGCATTTGCCGGCGGAGGGCTGCCGGATCTGCGGGTGCATGGAGCAGGTCCAGACCTCGGACTTGGTCGCGACCGCCGTGCCGGCGGGGGCCGCGTCCGTGTGGTCGTGGCCGGCGTGGGGATCGGCTCCGGGCGCGAGCAGGTAGCGGCCGGCGAGCAGGCCGGCGACGAGGGCGACAACGGTGATGGCGACGAGGAGAAATTTGGGCGCGGGTTTATTCATCGGCTGAGTCGGTCTTGGTGACGGTTGAAGAGAAGGGGCCGGCGAGCTGTTCCCACTCGGCGTGGCCTCGGAAGTGGTCGGCGCGGGTGTTGAGCGCGGCTTGTTCGAGGGCGAGGAGAGCGCGGCGGGCTTCGAGCAAGTCGAGGAAGGTGGCGCGGCCGGTGCGGTAGTCGGCCTCGACGAGGTCGAGGGTCTGGCGGGCGCGGGGAAGGAGGGTGTCGTCGTAGAGCCGGAGGCGGCGGGCGGCGGCGGCGAGGGCGAAGAGGGTTTGCCGGGCCTCGGCTTCGAGGGAGAGTCGCCGGTCGGCGTGATCAAGCTCGGCGGCGCGCAGATCCGCGGTGGCTTCGCGCCGGAGCGCGGCGGTGCGCGTGCGCCAGACGGGGAGGTTGACCGAGACCATGCCGAGGACCTCGTCGCGCGCCATGCCGCGGTTGTCCATGAACTCGACGCCGACCATGAAGTCGGGGCGGTTGGCGCGGCGGGAGAGTTCGCGGCGGGTCTCGGCCTGGCGGACGAGGTGTCGGCGTTCGAGCAACTCGGGGTTGGCGGCGAGGCGCGCGGCGAGGTCGGGCGAGAGATCGACGGCGGGGAGCGGCGGGAGGGGAGGAAGGGAGGTTAAGGCGGCGAGCGCGGGGTCGGGGGGCGTGTCGCCGGGGCGGCCGAGGCGGGCGTTGAGGCGGGCGAGCGCGGGTGCGCGGCGTTCCTCCAGCTCGGCGAGATCGAGGCGGAGCAGATCGGCTTCGGATTCGAGCCGGAGGAGGTCGGCCAGTGAGGCGTCGCCGGAGCGGTGGCGTTGTTGGACGATAGCCTGGAGGGAGACGACGATGTCGAGGTTTTGGGCGACGAGCGCGTGGGTTTGGCGAACCAGGAGCCAGTCGGCGAAGGCTTGGAGCACTTCGGAGCGCACGCGGGCGGCGGTGGTTTCGAGGGCGGCTTCGGCGGCCTCGGCGGCGCGGGTGGCGGCTTCGGCTTCGAGGCCGCGCCGGCCGCCGCCGGGAAACATTTGTTGAAGCGAGAAACGTTGGCGGGTCTCCATGCGCTTCACGAAATAGCCGTAGCCGAGGACCGGATCGGGGAGGCTGCGGGCCTGGGCTGGGCGTTCGGACGAGGCCTGCCAGCGGGCGTGGGCGGCCTGGAGTTCGAGGTTGTGCGCGTAGGCCGCGCGCACGAGCGCGTCGATAGGAGAATCCGCCGTCGCGGCGACTTGCTCGTGCGCATCGTCTGCGGTCTGCGTGGTCGGGGCCGTAGTATCATCGGCCCGGGCCGGGACGGCGGTTGCGATGAGGAGGGCGGCGGGCAAAAGGATTCGCGCGAGTCCGGCGGACGTCGTTGTGGCGAGGGAGAGGTGCATGGGTTGAATCAGGTGGCGCGACGTCGCGGGTCATGGAGACGCTGTCGCCCGCGTCTATCTATACACCCGGGATCGGGGAAACCCTCGGGGAATCTTTGCCTCGGGGCGAAAAAAGTGGCGGAGCGTGTCCAGTGCGGGACAGCGTCGGGAAAAGCTCAGGATGAAAAACAGTCTTCGCCCCACACGATAAGCGCTCCCAGATGAGCGGCCTTCCCCCGGCCATCCAAGCGACCATTTCATGACCCGGTGAAGCCGGACCGCGCGCATACGTGTCGTTAAAGTTTACCCCGACAGGTCGGTATCTCCGCCAACGAGGGACCGGGATGAGAAAATAAAAAAGTGATCGGCGTGAGAATGCCTCACGCCGTCACTAAACCAAGTAACCTTTGCCTTGCTGCTTAATCCGGCAGCTTGGTCACGAACATGCATTCCTCTCCCTTTTCGTTTACGATGCGGGTCTCGGTGTGTTTACCGCCCGGGCCGCTTTTTCCGCGAGGACCGTGCGTGACGACCTTGAAGGTCTTTTTGCAGGAGCCACAGACGATTTCCGCGCCCACTTTACAGAACTCCATCGCCTCCTCCTTCGAGGCTACGGTCTGCACGGTGACGGTGTCGCACTGCTTGCATACGAGGGCGAGCTTGTCGCCCGGCTTAACGTCCTTGAAGGACTCGGCGGTGCGCAGCGCGGGGCCGGGACCGGAGCGGTGGGCAGGGGGGATGGCGAATGCCACGACCGACGTGACGAGTAGCAACGCGGTGGTGAGGATAACTTTGGCGGATTTCATGGTGTGTCTTGGGTTCAGGGTTTTTCGGGTTTTTGATTTCGCTATCACCGAACGTGTGACGGCAGAAAGTTTGAGTAGCTCGTTGTTTGTTTCCTTGGTTCTCTTCCGTGACAGAAGATTGCCCTCTGCTCGCCTTACCCCTTGAAAATCAAAAACCCTCACGCGGATTTTTGAGCGGGTGGCACTTGCAAGCGCCGAGGTGGCAGGGATAGGCGGTCACGCCTGATGATTTAATGGTCTTCTCTTCCGCCGTGGAAACAAGGGCGCAGCCCACGTGGGGACCGATCAACGCGAGAACACAATGCGCCT
>DFYA01000020.1 GCA_002382525.1 Opitutaceae bacterium UBA4094
TCGCGTCGCACTATGCGTTGCCTGGCGGGCAGAAACCGTCGGGGTTGATGGCGCGGCTGTTGCCGCTGCCGGAGAATGTGAAACTCATGTTGCACGGACACGCGCACATCGGTGATCTCGTGTGGAACAAGGACAACCCGTGGCAGCGCGACAACCCGGTCGAGGGGCACGCGCTGCGCCAGTTCAACATCTCGGCGCTGGAGACGTTGCGGTCCCCCGGGAGCCATTCGGCGGTGTTGGGGTTGTCCCCGTCGGGCTTGTTCAGCCTGCGCATCAGGTGCCACCAAGAGCGGGCGTGGTTGGATTCGTTTCCGTTGGGTGCGGTGCGCGAGTGACGTCTCGTGGGGCGGTGGTGGGACCTCGTTTTCGCGGAATGGGTTATCGCTTTGAACTTTCGGTGGTTTTGGGGGTCAGCGGCACCTTCGCCATATGAAAACCATTATCCCTGATTCTTCTGTGAAAGGTCTCTCGCGTCGCGACGCTCTGAAAACCTTGGGTGCCGGGGCCGTCTTGCTCGGGCTCGGATTGACCAGCGCGACGCGCGCGGCGGCCGCCGCCACGGAGGCATCCGCCGCGCTCGCGTTGCAGCCGTTCACGCTGCCAAAACTGCCTTACGCCTACGACGCGCTGGAGCCGCACATCGACGCGAAGACGATGGAGATTCACCACACGAAGCACCATCAGTCTTACATCACCAACGCCAACAAGGCGCTTGAGGGGAAATCCGAGTTGCGCGCATTGAGCGGTGCGGCGTTGTTGTCGCGATTGAACCGCGTGCCGGAGCCGCTTCGCACGACCCTGCGCAACAACGTGGGCGGGCATGTGAACCACAGCTTTTTTTGGGAAACGATCGGCCCACGCGGTGGTGGCGCCCCGAAGGGGGCGTTGGCCGAAGCGATCGCGGAGACGTTCGGATCGTTCGACGAGTTCAAGAAACAATTCGCCGCCGCCGCCTCGGGCCGATTCGGCAGCGGTTGGGCTTGGCTGGTGGTGTCGAATCGCGAGCTGAAAATCACGTCCACAGCCAACCAGGATTCTCCGTTGATGGAAGGCTCGGTGCCGGTGCTCGGCCTCGATGTGTGGGAGCATGCCTACTACCTCCACTACCAGAATCGGCGCGCGGACTATATCGCGGCGTATTGGAACGTCGTTGATTGGGACGCCGCCGGGCGCCACTTCGAGGCCGCCCGTAGCTGACACAAAAAAGCCACCGCCGGAAGAGGCGGTGGCTTGAAGGACGCGGCGAAAAATTCGCCGGGCGGTTTAGGCGTTCTCGGTGACGGCGGCGGGCTGACGGGTGCCGGAGGACGCGAAGAAGGCGGCCATGTTGGTGATGTCGGAGTAGCCGCGGGACTGAAGGTCGGCCTCGATCTTGGAGAGCACGGCGCGGAGTTCGGCGGCGAGTTCGGTGGATACGGTGTCGAGGATGATGCCGTCCTTGCTCACGACGTGATAGACCGGCTCGTCGTTGAACTGGATTTGATAGAGGCTGGTGCCGTTGTGGAAGAAGCAGCGGCGCACGAGACCGAGTTCTTCAAAGGCGGCGAGGCAGCGGTAAACGGTGACGAGGTCACAGGCACTGTCCTTCAGATCGAGATGGATCTGCTCGATGGTGGCGGGCTCACTGCGCTTGATGAGCGCGTTGAGAATCGAGATGCGAGGTTGGGTGATGCGGAGACCAGCGGCCTTGAGACGGGCGCAGGCTTGCTCGAGCGCGGTGCCGGTGGGCTGAGCGGAAGCCGAGAAATTAGCGATCGGATGGTGTGTCTGTGTGGATGAGATCATAGTAATTAGTTACTAGTTTCATCGTGTTGTTACACAAATGAAAGGCGCAACGTAAAAAACTTAGTATGTTTTACGTTCTATTTACGGAATCAGGGTCCTCTTGGGCGGGGCCGAACGCTCTTGCGGATTGCGCGGGGGTGGCTGGTGTGCACACTCGGCCGCATTCACTATGTCGGATTTGGATTTTAACGAAATCGTCAGCCTCATCTGCAAGGAGGACGCGCGCTACGATAAAAAGGCGTATTGTTTTCTGCGCGAAGGACTTGATTACGCGGTCAAGGAACTAAAAAAACGCGATGCGGAGCGTTCCCGGCAGTCCTTGCACATCACCGGTGCAGAGTTGTTAACCGGGCTGCGCGCCTATGCGTTGGAGCAGTTCGGTCCGTTGACGAAGACTGTTCTCAACGCGTGGGGCATCACCCGCTGCGGCGACATGGGTGAAATCGTTTTTAATCTGATCGAGTATAACGTGTTCAGTAAGACTGAGAAGGATAGCCGGGAGGACTTTGCCGAGATCTACACGTTTGAGGATGCCTTTGTAAAACCGTTCCTACCTCGGAATCCTTTGCGGGACGGGCGAGTGTCGTTGTCACAAGTGCCGTCGATTTAAGGGCCCGGGGGCGGGTGCGGCGGGGGGGGGCGCCGGATCACTCAACTTGCGATCTGGGCTGCGGGCTGGGAGTCGGGGATCTCGCGAAAGTCGCTCGCCCCGCAGCGTGGTGTGCGCATGGTCTCGGTTTTCCATGTCGAAATCCACCCATTCTATCGCCAGCGACCTCCGCCTGCTCGAACCCTTTTGGAAACAGACCGCCGAACGCACGGTTCTGGCCAACGGATTAACCCTCTTGGTTCAGCGCGATACGTCGGCGGCGGTCGCCTCGGTGCAAGTGTGGGTGAAGACCGGCAGCATCCACGAAGGCGGGCTGCTCGGGGCGGGGCTGTCGCACTACTTGGAGCATCTTTTGTTTAAAGGCACGGAGCGGCGCGCGGGCCGCGAGATCTCGACGACTGTCCAGGCCCATGGCGGCAACATTAACGCCTACACGACCTTTGACCGGACGGTTTATTACATCGACCTACCTTCGGTGCATGTGGGCGTGGCGCTCGACGTGTTGGCGGACGCCGTTCTGCACTCGACGTTGCCGGCCGACGAGGTGGCGCGCGAGAAGGACGTGATCTTGCGCGAGATCGCGATGGGCAACGACGACCCCGATCATCGATTGGGCGAAGCGCTGTTCGACACGGCGTTCCGGCAGCATCCGTATAGGTATCCGATAATTGGTTACAAGGACGTGTTCACCGCCGTCACGCGCGACGATCTGATGGCGTATTACCGCGCGCGTTACGTGCCGAACAACATCGTGGTGGTGGTGGCGGGCGACGTGGATCCGGCGGCGGTGCGCGTGTTGGTCGAGACGCATTTCGGCGGTGCGCCTCGCTCGAAGGTTTCGCCCGTGCTGGTGTTGCCGGAGCCCACGCAGCTGGCGCCGCGCGAGCTGCATCGTCACGAGGACGTGGAACTCACCCGCGCCGGATTGTCTTGGCAGATCCCCGGGCTCACGCACGCCGACGCGCCGGTGCTCGACCTTCTGGCGGTGCTGCTCGGGCAGGGCGACAGCTCGGTGCTCTGGCAGGCGGTGCGCGAGAAGGCGCGCCTGGTGCACTCCATCGACGCGACCAGTTGGAATCCCGGCGAGACCGGCCTCTTCTACGTTTCGTTCATCGGTGAACCGAAACACCGCGAGGCGGCGACCCGGGCGGTGCGACGCGAACTCGACCGAGTTGCCGCGAAAGGCTTCACCGCTGCGCAGATTCGCAAGGGGCTGCGTCAGCTGGTGGTCGGCGAAATCAACTCGCGCAAAACCATGTCGGGCCAGGCGTCGCGTCTCGGCGCGGCCGAGGTCGTGGCGGGCGACGTGGGATTTGCGAAGTCGTATTTCGCCCGCTTAAGCCGGGTGACTCCGGCGGACTTGCGCCGCGTTTTAAAAACCTATCTCGGGCCCGAGCGGGTGACCGCGGTGTCGTTGAACCCGAGAAGCGCGGAGCGGGCAGCGGCGACGGTGGTCACGATCGAACGTGTGCCGGATGCGTTTGCGGCGCAGACGCTGCCCAACGGCGCGCGGCTGCTGCTGAGGCCCGACAGGCGATTGCCCAACTTGCACCTGCGGCTGCTGTGCGAAGGCGGACCATTGCACGAGCCGGCGCACCTGCGCGGGGCGACGGCGCTGCTGGCGACGCTGCTTACGAAGGACACGAAGAAACGCTCGGCGGCCGAGGTGGCGAAGTTCATCGAGGAAGTGGGCGGGTCGTTTTATCCATTTTCGGGAAATAACAGTTTCGGTCTCGCGGCCGAGGTGTTGCCGGGCGACACGGACCGTGCGTTGGAGGCGTTGGCCGACGCGGTGCTCACGCCGACGTTTAACCACACCAGTTTTGAGATTGAGCGCGACGCGCAGCTTGCGGACTTGCAGCAAGACGCCGACGACGTGGTGACGGTGGGCAAGAAGCTGGTGCGACAAAAATTCTTCGGGGCGCATCCGCTGGCGGTCGATTCACATGGAACGCTCGAGGGGTTGAGGGCGATCAAGCCGGCCGATTTGGCGGCGCTCTGGAAACGCCTCGGCGTGGCGCACAACGTCGTGTTGGTGGCGGCGGGCGACTTCGACCCGAAGACGCTCGGACCCAAGCTGAAGGCGTTTCTCGCCAAACTGCCGCGCGGGGCCGCGCCGAAACGCACGGCGGTGTTCACGGCGCCGGGCGAGGTGGGTGATTTTATCGAAAAACAGCCGCGTGAGCAGGCGGTGGTGTTGCAGGCGTTCCCGGGACCGGGGCTTTTGGGCGACGACTACTACGTCGCCGAAGTGGCAGACGAGTTGTTCAGCGGCATGTCGTCGCGGTTGTTCGAACGCGTGCGTGAAGAGAAGGGGCTGGCGTATTTCGTGCGCTCGGCGCGGGTCACCGGGATCGATGCTGGCATGTTTATGTTTTATGCGGGCACCGCACCGGCGACGGCGGACGAAGTGTTGCACGAGATCGATGCCGAGATCGCGCGCGTGCAGAAAGGCGGCGTGGCCGAGGCGGAGCTGGTCCGCTGCCAGACACGCCTGAAAGCCGGACGCCGGATGGGGCTGCAGACCAACGGTGCGCGGGCGATGCACGCGGGATTAAACACCCTCTACGGGCTGCCGGTGGACGATGCCGAGACCTATGACAAACACATCGACGGGGTGACGTTGGCCGACCTACGCGCCTTCGCGAAGAAGCACTTCTTAAAGAACGTCCGCACACAAGTGGTGGTTAAACCATGATATGCAACGAAACTGCCTTGCAATGGTGAGTCGGCGGCCTATCAAAAGCGGCGAATGAAAATCTCGTTTACCACCACCCTCCGCTGCGCTCTTTGTGCGTTGATCGCAGTTTCCGCCATCACGGTGTCTCAAGCCGACGAAACCAAAAAGGAGAAGCCGGTCCCCCCGGGGATCCTTAAAAAATACGACGTCAACAAAGACGGTATCCTCGACGAAACCGAGAAGGCCGCGTGGGAAGCCGACAAGGCGAAGCGTCGTTCGTCGGACGAAGCGAGGCGCCTCGGAAAGTTCGACGCCAACAAGGACGGCAAGCTCGACGAGAGCGAACTTGCCGCCGAGAAGGCAGCGAAGAAAGAAGCGGCCGACAAGAAGAAGGCCGAAGCCGAGAAAAAGAAGGCGGATGCCGCCGCCGCAGGTGCAGCCTCAGAGTAAGGCGCAACATCAATTCGCCCGATTGGTTCTGGGCATCAGCGAGCGCGGTCTTCGGACCGCGCTTTTTTTATGCGCGGGCTCGGGTGGCGACGCGGCTGCACGGGATGAGTTTGAGGTGCAGTGCGGAGAAGTGCGCACAGCGGCAGCTGGGGAGCGGCAGTTTCCAACTGCCGGGGGCCGGTCCCGTTTCGCGAGTCGCCGTCGGCGGTTGAAAACCGCCGCTCCCGCTAATCTGGAGCCCGACGGATATCGGGTTTCAAAGCAGTGCGCTTGGCCGACCGAGTCTTTTATGCGCGGGCTCGGGTGGCGACGCCGCCGCTCCAGTTGAGTTTGCTGCGCACGACGGAGAAGTGGGCGTAATCGCGGCGCTGCACCAATGGCAGGCGCTCGGAAGCGAGGCTGATCGTGATAGGCTCGCGATTCGAGACCGGGTAGTCGCGTTGGCCATCCACGGTCACGAGCAGCGTGGATTCGCGGTGAATGTTGCGCACGACGAGCTCCACGCCGGCGCGCAGGATAATCGATCGGTTGCTCAACGTGTGCGGACAGATCGGCGTGAGCGCGATGACCTCGGCGGACGGGTGAATCAACGGGCCGCCGGCCGACAGATTATAGGCGGTGGAACCGGTCGCGGTGGCGAAGATGAGACCGTCGCAGTCGTAGTCGGTCACGAGTTCGCCGTCGGCGGTGACTTCAAGGCTGACGATGCGGGAATTGACCTTGGCTTTGATGAGCACGTCGTTGAGCGCGAGGTCGTCGGGGCCGGCGCCCGTCGAGCAGGCGAGCAGGGCGCGATGGGCGATTTGAAAGTCGCCGGAAAGGAGGGTGGGGAAACATTCGCGAATGTCTTCGGCGGAAAAGGTCGTGAGGAAACCCAGGCTGCCGCGGTTGACGCCGATGATCGGGACCTGCGTGCGCGCAGCTTGGGCGGCGATACCGAGGAGCGTGCCGTCGCCGCCGATGACGCAGCATGCGTCTTGGCCAGCCAAAAAGTCGTCGGCAACGGGGTGTGTGTTGGCACGTTTGACGTTAACCCCGGCCTCGCGGGCGAGCGCCATCAACGCCTCGGCGAGCTCGGGCGCGCCGGTTTTGGATTCGTTGACGACGAAGGCGAGGTTGCGGATGGGCGGCATGAGGTTTGTTGAAAGGGCGAATCGGACGGAGGTTAACCACGAAACACACGAACGACGCGAAGACGAAACCCAAGTTAGGTTTTGCGCAGGCCGAGAAGGAATTCGCGATTGCCGTCGGTGCCCGTGATGGGGCTGTCCATCGTGCCGACGAGGGCGGCGCCGGGGAGTTGCGCGAGGGCGAAGACTTGAATGTCGGCGAGGACGGCGTCTTGCACGGCGGCGTCGCGAATAATGCCGCGGCCCTTATCGACCTCGGCTTTGCCGGCTTCGAATTGGGGCTTCACCAGCGCGACGAGCGCGCCGCCGCTGCGCAGAAACGGCCAGACGGCGGGGAGGACCGATTTGAGCGAGATAAACGACAGGTCCATCACGATGGCGTCGAAATCGCCGCGCGGGAGGTCGGTGGCGGCGAGGTGGCGGGCGTTGATTTTTTCGAGGTTGATGACGCGCGGGTCGGCCTGGAGCTTGGGGTGGAGTTGCGCACGGCCCACGTCGACGCATACGGCGTCGGCGGCACCGGCTTGGAGCGCGCAGTCGGTGAAACCGCCGGTGGAGGCGCCGACGTCGAGCAGGTGCGCGCCGCGCAAGTCTAGGCCAAAACGGTCGACGAAGCCCTGGAGCTTTTCGCCTCCGCGAGAGACGAAGCGCGGCGGTTGTTCGACGACGAGGTCGAGGTCGCCAGGGAATTCTTTGCCGGGTTTATCGAGGCGGGTGGTGCCGTGGAGCACGCGGCCGGACATGATCAACGCCTTGGCCTGCGAGCGGGAATCCGCGAGGCCGCGGGCGACGAGGAGTTCGTCGAGGCGTTGTTTTTTGGCGGGGGCGGACATGGGCTTAAAGCGCGCCGAGGGCCTTGAGGAAGGCGCGGGCGATGATCATGTGACCCGTAGTGTTAGGATGGATACGATCCCAGGCGAGAGTCATGGGGTGGGTGTGGACCATGACCTCGTCGAAGGCGGCCTGCACATCGACGAAGACGCAGTCGTTTTTGCGGGCGATGTCGCGGACCACGTCTCCGTAGGCGTCGATCATTTTGCGCATGGGGTCGGCACGGTTCGGCTCGATGAAGTGGGGCGTCGCGAGCAGCAGGCCTTTGACCGTGGGGCGGGTGAGGGCGACGAGTTCCTCGAGGGTGCGGGAGTATTCGTCGAGCGGGACGTGTCCTTCGACCCGCAAGGGGGTGTCGAACTGGCGCCAGACGTCGTTGACGCCGATCATGACGGAAACCCAATCGGGATTGAGGTCGAGGACGTCTGCGCGCCACCGGTTTTTGAGATCGCGCACGGTGTTGCCGCTGACACCGCGGTTGATTAGGCGGATGCGATCTTGCGGGCGAGTGGCGCCGAGCCATGCCTCGAGGAGACCGACGTAGCCGCGGCCGTGACCGGGAGCACCCCAGGGCGTGGCTTCGCCGGAGGGATCGCGGCCGGCGTCGGTGATCGAGTCACCGATGAGGACAAACTTGGAGTGGGGCGGGAGTTTCATGGAAAGCAGGCACGCTAGAGAGGTTGGCGGGCGGGTGACCAGCACGTGGTGCGTCCGCCGATCTCTTCGCGGATGAGCGGGGCTCCGGTTTTTGGGCACGTGCCACCGTCGGCCCAGCGGTGGGGAAAGAGCCAGGTGGCGGGCGGGTCGGGCAAGGTGGGCGCGCCGGAAGAACCGATGATGCGCAAGGCGTGGGTGGCGACGTGGCGGGTTTCGCGGTGAAGGGTTTTGATCTCGGCGGGCGTGAGGCTGCCGGCGGGACGTTTGGGGTGGAGCGCGGCGCGCCAGAGAATCTCGTCGGCCATCCAGTTTCCGATGCCGGGAAAACGTTCCTGCATGAGAAGGACCGGTTTGATCGGCGTGCGGGCGCGACGTTGGAGAAAGGCGGCAACGGCGTCGGCGGTGAACGCGGGCGAAAGGATCGCGGGGGCGAGCGACGTCCACCAATCGGGCGCGTCGGGGCCGGCGTGGAAGAGAACGCGGCCGAACATGCGTGGGTCGGTGAAGACGAGAGCACGGTCGCTTTGCGCGAGGACAAGGTGGTCGCTTTTGCGGGGGGCGTGATCGGCGGGTTGAACGGTGAGTTCGCCTGTCATGCCCAAGTGAATACCGAGCCAGAGCGGCGCGGAATCGTCGGCGGCGAACCGGAAAAGCATCTGTTTGGCGGCGGCCTCCGAGGAGATGAGCGTGGCGCCGGTGAGAAGACGGGCAAGCAGGACGGTGTCGGTGGCGTTGAAGACGCGGGCGCGCGGATGGAGGAGGACGCGGGCGACAGTCGAGCCAAGGCCGGCGTCCCAGCGGCGGCGGTAGTATTCGACCTCGGCGAGTTCGGGCATCGGTTTGGGAAAAATCTCAAAAGCCAAAGGATCAAACTCCAAAGGAAAACTGCGCCTGGGGGCGCGCTGTTTTTTCGCGTTTGGAACTTTGCGATTTGGCGTTTTGTGAAATTATCGGATTTCCCAGTCGTAGTGGAATGAGGAGAGGAGGCGGGGTTTTTTGTCGGTGACCTGAACCACGTCCTCGATGCGGCAGCCGCCGAGGCCGGGGTAGTAGAGGCCCGGTTCGACCGTGACGACGGAGTCTTTTTTGAGAATGTAGTCCGTGGTGGATACACGCGGGGCTTCGTGGACATCGAGGCCGAGGCCGTGGCCGGTGCCGTGGAAGAAACCGACGGATCCCTTGGCCGTGCGCTTGGTCTCGAAGCCTTCACGAGCGAACACGTCGAGGCATTGTTGGTGGACGTGGCGTCCGTTGACGCCGGCGCGGATGGCGCCGAGGGCGGCGAGTTGAGCGGCACGCACAGCGGCGACGAGCGCGCGTTGTTGGTCGTTGGCGCGGCCCTTGAGAAAGGTGCGCGTCATGTCGCCGTGGTAACCTGTGGCGGCGACGCGCGGGAATACATCGACGACGATGAGTTGGTGTGCGCGGAGCGGACCGTGTCCGCGTTCGTGCGGGTCGCAGGCTTGGTCGCCTCCGGCGGCGATGGTGTCGATGGAGAGGGCGCCGGCTTCGAGGCAGGCGATTTCGATGGCGGTTTTAAGGCGTTCGGAGGTGAGCGGTTTGCCGTCGAGGACGAGTTTGCCGGCTTTGATTTTGCTGCGCCGCAGGAGGGTTTCGGCGGCGGCGATGCCGGTCGCGCTGCAGCGGTTGCCCTCGCGGATGGCGGCGGCTTCGGCGGGGCTTTTGAGTTCGCGCTCGGGGAAGAGGGACGGGACCGGCGCGAGGGTGAGTCCCTCGGTGCGGAGCTTGTCGGCGAGGGCGACGGGGAAGTCGGCGGCGACATTGAACGCGGGGATTTTGTAGTGCTTGGCGAGGAGTGCGATGACCTCAGCGACGCCGGCCTTGGAATCGCGGGAGCGAGCTTTTTCGATCCACGTTTCAAGGGGCAAGACGGTGTCGAAGCCTGAGGATTTTTGGGCGCGTCCGAATTCGAGGGCGTTGAGGACGGCGATTTTTTTGCCGCGGGCGGCGAAAGCGATGAACGGGTCGGGAACGCTGAAGCGGCCGAAATACAGCATGTCGGCGGAGCGGCTGGTGTCGGCGTAGAGGAGCGGGGAGGGGGTGGTGCGAGGCACGATGAAGTTGTGTTTGGTGTGGGGAACGATCAGTCACCTCAGGCGTGAAAAACGCAAATCAGGTTTCCGCTTTGCTGCGGGCGTGGGTGTTGATGCTGGCGGTCGTCGCGACGGCCGGTTGCGGGCGAGGCGATGCGCCTGCGGCGCAGGGTGTGCAGGGCGCGGTGCAGCCGGCGACGGCGTTCTTCGAGATCGGGGTGGGCGAGAAGGTTGTCCGCATGCAATTGGCGGTGAGGCCGCGGGAGATGGAGCGCGGGTTGATGGAGCGGCGCGATCTGAAGCCGGATGACGGCATGATTTTTGTGTATGCCGGAGAACGGCAAATGAGTTTCTGGATGCGCAATACGCCGACGCCGCTGGATATCGGTTTCTTCACGGCGGACGGGGTTCTGCAAGAGGTGTATCCGCTGCACCCCTACGACGAGACGTCCGTGCAATCTCGAAGCGAGCGGATCAAGTTTGCGCTCGAGGTGAACCAAGGGTGGTTCGCGAAAAACGGGGTGAAGCCGGGGACGAAGCTCGATTTGAAAGCGCTGGCGGAGGCGTTGCGGGCGCGCGGGTTCGAGCCGTGGGAGTATGGGGTGCGGTGACGGGCGCGAGGGGAGGCGCGGGGACGAAGCCTACTTGTTGGGGGGGCGGATGCTGGCGGCGGCGTTGCGGCGGAGCTGGATCTGTTTGGCAAGCCGGGCTTGGGCGAGGGCGCGCATGTCGACCGCGAGGTCGTCTTTCTCGAAAATTTCGCGGCCGATGAGCTGCTCGAAGACGTCCTCCATCGTGACGACACCGGAGATGGAGCCGAATTCATCGACCGCAACGAGGAGCTGTTGATGGGTTTTCAGGAAGACTTGCAGGGCGTTGGCGACGGTGGCCGTTTCCGGGATGAAGTGAATCTCCTGCATGTGCTTTTCGACCAAGTCGGCGTCTTGGTCGTTGGCTTTGGCCTTGAGCAGATCGCGGCGGCGGACGAGGCCGACGATGTCGTCGATGTTGCGTCCGAGAACGGGGATGCGCGCGAAGGGGAGGTTGGGGTATTTGGCGAGCACTTCGCCGACGGTCGAGGAGCGGTTGAGGGCGGTGATGACCGGGCGCGGCGTCATGATTTTGCGCACCGTGATGTCGTCCAAGGAGAGAGCGTTGGCGATGATGATGGACTCGGTGTCGGTAAGGCTGCCGTCCTTGGCGCCGCGTTGGGCAAGGAGGATGATTTCGTCGCCGGACGCGTTGGCGTTGGCGGTCGTGGTGGGCATGAAAACGCGGACGATCATGTTGCACAGCCACGTGACGGGGCGGAGGAGTTTGACCATGCCAGTAAGGGGACCGGCAATGATCGGCTGGAGGCCTTTGCGATAGGCGACGCCGATGTTTTTGGGGATGACCTCGGAAAAGATCAGGATGGCGATGGTCATGGCGGCGGAGAAGACGCCGAGCCACACCTCGCCGAAGAGTTTGATGGCGAGACCGCCGACCATGACGGAACCGAGGGTGTTAGCGATGGTGTTGAGGGTGAGGATGGTGGAGATCGTCTCGTCGAGGCGGGTTTTGAGGCGCTCCATGAGTTCGCCCTTCTTGGGGCGGTCGCGTTTAAGCGCTTCCACTTCGCTGACGGTGGTGCTGAGGATCATCGCCTCCATCAGCGAGCAGATGAACGAGACGGAGAGCGTGAAGGAGACCGCGATGACAAAGAGGAGCATGGAATGAACGCGGATCCAATCATGACTGCCTCTGCGGCGGCAAGCTACGAGGCGGGCCAGTGGCGGTGCATGAGTGGAGCGCGCAACGAGCCGTGGACTGCTGCAGGCGCGAAGTTGATCCCTATGCCCTAAGGGTATGGTAACTGCGGGACAAAAGCGGCTTTGCCCCGGGGCGGGGGCGTCGGGCCGCAATGACGGGCGACGAGCGGAGCACAGGCAGGAATGCCTGTGACACTTGATTACGAGACTTTGCCGCGACGGGTGTCCTTGTCGGACGCCTCGGTGGGGATTTCGTTGTCGGTTTTGAGCATGAGGACGGGGATCTTGGTCTTCACGAAAAGGCCGGCTTCTTTGAAGTGTTTCGCGGGGATGTGCTCCAGCGCTTCGCCGACGGTCTTGGCCGGCATGAGGCGACCTTTCTTCGTCGTGTTGAATTCGTAGGCGCCCTTAAAAATGCGTTCGGTCGTCGTCGTGATGCTTTCGTTTTC
>DFYA01000183.1 GCA_002382525.1 Opitutaceae bacterium UBA4094
GACGTCTCCGGCGGCCACTTTGACGCCGGCGACTACAGCAAATACACCATCAACTCGGCGCATCTCGCCCACGTGCTCCTCTTCACCGCGGACTCCGTGGCGGGCGCGGTCGACCTCGACAACCTCGGCCTGCCCGAGAGCGGCGACGGCGTGAGCGACATCCTCCAGATGGCCAAGCACGAGACCGATTACATCGCGAAACTTCAGGACGCCGACGGTGGATTCTACTTCATCGTCTATCCGAAGACCCGTGCGTATGAGAGCAACGTGCTCCCTGACAACGGCGACACGCAGGTTGTCTGGCCGAAGAACACCTCCGCGACCGCCGCCTCCGTGGCCGCGCTCGCCCAGGCCGCCTCTTCGCCCAAGTTCAAAGCCGCCTACCCGGAAGCCGCCGCGTCTTACCTGACGAAGGCCAAGCTCGGCTGGCAGTTCCTCAGCAACGCCATCGCCAAACACGGCAAGACCGGCGCCTACCAGAAGATCACCTTCTACGGCGACAACTACATCCATAACGACGAACTGGCCTGGGCCGCCGCCTCGCTCTACGCCGCCACCGGCGAAGCCCAATACCACCAGAAGCTCATGGAGTGGTTCCCGAACCCCGCCGATCCCGCCACGATGCGCTGGAGCTGGTGGCGCATGTCGGAGTCGTGGGGCAATGCCATCCGCACCTACGCCTTCGCGGCCCGCTCGGGACGCCTCGCCGCCAACAAGCTCGACGCCGCCTACCTCGCCAAGTGCGAGGAGCAGATCAAGCTCGCCGGCAACGACGCCCTCAAGTGGTCCAACGACCACGCCTACGGCAGCGCCTTCCCGGCCGCCACCAAGGGCGTGATGAGCGCCGGTTGGTATTTCTCGCTCGACCAAGCCTCCGACATGTCGGTCGCCTATCAGCTCGACCCGCGCCCGGAATACATCGACGCCCTCGTCGGCAACATGAACTACGAAGCGGGCACCAACCCGGTCAACGTGACCTTCGTCACCGGCCTCGGCCTCAAGCGTCAGCGTGAAGTCGTTTCCCAATACGCGAAGAACGACCGTCGTGTGCTCGCCCCGGCCGGCATCCCGATCGGCAACATCCATTCGAACTTCGACTACCTGCCCAACTATGGCGCCTCCGGCAACGAGCTCACCAAGCTCAGTTTCCCGACCGACAGCGGCAGCAACGCCCCGTATCCGTTCTATGATCGCTGGTCCGACACGTGGAACGTCACGACCGAGTTCGTCACCGTGAACCAGGCCCGCAGCCTGCTCTCCGTGGCGACCCTCGCCGCGCAGACCTCCGCCAAGTCCACCCCGTGGAAATCGGCCACCGCCCGCATCAACGTCCCGACCGCCGTCGTGGCGCTCAACGAACCCGTCACGCTCACGCTCAACACCACCGGTCTTGATCTCACCCACGCCCGCATCGTGTGGGAGGGTCGCGATCAAGAGCCCGACTACGGAGCGACCTTTGCCTTCACGCCGAAGAACACCGGCGAGCAATGGGCCGAGGCCGAGATTGTCTGGCCGGACGGTCGCCGTGTGGTGGCCGCCGCGACCTTCACCGCCAACAGCCCGGTGGTGATTTGGGTGGACGACGCGGTGCCCGCCGGCGCCTCGGTTAACGGCAACGAGCCCTGGACCTGGGTGAGCGCCAACCCCGCGCCGCACTCCGGTTCCAAGGCCCACCAGTCCGGCATCGGTGCGGGTCTGCGCGAGCACGCGTTCAACAACGCCCACTCGCCGCTCATGATCAGCGCCGGCGACACGATGTTTGCCTGGGTTTATTTGGACCCGGCCAACCCGCCCACGCAGATCATGCTGCACTGGAACGACGGCACCTGGGATCACCGCGCGTATTGGGGCGCCAACAACATCAGTTATGGAGTGAACGGGACCGCCAGTCGTTATCGCGTCGGCGATCTCCCGCCCACGGGCCGTTGGGTGAAGTTGGAAGTCCCCGCGAGAGCGGTGGGCTTGGAAGGCTCTGCGGTTAAGGGCATGAGCTTCTCGACCTACGATGGCCGCGCCACCTGGGACGCCGCCGGAAAGGCCTCGATCGTCCAGTAATCAGAAAACCTTTCCTTCGCGGTTTGAGTGAACCGCCAAGGTTTCATGACACCCGCGCCGGGGGCCCAAAGCCCCCGGCGCTTTTTTGTGCCCGCACCTCGGCTGCCTGCTTCCACTCTCCGGCGAGCGCCGTGCACCTCCGATGGGGGAAGTGCGGCTCCGACGTGGGAAGCGAGCTTGCTCGCGATTCCGAACGCCAGCCCCGACGTGTCGGTGGGCAACGAAGCGTCGCCCGGTGCAGGCGGAGCGGCGTTTTTAACCGCCGGCGTGTGGAGAGATTTGAGAACGAGAAAGAGAGAGGACGAGAAAGAGAACTAGAAAGAGAAAGAGAACGAGAACGAGGGAGCGAGGTCGGCGGGAATTTTGGAGTGGGAAGCGAGCTTGCTCGCGATTGCGACGTGAAATCGCGAGCGAGCTCGCTTCCCACATTCGACCCTTTCTGCGGGGGCCTCGGCCGCAATCTCGCACACCGGCGGTTGAAAACCGCCGCTCCTTGACTGCACGAAAAAGCCGCGCCTTGTCGGGCGCGGCTTTTGGGGAAACCGAGTCGGGTCGCTTACGCTCCCCGCTACGCGGCAATCGAAGCTTAGGCTTCGAGCTGCGGGCGGTTCGCTTCGGGCCAGTCGATGTGGAAGAACTTGCCGCGGGGCTTGTCGGTGCGCTCGTAGGTGTGCGCGCCGAAGTAGTCGCGCTGGGCTTGGAGCAGGTTGGCCGGCAGGCGGGCCGAACGGTAGCCGTCGTAGTAGGCGAGGGACGACGCGAAGGTCGGCACCGGGATGCCGCTCTCGGCGGCGAGGCTCACGACCTTGCGCCAGTTTTCCTGGGCCTTCTGGATCGTCTTGTTGAAATACGGATCGAGGAGGAGGTTCGCGAGCTTCGGGTTCTTGCCATACGCCTCGGTGATCTTCTGGAGGAAGGCCGCGCGGATGATGCAACCGCCGCGCCAGATCTGGGCGATCTGACCGAAGTTGAGTTTCCAGTTATACTCGACCTGCGCGGCGCGCATGAGCTGGAAGCCCTGGGCATACGAGCAGATCTTCGAGCAGTAGAGGGCGTCGTGGATCGCCTGGATGAG
>DFYA01000135.1 GCA_002382525.1 Opitutaceae bacterium UBA4094
CCAGACGCTACCGCCATGCATCAACTTGCATAGTCCTTTGTTAACCGCCCGCCTGATAGCGCCGATCACCCTTTCTGCTCCGCGCAGCTCGACCGCTGCCTCACCGTAACCCCGAATCATTCCGTCAATTCGGAAACATCCTCTCGTTCCGTGGTCATACGTTGGCCCCACTTTTTTCCCATGAAATTACGCGTTCTTCTCAGCCTTGCGCTGCTGCCCGCCTTTCCGGCTTTTGCTGCGGGCACGTCCAAGCCGACTCCCCAATCCTCAACAACGCCGGCCGTCTCCGCAGTCACTCCAGCGCCGGTCGCAGGCTTCACGCACGTCCGCACCCTTGGCCGCATTTCGGAATACACCCTCGACGCCAACGGCCTCCAGGTGCTCGTGCTCCCCGAGCACTCCGCGCCGGTCGCCACGTTTATGGTCACCTACCGCGTCGGTTCGCGCAACGAGGTCACCGGCACCACCGGCGCGACCCACCTGCTCGAGCACCTCATGTTCAAGGGCACGCCCAACTTCAACCGCGAGAAGGGCAACAGCGTGGACCAGCTCCTCGAACGCGTCGGCGCCCGCTACAACGCTACCACCTGGCTCGACCGCACCAACTACTACGCGAACCTCGGCAAAGACCACCTCGACGCCTACGTCGCCATCGAGTCCGACCGCATGCGCAACCTCTGGCTGCGCGAGGACGACCGCCGCCCCGAGATGACTGTCGTGCGCAACGAATTCGAAATCGGCGAAAACAACCCGATCCAAGCCCTCGACAAGGAGATCAACGCCGCCGCCTTCGTCGCCCACCCGTATCATCACCCGACGATCGGCTGGCGCAGCGACATCGAAAACGTATCCATCGAAAAACTACGCGAGTTCTACGACACGTTCTACTGGCCCGACAACGCCACCGTCACGATCATCGGCGACATCGTTCCCGCCGAGGCCCTCGCTCTCGTCAAAAAACACTACGGCGACATCCCCAAATCCCCCGCACCCATCCCGCAGCTCTACACCGAGGAGCCCGCTCAATCCGGCCCGCGCCGCGTCGTCGTCAAACGCGCCGGCCGCCTCGGGGTCGTCGGCATCGCCTACAAGACCCCCGAGGCGCGCCACCCCGACATGCCGGCGCTCCAAGTGCTTGGCACCCTTCTCACCTCGGGCAAAAACAGCCGCCTTTTCCGCGCCCTCACCGACAAAAATCTCACCATGAGCGCCGCCGCCGACATCGGTTTTTTCCACGATCCGTCGCTCACCACGATCTACGCCAGCCTCGCGCCCGGCGCCACGCACGACAAAGTCGAGAAGATCACCCTCGCCGAACTCGACCGCGTGAAAACCGACGGCGTCACCGACGCCGAAGTCGCTTCCGCCGTCAGCCAATTGCTCGCCGCCTCCGCCTACGCCCGCGACGGCGCCTTCGCCATCGCCAGCACGCTCAACGAATACATTTCCAGCGGAGACTGGACGCTCTACGTCACGTTCGACGAGGCCCTCCAAAAGGTCACCGCCGACGACGTGAAACGCGTCGCCGCCGCCTACCTCAACGAGGACCAAAGCACCACCGGGTGGTTTATTCCGATCATGTCTGAAAAGTCCGCCGAATAACCCACCACGCCTCGTTCTCTTACTCGTTCTCGTTCTCGTTCTCCGCCGAAAAGACGCGAGAACGAGTAAGAGAACGAGGACGATTATATTGCCGCCCCAAGCCCCCTCTTCCCCTCGTTCCATGAAACGCCTCCTTTCTCCCTTACTCCTCGTCGCCGCCTTCGCCCTCGCGCCCGCCGCCACGCACGCCGCGATCGCCGACAATCTCACCCGCACCACCGTCGCGGGCGTCGACCTTATCGTCTATCCCACCGCCGTGAAAGACGTTGTCACCTTCCGCGGATCGCTGCCCGCCGGCGACTCGTTCGCCCCCGACTCCAACCTCGCCATCGCCTCCCTCGTCGGCGGCATGTTGGACAAAGGCACGACCACCCAAGACAAGTTCGCCATCGCCCAAAAACTCGACGCTGTCGGCGCCCACCTCGCTTTCGGAGCCGACAGCACGATGATTTACTTCAACGGCAAATGCCTCCGCAAAGACGTGCCGCTCGTCATCTCGCTCCTCGCCGAACAACTCCGCTCCCCCGCGTTTGCCGAAGACGAATTCGACAAACTCAAAAAACAAATCGCCGGCCGCCTTGAGCGCGCACTGGAACAACCCGGCTACCGCGCCGATCAAGCCTTTGCCTCCGCCATCTACCCCAAGGGTCACCCCAACTATGAACCCTCCACCAAAGCCGTCCTCGCCGCACTTGAAACCGCCACCGTCGCCGATCTCCATGCCTTTCACAAAAAATACTACGGCCCCGCCGAGATGACGCTCGTTGCCGTCGGCGACATCGACCCGGCGGCGCTCAAGGCCGAAGTTGCCCGCGCTTTCGCCGACTGGGCCGGCGGAGTTAAACGCCCCGATTATCCGCGCATCGCCGCCCGCGCCGACCTTGACCGCGACCAGACGATCCAGATGGCCGACAAACCCAACATCAACGTGATCCTCGGCCAAGCCAGCGGCCTTCGTCATGCCGACCCCGACGCGCTCCCGCTCCGCGTCGCCACGACGATCCTCGGCAGCGGTTTCACCGGACGCCTCATGGCCACCGTGCGCGACAAAGAAGGCCTCACTTACGGCATCGGCGCGCGCATCGGCGGCGACACCTTCACCGACGGCGACTGGCGCATCATCGCCAACTTCGCGCCGAACCTCCTCGACCAAGGCCTCGCCTCCACCCGACGTGAATTGATGAGCTGGTATGAACAAGGCGTCACACCCGCCGAGGTCGAGCGCACCAAAACCAACCTCGCCGGCAGTTTCCAAGTCGGCCTCGCGACGACCGACGGACTCGCCTCAACGATCCTAGCGACGCTGCACCGCGGTTATCCGTTGTCATGGATTGATGAATACGCCGACCAGCTCAACGCCGTGACCGTAGATCAGGTGAACGCCGCGATCAAAAAACACCTCAAGCCCGACAACTTCGTCCTCATAAAAGCCGGCTCGGTGGTTTCCGCCGAGTAGCCAGAATCCGAGTCTGCATCGGTTGAATCCGGAGTATGCACCGGACAGCTCCCACCCGCATCAAGAAGCTATTCGCCGGATAGCGGGAATCATGGGTGCCCACCTTGCGGTTGCCTGCCCGGGT
>DFYA01000202.1:0-2477 GCA_002382525.1 Opitutaceae bacterium UBA4094
CTGGCGGTGTGTGAACGCCTCTTGGAAATCGGAGCGTGAGTGCGCGGAGTCCGATCCCCGCTCACTCCGCGAAGAAATACCGCACGAGGTGGAAGAACAGCGGAGCGGCAAAGCACAAAGAATCGATTCGATCCAACATGCCTCCGTGGCCCTCGATCATGGCGCCGAAATCCTTCACCCCGCGGTCGCGTTTGATCGCGGACATCACCAACCCTCCGAAAAAGCCCATCACGCAGATCGCCAACGCCAGCAGCGCCGCCTGCCAAGGGTTGAAGGGCGTGATCCACCAGAGCGACGCACCGAGCGCCACGGCAGTCGCTACGCCCCCGAAGAAGCCTTCGACGGTTTTACTTGGGCTCACGTGCGGCGCGATCGGACGACGTCCGCAGAGCTTGCCCCAGACATACTGGAACACGTCGCTCATCTGGGCGACGACCACGAGAAAGCAGAGTAGTTTCGCATTCTGTCCCTCGTATCCCGGGATCTTCAGCGTGAGCAGCGCCGGTGCGTGGCTCACAAAATACACGCAGACGAGCAGACCCCATTGCACTTTGGCCGTGCGAGCGAGGAAGTCGCGCGTTTCGCCGGCCATCGCGGTGCGGATCGGTATCCAGAGGAACGCGTAAACCGGGATGAAGATGCTGAAGAGGCCATACCATTCGGTGCAAACGAAGTAATAATGGGCCGGGGTGATGATGAAGAAGGCCCAGAACAACGACCGGTGGTCCGCGTGTGTCGTCGGCGTGAGGGTGACGAATTCGCGTAGCGCCAAAAACGACATGAGTGCGAACAACACGACCGAACCGAGTCCGCCTGAGGCGACCGCGAGCGTGAAGAAACCCGCCATCACCCACCACGCGCGGATGCGCGCGTTGAGGTTGGCCACCACCGCGCGGCCCTTCTCGGTTTTTGTCGTGCGCGCGAGCACCGCGCCGATGAGCGATGCGAGCACGAGCAGGCCCACCAAGCCGCCGAAGAACCACCGGGTTTGTATGTCGTGGAGCAAGCTCATGTGAGCGGGGGTGTTTGTAGCGTTTGCACGGCGAGCCGCGCGCGTTCGAGAAACGGGTCGCGCGCCTCGCCGGGTAGGAGTCGCAGCGGCGTGCCGTAGGTCACGGTGCAGATCAGCGGAATGGCGAGGACTTCGCCCTTGGGTAACACGCGGTTCAGGTTCTCAATGTAGACCGGCACGAGCTCCGCTTCGGGATGACGTTGCGCGAGGTGGTAGAGACCGCTCTTGAAGGGGCCGACGACCGTGTCGGCGGCGCGACCGCCTTCCGGGAAAATGATAATCGAGTCCCCCGCACCGAGCACGGAGGCGAGTTGGTCGACCGGATTGTTGGTGCGCGTGACGTGTTTGCGTTCGATGAGCACGACATTGAACACGCGCATGGCGATCCATCGCCGCAGAGCGTTCGCCGTCCAGTAATCCCGCGCGGCGGCCGCCCGGGTGCGGGTCCGGTGTGCGCGTGGCAACGTCGACCAGAGCACCACAAAATCGAGGTTGCTCGTGTGGTTTGCGAAATACACCCGCGGTTGGGCGGTCCCCGGCATCGGCGCGCAGCCGGTCCAGTGTCCGCGTGCACCGGTGAAGAGGCGCACCAGCGCAGTGAAGACGTCGGCGATCATCGGGCATGAAGGGCGCGCGCCAGCCGCATGAGCCGTCGCCCCAAGGTCGCCGCGGTCCCGAGAACGATCAACGTGAGGCCGCCGGTTAGAGACCAAGTCGTTTGCGAAGTTACGGCTTCGGCGGCCGCTCCCAGCGCAAAGACGGTGAGAAAAAACATGCGCTGAGGTTTCGCGAAGGGTCCGCAAAAGTCCTGGTTTACGCCCAGACTTCCGCCGAGGAGGCGGATGTAGGCGGTGCCGATGGCGAGCAGCGCGGCGAGCCACCCGAGGGTGATGCCGTGGGCACCACCGGCGGCCAAGCCGGCGCCGAGCAACAGCGCGACGTCTTCAATTCGGTCGGGGACTTCATTGAAGACATCGCCGAGCTTGGATTTGAGGCCATTTTCAACGGCGATGAGGCCGTCGAGCATGTTGCACAGAAGTCGAAGCTGGATGGCGACCGCCCCGCCCACCAGCAGCGCGGCGGCCGCCGCGCTGCTCTGATGACTCGATGCGACGAACGCTCCGGCGCCCGCGAGCGCGATAAACACGCCGATCACCGAGACGCGATTGGGCGTGAAGCCCGCCTTCGCCAACATGCGAGCCGTGATGCTGGCCCATGCGGCGGAGCGCGTTTTGATTGGGCGGCGATTTGAAATCTCCATGCGAGGGTTGAGAGATCAAATGCCATTTCGTTACACAAGCACGGTGCGGCTGGGGAGACCGTTTAATGCTGTGGGCGTGCCGAACGGGCTGCGGGTCTGCACGGACGACACGGAGGTCGTCCCTCCCTTACGCGCGTCGGCGGCGGCGCAGGAAAACGAAGGCGGCCGAGGCCCCGAGGAGGAACGCGCCGTAGGTGGCGGGCT
>DFYA01000202.1:2613-2737 GCA_002382525.1 Opitutaceae bacterium UBA4094
TGGCGCCGGTGTTGACGATGAGGTTCGCGAAGGTGTGCGACTGGCCGTCGCCGAGGAAGAGCGAGCCGCCGTTGAGCACGATGTTGACGTTGGCGGCGTTGATCGAGTCGGTGAGGGTGAGCGA
>DFYA01000302.1:0-667 GCA_002382525.1 Opitutaceae bacterium UBA4094
CGCTCGTAGCGATGGCGGTGATGGTGACGGGCTTCGTGAGTTTCGGCCTGTGGATGCACCACATGTATACGACCGGCCTGCCGGAACTCGGGCTCAGTTTCTTCGCCGCTGCGAGCCTCATGATCGGCGTGGCCAGCGGCGTCCAAATCTTCGCGTGGATCGCCACGCTGTGGGGTTCGCGTCCGGTGCTCGCGACGCCGTTCCTCTACGTGCTCGGGTTTTTCTTCGTCTTCGTGCTCGGCGGTTTCACGGGCGTGATGGTGGCGGTCGTGCCGTTCGACTGGCAGGTGCATGACACGTTTTTTATCGTGGCGCATTTCCACTACGTGTTGATCGGCGGCGTGGTGTTTCCGGTGTTCGCCGCGCTACACTACTGGTTGCCGAAGTTCACGGGACGCATCTTCGACGAACGCTTCGGACGCTGGGGCTTCTGGCTCAATTTTATCGGTTTCAACCTCACGTTCTTCCCGATGCACATCATGGGCTTCCTCGGCCTGCCGCGGCGCGTTTACACCTACCCGCGCAGCCTCGAGCTCGAAGGCTACAACCTCGTTTCGACCGCAGGCGCGTTTATGATGGGCGCGGCGTTTGTGGTGATGATCGCGGGGTTTGTGCGCAGCGTGCGTTCGGGCGCAAAGGCCGGCGACAACCCCTGGAACGCGGGCAC
>DFYA01000302.1:711-4228 GCA_002382525.1 Opitutaceae bacterium UBA4094
ACGCTGAGCACCGATGCGCTCACCGGACAACCGACGGGCATTCAAGTGCTGGCCGGGCCGTCCTACGGTCCGCTGCTCGCGGCGCTCGGTCTGCTGGTCGCGTTTATCGGCGTGCTCGTGAAGTCGTTTCTGCTGATCCCCCTCGGGCTGATCTTCGCCGTGGGCTGTTTCGCCTATTGGCTGTATCCGAGTTCCGGTTACATCCGGCGCGTGGTGGAGAGCGGACTCGACGTGCGCAGCGGACTGCCCCTGCAATTGACCGGCGCGCGTTCGACGACGTGGTGGGGCATGCTCGGCTTGGTGACGATCGGCGCGACGGCGTTCGGCGCGTTTTTCTACGCCTATTTTTACCTGCAACTTTTCTCCGAAAACTGGCCGTCGCCCCCGCCGTTTCAACTCCCCGCTCTGGCGGCGTTGATGCTCGCGACCGGCGGCGCGGCGGGGTGGTTCGGCAAACGCGCGTTCCTCGCCGGCAACCGCGCCCGGGCGCGCACCGCGATGGGCGCGGGCGTGGTGGCGGTGTTGGTTTACCTCGGCGTCGAGAGCGCGAGACTCGCTCAGCTCGACTTCGGTTTCCGCGAACATGCGTATGGATCGATCGTGTGGGCGCTGGCGTGGGCGACGATGGTCTTCGCCGGCGGTTCGGCGGCCTTACTCGGCTGCGCGTGGGCGCGGCTGCGCCCGGCGGAGTCGTGGGAGACGCCGGCGCTCACGTTGCAACTTCAACTCGCGGCGATGTTCGCCGTGTTCACCGGCGCGGCCGGCTTGGCGGTCTTCGCGGTGGTGCAACTGTCACCGCTGCTCTTCTCATGAACACCGAGACGAAAACACCCTCTCCCGGCGTAAGCCGTTGGACGCTGCGCTTTGTGCTGCTGGGCGGAGGAGTGGCGTGGACGTTGCACCTGTTGCTCGCCTACGTGATCGCCGAGTTCGGGATCGTGTCGGGATTTGTGGATACACGTTGGGCGGAGCTCGACGCGGTGTCGTGGTTGTTGATCGCGCTGAGCGCGGCGATGCTCGCGCTGGCCGCCGTGGCGACGTGGGTCTCGTGGAGAATGCAGTATAGCGATGCCGAAGACGAACAGGCGCGCACGGTGCGGTTTTGCGTGCGCTTCGGGCGGGCGGCGAACCTGTCGTTCCTCGTAATCATCGCCGTGCAGAGCATCCCGATATTCTTCTTCCTGCGAGTCGCTCCCTCGCCATGAAAACCGCGCGCGCATCGTTTCTCGCGGTGGCGATCCTTTCAGGCGCAACGACCGCGTGGGCACACGGGGCGCCAGCCGCGCTCGAGGCGCCGTGGTGGACGCAGTGGGACCTCGATCCGTTGATCATGATCAACCTCACGGCGCTGGCGGCGCTGTATGCGTGGGGCTTGCGCCGGCTGCGCGCGCAGCGTGCAGGACACCCTCCGGTGAGCCGGCGGCATGTGGCGGCGTTCGCGGCGGCGATGGTCTTTCTGGTAATCGCGTTGCTTTCGCCGGTGGCGCGTCTGGCGGGCGAATTGCTCTGGGTTCACATGGTGCAGCACATGGTGCTCATGAACCTCGCGGCGCCGCTCTTTGTGCTCGGCGCGCCGGGTCGCGTGTTACTGTGGGTGTTGAATCCGGCGGAGCGCGCGGCGATCGGCCGGGCGTGGCAGACGCTAACTAAGCGGGGGGTGCCGCGTTATCTTTTCTGGCAGCCTGTGAGCCTGTGGGTGTTGTATGCGGTCGTTTTGTGGGTGTGGCATCTGCCGCGGTTTTATGAGGCCGCGCTGCGCAGCGCGGTGGTTCATGACCTGCAACACCTGATGTTTTTCGGGGCGTCGGCGTTGTTCTGGCGGGTGTTGTTCGACCCGATCGGGCGGCTTCGCATGGCGCACGCCCCGGCGGTGCTGTATCTGTTTCTGACGTCGCTACACGCGACGGTGCTCGGCGTGTTCATGGCGCTGGCGCCGCGGCTGTGGTATCCGACCTACGCGGGACGCACGGAGCCGTGGGGCGTGAGCGCGCTGGAGGACCAACAACTCGCCGGCTACATCATGTGGATGCCGGCCTGCATGGCCTATGCGATCATTGCGGCGGTGCTGTTCGCGAGCTGGCTTCGACACGACGACTCCGTCACGGCTTGACCTGTCGCGCCAGATGTCGGGCGAACCACCGCATCACCGCCAGGTGCACCAGCGCTTGCGTGGCCGAATAGACGAACCAAGGGAGGCGGGGCGCAAATCCGTGGATCGAGGCAAGCAGACAGCCGTTTTCCGGAAACAACCGAAACTCGAAACGTCCCGGCGGATCCACCTCCCGCGCCAACCAGCCGCCCGAAATATAAAACGCGCATCGCCGCCGGTTCGCGCGCGTGAACGGCGTCGGCGTCAGTTCGAGCAGACACACGCGTCCGCTGATCGTCAGGAACCGCAACACGCCCGACTCCAGTCGTCGCACGTTGACCAGTCCGACCGAACCGCGCGTCAACCAGCGCCCATAGTCCTCCGCCACCGCGTGCGCGTCCCAGCCCTTGGGCAACGGCATCCGCTGAACCGAGCGCACACGTCGCTCCGCGCGCAAACGCTGGCGGTCGGAGCGGACCACATGGCTGCGCGGGTGCGGTCGCGGTTGGCCGCCCTCGTCCACGGCGCGCCGCACCGACTCGTCGAACGGCACCATGCCGGGCCGGAGTTGCGCGAGGAACTCGCTGTCGCGCGCCTGCAGGTCGTGCCGCAGGCTCTCTTGCAGCGGCCCGACCAAGGCCGAGGGCACGCCACCGAAGAGCGCCACCCAGTGCTTCGACAACGTGAACAAATTCATCGGCACGCCCACGCCGCGCGGGCGCCTCCCCAGGAGTTCTCCGGTGCGCACAATCAGATCGCGATAGGTCATCGGCTCGTGTCCGCCCAGGTCATACGTGCCGCCGCGCCAACGCGGATCGCCGAGACAAAAGCCGCATGCGCGCGCGACGTCGGCGATGTCGATCGACTGGGTGAGCGACCCGGCCCACGCCGGAAACACCATCACCGGAAGGCGTCGCACCAGGTTCACCAACATGCGACACGAGGAACCGCCCGCACCGAAGATCAACCCGGCGCGCAGCACGGTCACGGGCAGCGACCGGCTGCGCAAAACCGTCTCCACCTCGCGCCGGCTCTCCAGGTGCGCCGAGAGCGCCTCGCCATCCGCCGGCAGCAGCCCGCCCAAGTAAACGACGTGCTCGACGCCGGCCTCTTCGGCGGCGCGGATAAAGTTGTCCGCCAACAACAGGTCGAGGTCGGCGAAGGTGCCTTGCACCAGCCGGCTCGAGGGGCTCATCGAATGCACCAGATACAACGCAAACCGGCACCCGCGCATCGCATCGGCCAGTTGGGGCAACGAATACAGGTCGCACCCGCGCCACTCGGTATCCGGATTATCATTACCGTTTGTCGCCGCGACCGTGGCGCTGCGTGTGAGCGCCCGAAACCGAAATTCGCCGGCCAGCGCCTGGCGCACGGCGGTGCCGACGAAGCCGCTCGCTCCCGCCACGACGACCAGCGGGAGGTGGG
>DFYA01000223.1 GCA_002382525.1 Opitutaceae bacterium UBA4094
GACGTGATCGACATCTGATGGCGGCTGGCCGGCGGAGTTTCAATTTGACCGGGGAGGCGGCGGGCGCGACGTTTGCGGCCTTTGTCGGTTTATCCATCCCACTTTTTTCATCATGGCAGACACACCTGAATACGATCTGATTGTCATCGGCGGCGGCCCTGCGGGCTACGCGGGCGCGATTCGTGCCGGTCAACTGGGCAAAAAAGTTGCCTGCATCGAGCTGGAACGGGCCGGCGGCACCTGCCTTAACTGGGGGTGTATCCCGACAAAGGCGCTGCTGAAGAGCGCGGATCTCTATGCGAAGATCAAGAAGGCCGAGGCCTTCGGCATCTCGGTCAAAGACGTGACGTTTGACTTCGCCAAAGTCATGGAGCGTTCGCGCGGCGTGGCCGGCCAGATGGCCAAGGGCATCGAGTTTCTCTTTAAGAAGAACAAGGTCGATTACTTCACCGGCAAGGCGCGCATCATCGCCGCCGGCATGATCGAAATCACCGAGGGCGAGCACAAAGGAAAGTTCTTCAAAACGAAGAACACCCTCATCGCCACGGGTTGCAAAATGCGCCGCATCCCGGACCTGCCGGTCGATGGCGTGCGCGTGATGACCTCTCGCGAAGCGCTGGCCAACACCAAGCTGCCGAAGTCCATCGTGATCGTCGGCGCGGGCGCGATCGGCGTGGAGTTCGCCTATTTCTACAACGCTTTCGGCACGAAGGTGACGCTCGTCGAGATGCTCAATCAGGTGCTCCCAGTGGAGGACGAAGAGGTGTCCAAGGTGCTTCAGCGTTCGCTGGAGAAACAAGGCATCACCATCCTCACCGGCACGAAGTGTGAAAACTTCCGCGTGGGCAAAGACTCGGTTAAAGTCGACCTCGTCACCGGCGACAAGAAGCAGGAAGTCGAAGCCGAGGTGGTGTTGTCCGCCATCGGCGTGGTCGCTAACATCGAAGGCGTGATCGCCGACGCCGTGAAGATCGAACTCGACCGCAACTACGTGAAGGTGGGCGACGATTATCAGACCAACATCAAGGGCATCTACGCCGCCGGCGACATCATCGGNNCGCGTGACGAAGTTCCCGGGTTGCACCTATTGCCAACCGCAGGTGTCGAGCACGGGCCTCACCGAAAAGCAGGCGAAGGAAAAGAAGCTCGACTACAAGGTCGGCAAGTTCCCCTTCACCGCGTCGGGCAAGGCGGTCGCGTCGGCCGAGAGCGAAGGTTTCGTGAAGGTGATCACCGACGCGAAGACCGGCGAGATCTACGGCGCGCACATCATCGGCAGCGAAGCCACGGAGCTGATCGCGGAGTATGGACTCGCGATCGAACTTGAGGCGACGGTTGATGAGATTCACCAGACGATCCACGCGCACCCGACGCTCAGCGAAGCCATCATGGAAGCGGCGGCGGCGTCGCTCGGTGAGGCGATTCATATCTGATAAATAAACGGGTTTCGCGGCCGCCGGCGTTGTCTTTGCACTGGACAGCGCCGGGCGGGCGGAAGAGTTTCCGTTTCGATTTTGCAGGCGTAGCACAATGGATAGTGTAGCGGTCTCCGAAGCCGTCGATCCGGGTTCGACTCCCGGCGCTTGCACCACTTTTACGGCCTCGTTTTCTGACTCAGAAAACGGGGCTTTTTTCTGATTTCGTTTTTAACCGCAGATCACGCAGATGGGCACAGATACAGACCGAAACGGCGGTAGACACCTCGTGGTTTTTGGCGCGGGTTATGTGGGTGGCGAGGTGGCGCGTCAGGCGGTGGCGCGCGGGTTGCGAGTGACGGCGCTAACGCGCAATCCGGAAAAGGCGCAACGGCTGGCGGACGTGGGTGTTGAGGTGATCGTCGACGATCTGGCGGCGTCGACGTGGCATAAGCACGCGGCGCTGCGCGACGGCGCCGAGTATGTGTTGAACTGCGTGAGCTCGGGCGGCGGCGGGCCGGAGGGTTATCGTCACAGTTATGTTGAAGGCATGAAATCCGTCGTCGCTTGGGCGGAACGGGCGCGCGTGGGCACGCTCGTCTATACGAGCAGCACCTCGGTGTATCCACAAAGTGGAGGCGTGCGCGTGGACGAAGAAGCGCCGATCGACGAAACGCGCGCGGCAGGGAGCGCGATCATGGAGGCGGAGGACGTGTTGTCGGCCTCGCGCGCGGGCGCGCGGCGTTTTGTGCTGCGGCTGGCGGGGATTTATGGGCCGGAGCGACACCACTTGATCGACCAACTTCGCGAGGACAAAGGCGAGGTGGCGGGGCGCGGGGAATATCGGCTCAACCTCGCGCATCGCGACGACATCGCTGCGGCGATTTGGGGGGCGTTGGACGCGTCTGCCGAGGTGGCGGGCGGGGTGTTCAACGTGGCGGACGACGGAGCGGCGACGAAGGCCGAGGTGGTGGCGTTTGTGGCCGCGCGGCTCGGGTTGCCGGTGCCGCGTTTTACGGGCGAACCGGCGAGCGGGCGGCGCCGGGTGACGCCGGATCGGGTGATCGCTAACGACAAGTTAAAGCGCGTGCTCGGGTGGCGTTTGCGTTACCCGACTTTTCGTGAGGGCTACGCGGCGATACTTGGGGCTTGAAGATTTGCGCGCGTTGCGAGGCACTAAACCTTCTCTTTCGAACCTCACGTTTAACACCCAACCCTTCATACCATGGCCGGCGTAGGCAAACTCCTCAAACAAGCTCAGAAAATGCAGAAGTCCATCGAGTCGCTTCAGGCGCAGATGGAAGCCAAGGAAATCGACGTCACCACCGGCGGCGGAGCGGTGAAAGTGAAGATCAACGGCGCGGGCAAATTCCTCTCGCTGGAGCTCGATCCGGAGTTCCTCAAGGAAGACGCCAAGCTCGTGTCCGACACGCTGCTCGCCGCGATCCAAGACGCGGCCAAGCAGGCCAAGGAATTTAACGACGCCGAGATGCAGAAGGTGACCTCCGCATTCCAGATGCCGGGAATGTTCTGAGGGTCTTAAGAGTAGCGCAGGCTTCCAGCCTGCCTGAATCGAACGATGAAGCAGACTGGAAGTCTGCGCTATACTTGAGGTCTCGCGATGACTCCCGCCTTCGAGCGTTTGCAGCAGCAGTTGAAGCAGCTGCCCGGGCTAGGCTTTCGCTCTGCGGAGCGTATTGCGTTGCACCTGCTGGTGGGCAAACCGGGCGACCTGCCGGTGTTGGTCAACGCGCTCGAAGAAGCCGCGCGCAGCGTGCGCCGCTGCACGCGGTGCGGCAATTTGGCGGAGGGCGAGTTGTGCGCGTTGTGCTCCGATGAACGCCGGGACCAACGGATCGTGTGCGTGGTGGAAAACGTGCCCGACCTCGTCGCGCTCGAACGCTCGGGCGCGTATCGCGGCGTGTATCACGTGTTGCACGGCAAGCTCTCGCCGATCCAAGGCGTGGGGCCGGCAGATTTGAATCTTTCGGCGCTGCTCGCGCGAGCTCGGGCCGGCGAAGTGCGGGAGTTGATTCTGGCGTTATCCAACGACGTCGAAGGCGAGGCGACGTGCCATTACCTCACGGAGCATCTGCCGGCGGACGCCGGGGTGAAGGTGACGCGGATCGGCTTCGGTTTGCCGAGCGGCGGCGGGGTGCTCTATGCGGATTCAGTGACGCTTAAGAGCGCGTTGGATGCGCGTCGCGACTATCAGTGATCCGGCTTACCCGGTGACGGTTTCGAGTGAACAGCCGTCGGCGTTCCCAGAGGGCGTTTCGCAGTTCGGGCGGGCGATGACTCCGGGGTAAGGTTCATCCGCGAAGAGTTTGGTGGGCTCGGCGAGGAGGTGGCGGTCGCAGACGGCGAAGAGTTGCGCCTCGGTTTCGGTGCGGCGCATGTCGTGCAGAAACGCTCCGGTGGCGTCCACGCTTTGGCCGACGAAGTTGAGGTATTTCTTCATCTTGTTCACGTGGTCGCGTTCGAGCAGTCCGTCGTGGTCGGTCGCAGTGTAGAGGCGCGCGACGTAATCACGGACGTCGGCAAGGGTCACGGGCGTCACGGGTTGTCCGGCGAACGCTTCCCGGCATTGGCGGAAGATCCACGGGTTGCGGATCGCGTGGCGCCCGATCATCACGCCGACGGCCTTGGTCTCGGCGATGACGCGGACGGCGGTTGCGGCGGAGGTGATGTTGCCGTTGGCGAGGACGGGGCATTTCACGCGCTCGACGGCG
>DFYA01000040.1 GCA_002382525.1 Opitutaceae bacterium UBA4094
TCGGCGGCCAGGGGCTCGACTTTCTTGACCGACGAGTTCGTGTCGCCGGCGTGGCTTCACGACGTCTGTATTGAGGCGGTTTTCCAAGCCAAAGTGTGCAGTTCGCGAACCTCGCGACAGCGCATACGACGGGCGAAGTTGACGGTTTCGACGTCCTTGGTCGGCTGGCAGCTGAGGCTGAAGGTCGTGAAGCCCGCCGCCAGGCAACGTTCGCAAGCGTGGGTGATAAGCAGCATGTTGATCGGGCCGGATTGGGCGGCGTGCTCCGGGTGCACCATGCGGATCTCCACGTAGATTTGGCCGCGGTCCATCGGTTTGACGAGCATCGCGCCGACGATCTGTTCGCCGGCAACACACACCAGGCTCAAATCGTGGGCGTAGTCACTGCGAAGGGTGGACTCGGCGCGGGCTTCGTTGAGCAAGCCGTGAGCGTGTGCCATTTTCGCGACCGTCGGATGATCGGCGGCTGCAAGGGGGCGCACCACGCAACCGGCCGCGAATGCGGGCAATCGGGCGAGCATGGGATGGAGCCGGCGATGCGCGACCTCCAGATCGCCTTCATAGAAGCGCTCGGCTTTGAGGAGGGTCGCTCCATGGAGGAGGTAGAGAGCGCGCTCGGGCGCCGTGGAGGGCAGAGTGGCGACGAGCCCGGGGAGCTGCGCAGCCTTGGCCAGATCGAGCGCGGCGTTGAGCAACTTTTCGTGAACGCCGTCTTTGTTGTATCCGGGCGACAAATACGTGGTGAGCGCGCCCGGGCGGTGAGGTGCGGGTGGCGGGGCGATGACGAAGCCGCCGATGATCCGCTCCGGAGCGGATCGGACGAGCACGCGCGCTTGGAGGGAGGCGTGTCGGGGAATGGGGCCGAGAAGCGCTTCGAGGCGGGGAAGTTCGTCGGGCCACGGCGAGCGCAACGTGAAGTCCGGGGGCAGCGTGGCTGCGGGCTGAATGACGAGCGGAGTATGCGCAGCGCGGGCTGTGGCGCGCTCTTGGGTGAGCGCGTCGAACTGCGCACAGAAGGCGGAGCGGACGCGGCTGACGTGGTCGGTTGTCACGCGGGCGCGGTGGGTGTCGGGCGTTTCGCGAAAGTCGAAATCTTTAAACTCGCGGGAGGCAAAGCGGCCTTGTGCGAGGCGCAGTGCGTCTTCGGCGAGGCGCAGGCCTGCGGTGGCGGAAATCAGCGTAGGGCGAAGAGCGAGCGCCCGCGCGTGGGCGGCTTTGGCGGCGGCGGCGTGGCCTTGTTTGAGCTCGATCTGCCCGAGGGTGAACCACGGGAGTTCGAGGTCGGGGCGGGAAACCGTCAGCGAAAGCGCCTCGACCTTGGCCTCATCGAGCCGACCTGCGTGGAAGAGTGCACGGAGCAGGACATGACGAGCAACGAGATCGCCGGGTTGTTCGATCAGCCACGCGCGGGCTTCGGCTTCGGCCTCGGGCCATTGCTTCAGGTGAAGCCGTGCGCGGCCGATGAGCGGCCACAGCTGTTGGCGCGGGGCGCCTTCCTCGATGGCGCGGTGCGCATGGGCGAGTGCGTCGGCGTAGTCGGTCAGGTCAAGCGCTGCGGAGGCGAGCATGGCATGGACTGCGGGTCCGGTGCCGATGTGGTCGTAAAGTGAGCCCAAGAGGGCGCGGGCGTCGTCGACGAGACGGAGTTGGGCAAGGCAGTGGACAAGCGAGAGCGTGACCTGCGGCTGCTCGGGGCGGTGAAACCAAGCTTCGTGGAAACAGGTGAGCGCCTCTTCGAGGCGATCAGCTTCGAGCAGCGCTCGACCGAGATGCCGCGCTTGTTCGTGGCGAACCCAGCAAGGGTCGGCGGGTAGGCGCGCGGGAGCGGCACCGGCGTCGGGGAGGGGCTCGGCCGAGCGGCGCGAGAGGCCGCCTGCGTGGGCCTCCCAGCTGACAACGAAGGCGGTGGGGGACGGATTGCGCGCGAGCGAGGTGAGCACGCGGCCGGGCATATCGCGTCCGACCGGGAGTCCGGCGGCGTGCAGGAGGGTGGGCGCGAGGTCGAGCAGCGAGGCGGTCTCGGTTGTGCCGCCGCCGTCGTGGAAGAGCGGGCCATTCGCGGCAACGACGCCTTGCGGCGAGACGAGCAGCACGGAGGTGTCGGGGCCGAGTTCGCGGAGCAGTTCGCCGAGCAAGAGATCTTGAAGCATGCAGGCGCGATTGAGCACCTCGCCGTAGAGCTGGAAATCGACGGGGAGAACGTCGGGACGTTGCGGGTCGGTGTAGGCGGCGAAGTCGCGCCGGACGGAGGCGATGAACGGAAAGTGGAGCGCGAGCAGTCCGGGCGGCTGGTGCGTGGCGATGTCGATCGCGGCGTTGTGGCGTGTGTAGAGCCGCGAGAGGTGATGGAGGAGCCTTTGGGCGCGGGGGTCGCGTTGGAGGCGCGGGGGAGTCATGCCGGGGCTGAACCAGCGGAGAAGCCCGCGCTCGACCTCGTGTGGCGGCACGCGGCAGCCCTGAAGATCGGCGGCCAGATCGGGCGGAAACACCGAGCCGAGCGGCGGCTCCGCCGTGTTGT
>DFYA01000169.1 GCA_002382525.1 Opitutaceae bacterium UBA4094
GCGATGGGGCGGAGGTCGAGGCGGAAGGGGCCCACGCCGCCGGTGATGCCGGTCGGAATCAGGCCGGTGACTTGGATGTGATAGGTGACGCCGGCAGTGGCGTTGAAGCGCGCGAAGGCGTCGCGGCCGATGCCGTTCATGCGGTCCTCCTTCACGGAGGTGAGGGCGCCGACGGAGGAGCCGGTATAGACCTCGAGCACGATGATCCATTGGTCGGGCTTGTTGAGGCGTTCGCCGTAGAGGCCGTATTCACCGCTGGAAGGGGCGGTCCAGCGATACCAGACGGACGGGCCGGCGTTGCCCGGCTCGCCGGTTTCTCGGGTGGAGCCGACGTTGGAGCCGACGACGGTGCCGCGCACGCCTTGGATTTCGACGGAAGATGCGAAGTTGTCGTTGGCAGGGATGGGCACCATGCGCAGACGCAGAGGGACGTTGGAGAGGGACCAATCCCAAGCGTCCACGAGGATGCGGTAGGTGGTGCCTTGGGTGGCGTCGAAGGCGAGCTGGGCGAAGCGGTTGCCGGCGCCGTCCTGGGTGACGAGGGTGAGGGCGTCGACNNATCGTGGTGCGACCGGCCTCGGGGGCGGTCCAAGTGAACCAGAGGGATTCGCCGGCGCCTTTGCTGGGGTAGGGAATGGGTTCGCCGACCTCGCGGGAGGCGCCGTAGGTGGAGATGTTTCGGGTGACGTCCGTGCCGGAAAGAATGGCGGGGGAGGCGAAGTGGTCGTTGGGCGGGGGGACGACGACGAGCGCGGAGGTGGTTCCGGCGGCGCCGGCCTTGCCGTCGATGGCCAAGTAGTAGGTGGTGCCGGCGACGGCGTTGAATTCGACGCGGCTGAACGTGACGCCGGGGCCGACGGCGTTGTCGTTGGCGCCGACGGGGACGAGGGACGCGAAGGTGGGCGAGGTGGCCGGGCCGGAGTAAACGGCGGCGAGGGTGTCGAAGTTGCTGCCGGAGGTGGTGAAGGCAACGCGGCCGGTGACGTTGGCGCTCCACTTATACCAGATGGANNCCGGAGAGGGAGGTGCCGAGGGTGAGCGGGAGTGCGGTGGCGAGGGTGGCGTTGCGCGGGGGGCCGACGACTTCGAGCATGATGAGGCCCTCAGCGTTGGCCTGGCCGGCGACGGCGAAGCGGTAGGTGACGCCGGCCTGGGCGGTGAAAGTGACCAAATCGGTGCCGGAGCCGACGGAGGTGAGGGAGTTGATGTCCGAGCCGGAGAAGACCTCGACGACGGTGGGGATGACATCGTAGGGGATGGTGATGTATTGGCCGGAGACGGCGACATTGAGCGTCTCGCCGGCGGGAACGCGGATGCTGGTGCTGCCGTTGACCAAGGAGGTAAAGGAGAACCAAACGGTGTTGGCGGCGGTGGTGCCGTGGATGGGGGGCTGGCCGGCCTCGGCGGTGGCGCCGTGGTTGAACGTGCGGAGGATGATCGCGTCGCCGTAAAGGACACGGGCGGAGGCGAAGTCGTCGTTGAGGGGGCGGTTGACGGTGGAGGAGAGGGATCCGTGGAGGTTGAGACGACGGCCGCTGGCGATTTTTCCGTTGGCGAGGGAGGGGATGCTGTCGCCGCCGCGGTAGAGGCGGTTGATGAGCTGGCCCCACGTGTCGGAGGGGAACTGGGCGCGAAGCAGGGCGAGGACACCGGCGACGTGCGGGGTGGCCATCGAGGTGCCGTTGAAGCTCTTGTATCCCGTGGGGTTTTCGTAGTCGGCGGAGAGGATATCGGAGCCGGGAGCGGCGATATCAACCGACCCTTGGCCGTAGCAGGAAAAGCTGGAGAGGTCGTCGGTGCGGGTGGTGGAGGCGACCGCGACGATGTTATCGACCGGGAGCGAGGCGGGGAAGACGACGGCGAGGTCGTTGTCCGTGCCGGCGTTGCCGGCGGCGACGACGAAGATCACGCCGGCGTCGCGGGCNNATGTGGGCACCGTGATCGACGGCGTAGTCGATACAGGTGATGGCATCGGAGACGGCGCCGCCACCGGAGGCGGAAAGGAACTTGAGGCCCATGAGCTGGACGTTCCAGGCGACGCCGGTGATNNGGGTTGCCGTTGAGCAGGATGGCGTTGATGCCGTGAAGGTCGTCGATGAAACCGTTGTTGTCGGTGTCGAGTCCGTTGGCGGTTTCGTTGGGGTTGACCCAGAGATTGGAGGCGAGGTCCTCGTGGTTGAGGGCGATGCCGGTGTCGACGACGCCGACGACCACGTTGGGGGCCTGGTTGCGGATCGCCCAGCCCTCGGGGGCGTCGATGTCGGCGTCGGCGGTGCCGGAGTTTTGGCCGGTGTTGTGGAGGCCCCAGAGGGAGCCGTCGATGTAGCGAGGGTCGTTGGGCGAAGCGGCGACGCGGACGATGTAGTCCGGTTCGGCGTAGCGGAAAGCGGGCTCGACGGACAGGAGCGTGACCAATTCGGGCAAGGCGTCGAGGTGGTCGGAGAGGATGTTGACGCGATAGACGCCGCGGCGGCCGATGGCGCGGCCCAACGAGGCGTCGAGGGGGGCGAGCAACGCTTCGGCGGCGGCGCGGGCGGACGGATCGGCGAGGCGGGTGAGCAGGTGGTCGGCGACGGTTTCGGAGCGATGAAGAAGTTCTTCGGAGCCGTCGGGGCGGGGGCGAATTGTATCCTCGATGCGAATACGGTAGGGCAGGTCGGTCGGGCGGATGAGGGCGACACGGCGGAAGGCGCCGTCGGGCAGCGGGCGCGTTTGCGCGGAGCGGAGGAGTTGCGCGCCGGGCCAGCGGTCGAGCGGGATGGAAGCGGGCGACGGAACGGGCTCGGTGAGTTCGGTGGCGGCGAGAGCGCTCCGGTTGACGGACGACGCGGCGGGGGCGGCTGGGGTTGCGGTTGCGGGCGCGTCGGGCGCGAGTGTCCGAGGCGGGAGAATGTTGCTCGGCGCGGCTTGCGCCACGGCGAGCGGCGACGGGCTGACGCGGGCGTCGCCGGCTCCGTCACGCGGAGCGGATAGCGAGAAGACGAAAACGACAATCGCGGCAAAAGCCGCAGCGAGGATCAGGGGAAAACGGAGCTTGCGCATGGGGGGAGCGGGGTGAGCTGCCCAGAGGGTGCATGTCTCGATGGCGCGCCCAAGGGAGCCGTTCTGGTTATCGTATCAACGGGCGTTGTTGGCGGGCGGAGTTTGGCGGTTGGAAACCGCCGCTCCTGGAAAACGACGGACCGCGCTCCCTTTCGGGGGCGCGGTCCGGTTTTTTGGCGAGAGCCGACGATTAGAGTTCGAGGGCGTCGGCGGCTGAGGCGGGGGCGGGCATCTCGGGTCGGGTGTAAGGTTTCACGGATACGCCGGCGGCGCGTTCGCGGGCGGCGGCGGCGGATGCGGCGGCCTCCTTGTCGAAGGAGGAGTCGGCGTCTTGTCCGCTCAGGGACTGCCAGGACGCAAGGTCGATGGCGGCGTTGTGCGCGTCGCCAAAGCGGGCGGCGCCGGGACCATCCGGGTGGGCGTAGCGGTTGCCCGAAGCGCGCCAGGTGTCGATCGTGGGCTGCAGGGACGCGGCACCCTCGGCGTTCACGAAGGCGTGGTCGCGCATGCCGAGCGTGATGAGTCGCGCCTTCCAGAGTTCGGGGCGGGTGACCGCGATGGTGTTGTCGCGCAGAACGATGTTGGTGGGCGTCTGGCGTTTGGAAAGGCGGTGGCGACGCCAGTCGGGTTTCACGCGGGCGAGCGCCTCGGGGGCCATGGGCAGGGAGCCCGCGATGCGCAC
>DFYA01000049.1 GCA_002382525.1 Opitutaceae bacterium UBA4094
CGGCTCTCCTTCAAACGTCGATAGGCGAAGGCATGCGGGCTCACGATGGCGTCGGGACGGTGGCGGTCGAACCACCCTTCGAGGGCCGGATCGTGTTCGTCCTTTAGCGTCAATGCAGGCACGACCGGATCGGGGATGCGGGTGGCGCGCACCAGCTCGAACGCGCCGCGGGCGAGTTGTTCGGAGCGTTCGAAGGAGTCCTGTGTCTCCAAATAACCGATACGCCGGTAGCCGAGGCGGAGCAGCTCGTCGAAGGCCATTACGGTGTTGTGAAAGATGTGGGGCACGACCCGGTTGATGGGCGGGCGGATGATGGAGAGCGTGGCGGCGACCACCGAAAAGCGCGACCAGTCGAGGGCGGGAATCTCTTCGGGGTGGTGCCACGGGGGGAGCAGAATACCGCGGATGCCGCGGTTGTAGAGGATGGTGGAGAGGCGGCGTGCGGTCATGCCCCGTTCTTTCAACCAGAAGATTTCGAGGTTGAAACCCAACTGGGCGGCGCGGTTTTGAGCTCCCGTGTAGAGCTGGCCGGTGTAGCCCTTGGTGGGTTCGTCGCGGTCGGGCCACGAGTTGATGAAAGCGAGGTTGTGCGAAAAACTATGCAGGTCGGGCTGCCGCAGATGCTGCATGAGTTTCGTCAACTCGGGATCGGGGCGGTAACCGAGGCGCGTGGCCACGGCCAAGATTTTTTCGCGCGTGGCGGGCAGGACCTTGGGGCTGTTGCGCAGCGCACACGAGACGGTCATCGCCGAGCAACCGACTTCGGATGCGATTTCTTTGAGGGTAACGCGCTTCATGGGGGTGGGGGCAGGCGGCACACTAGCGTCTAAATCGCAGGCGCCCTAAGGTCGCAATATCTTACCGTAAGACGCCGGGGCAGTGGCATAAGGCGGTTGCTTGATCATCGAGGAAGCGGCGACGCCCTCGTCGCCGGGATTGGGGACGGTGGAGACGAACGGGCACGGGGGCGTGCCCGCTCCAATGCTACGTGGCTTTAAGCGCCGTGTCGGCGAGCAGGTCGATACCGGCCCAAGCGAGTTCTTGGGTGAGGGGTAAATCGGGGTCGGTCCAAAACGCGTCGTTAGCGGGCAGGCCCAAGGGGAGGAGCGCAACGGAGCATAGATAAACACTCGCCGTCGAGATGTAGGGCTCGGCCAGGGACGGTTGATGTCCGCTCAAACCGATGCGCAACCAGCCGTGCGTCGGGTCAAACGTGCCGCGTGCGTCCAAGGTGCGGCGGAGGGCTCGCGTGAGCGCGACACGGGCACGGGCCGGCGGCACCGCGTCGGGCAGGCGGCGCCGCAACGCGGCTTGGGCGAGCGTTTGCAACGCGCCGGCGCGATACGCGAGCGAACGGCCGAGCGGGGGAAAACTGCCGTCGGGAGCGACTAGGCGCTCTTGCACGGCGACGTAACGCGCGACGCGGGGTTCCACGCGTTCGGCGTAATCGTGCCAACGCGCGTCGGTGCCGAAGACGGCGAGGAGGTCCACCAACATGGGTTGGATGACGAAGCCGTTGTAATAGTCCCAGTGGAAGTCCGGCCCGTCGCCCCACACGCCGTCGCCTTTATACCACGCTTCGTGTTTTTCGAGCGCGGTGGTGAGCCGTGCGTCATCGACCGGTTCACCGTGCGCACGGAAAAACGCCTCGATCATCGCGGCGAAGAGCCACCAGTTGTTTTCGTAAGGCGTGATGGTGCGCGTCGCGCGAAACCCAACGAGCAGGCGCGCGCGGGTCGTTGCGTCGAGTCCATGCCAGAGGGCGCTCGGGGCGCGCAGGAACGCTTGCGCCAAAAACGCGGCGTCCACCAATGGTTGCGCGCCGTGCGTGAGGTTGAAGGCTTCCGACGACGCGGCGTCGGCGGCGCGGGCGAGTCCGCGTCGGGCGAGGTCGGCGAAACGCACGCGCAACTGGCCTTCGGGAGATTCTTCAGGCGGCAACTCCAACCACGGGGCGAGGCCGACCAACACGCGGGCGACGACTTCGAGTTGCGTGAAGGGCCGGCGGTCCGCCGGGTCGTGCGCTTCGATGGGCATCTCGGCGCGGAGGCGTCCGTCGGCGAGTCGCGTGAGCACGGGCTCGGCGAGGCGACGGGCCCACTCGCGCCATTCGGCGCGGCGGGCCTCGGCCGGGTTGGGCGCGGTGGACGTCGAAGCGGAGTCAGCGTGGGGCATCGGTGTCAGCGGTGAGTTCGAAGAAGCCAAAGTCCGCCGGCGTTCTGCCCGCGCCGGAATCGGCGGCGAAGAGACCCACGTAGGTGCCGGTGAACGCAAAACTGCACCCCTCCCACACGCGGTCGTCGGAGATGATCGTGGCATCGAGGGAGTCGCCGCAATCGTGCCACGCGGCGCTTTCGACGAGGCGCCAGCGAAGGCTCAGGCGACCGGAGCGCAATTGCGCCTCCAACTCCAGTTCGCCGGTGGGCGGCAGCGGTGTGTCTGCGCCCAACGGAAACGTTTCGTGCCCTTGATCGCATTGCAGCACGCGCAGGACGCGGCCGCCGTTTGCGTGTCCGCCGACCTCGAGCGCGAGGTGGTGCGAGTCGTCGTAATACCACACGAGCCCGGCGCGTTGATGCCAGTCGGCGGGTTGGAAATCGAGACGCACGCGCGCGGTGCAGGCGAGGTGGGTGAGGCGCGTGGCCACGAGGCTGACCTCGTGTCGGGAGCGCATCGAATACCGTCCGCGTAGGCGCAGCCGGCCGGGGCGCTCACGCAGGCTCAGCCAACTTTCATCGGACGGCTCGCGCAGGGTATTCCATTCCGGATGAAGTTCGGTGGCGGTGAAGTCGTCGCGAAAATGAGGACGATACAGCGGAGCGTCCCCGTCTGGTCCGGGAACCGCGACGCGGGCGGACGGGACATTGCTGTCGGCGCGCAAGCGCGGCCAACCATCGCGCGGCCAATCGATGGCTTGGAGCGCGGTTTCGCGTCCGAGCATACAGCGGCGGCGCGGCCCGAGGGGGCGCGAGCACAAGTGGAACAACCACCACGCGCCGTCGGGTCCCTCAACGAGCGAACCGTGACCGGTTTTTTGCAACGGGGCGTCGGGCGTGTGGACGGCGGTGATCAACGGGTGGTGCGGCGACACCTCGTAAGGTCCAAACAACGACCGCGAGCGGGCGAGGGTGACAGCATGTTCCCAACTGGTGCCGCCTTCCGCGGTGAGAAGATAATACCAGCCATCGCGCTTGATGAGGTGAGGGCCCTCGGTCACGCCGAGCGAAGTGCCTTTAAAAATGTGGCGCGGTTCGCCGACGAGGCGTTGAGCGTGGGCGTCGTATTCCTGAATGAGGATGCCGGTGAACGCGGCGTGGCCCTCGTGGCGGAAATCCCACTCTTGGTTGAGCAACCACTTGCGTCCGTCGTCGTCGTGGAACAGCGACGGGTCGAAGCCGCTGCGGTTGAGCGTGACGGGCTCGGACCACGGGCCTTCGATGGTCGGCGCGGTGATGAGGTAGTTGGTGACGTCCTTGTGACGCCCGACGAACGATTTTACGTCGGAGTAAATCAGCCAGAAATGGCCGTTGGCGAAACTGAGCGCGGGAGCCCAGACACCGCCTGACGGCGGGTTGCCGCGCAAGTCCAGTTGAGAGCGACGCGTGACCGCGTAGGCCGCGTGTTCCCAGTGGGCGAGATCGCGCGAGCGGTTGATACGCACGCCCGGCCACCACTCGAAGGTGGACGTGGCGACGTAGAACCATTCACCGACGCGGCAGGCGCTCGGGTCGGGGTGAAAACCGGGCAGGATCGGGTTGACGACGTGCATGGAGGAGGTGCCAACAGGAGCCACGAATGTCTTTTATGGCGATGACTTGGGTTGAGGAAGCGAACGTTACGCGACCGGCGCAACAGCCGGCGCGGTGTCGGCCGCGGCGCGACGCGCGGCGAGGGTGGCGCGGATTTCGACCATGCGTTCGTCGGTGAGCGGGAAGGCGCGCAAGGCCAACAACGCGATTACGAAGCCGGCGGCGGGGACCAGCGCGAACAATGCGCGCAACGTGGTCATCGTGCCCTCGGGCTGGACGGCGCCGAGCTTGGCGTCGAAGCCCGACCAATCGAGCGCGAGTCCGGAGAAGACCAGCACTGCGGCGATGCTAAGTTTTTCGATCCAGTTGGCCACGGCGGCATACATGCCTTCGCGGCGCAGGCCGGTGCGCGATTCGTCGTAGTCGGCGCAGTCGGCCTTCACCGGATCGACGAGCAACCAAAACGCGGTGACGGACGGGGCGAGCAACAGAAGCGAGACAAACTGGAGCCACGGCGCTTCGGGCGTGTAGAGAAACCACTTGGACAGGCTGCCCACGAGGCCGAGCCACAAGGCGACCTGCATGAGCGGGAGTTTGCCGAAGCGTTTCACGAGCTTCACGCAGAACGGGAGCACAAAGAGTTTGATGACTGCGCCAATCATGCCCGCGTAGGCGATCATCTCGGCGCCGCGTTTGGTGTCTCCGGGGAAGACGTGGTAACTGTTGATGTAGAGGCCGAGCGA
>DFYA01000126.1:0-2321 GCA_002382525.1 Opitutaceae bacterium UBA4094
TTCGCGTTTGTCGCCATGAAGCTCACGGGAGTCGATGCCAACATCGTCGCGCTCTCCGGCATCGCCATCGCCATCGGCACGGTCGTGGACATGGGCATCGTGCTGGTCGAAAACATCCTCAAACACCTGGAGAAAGCGCGCCCGGGGGAGAGCGCCCTCGAAACCGTTTACCGCGCATGCTCCGAGGTGGGCGGCGCGGTGCTCACCGCCGTCAGCACCACCGTCATCAGCTTCCTGCCGGTGTTCACCATGCAGGGGGCCGAGGGCAAACTCTTCAGCCCGCTCGCCTACACCAAGACCTTCGCGCTGATCGGCGCCATCGTGGTCGCGCTCGCGATCATCCCGCCGCTGGCCCACTGGTTCATCGCCGGAAAAATCCGCTCGCGGCTTTCCGGCTGGGGCGTCTGGGGCGCGCTCGCCCTGGCCGGCGTCATCGCGCCACTCGCCCTCTCCTGGTTCCCGGTCTGGCTCGGCCTGCTCTTCATCGCGGTGGCGGCGTTCAACCTGCTGGGCGAGCGCCTCCCGGCCGTCTGGCGGCAACGCACCCTCTATGCGTTCAACTTCATCTTCGCGCTGGTGGTCGTGTTTATCCTCGCCGGCACCTGGGCTCCGCTCGGCCCCGACGTGCCCGTGCACAACATCATCTTCGTGATGCTCACGGTCGGCAGCCTGCTCCTCGGCATGCTGTTGTTTGTGCATTTCTACCGTCACATCCTGGCCTGCCTGCTGCGCGCCAAGCTCCTCTTCATGGCGAGCAGCAGCTTGATCGTGATCTGGGGTCTGTGCGCCTGGCTCGGCGTGGGCACGATCTTCGGTTGGCTGCCCGGCTGGGCCAAAAACAACCCGGTTTACACCAGCGCCTTTCACGCCTTTCCCGGCATGGGCAAAGAGTTCATGCCCGACCTCGACGAAGGGTCGTATCTCTTCATGCCCACCGTCATGCCACACGCTTCGATCGGCGAGACCATGGACATCCTGCGCAAGCAGGACATGGCCATCCAAGCCATCCCCGAGGTCGATAGCGTCGTCGGCAAGCTCGGCCGCGCCGAGAGCCCGCTCGACCCCGCACCTGTTTCGATGATCGAGACCATCGTGTCCTATAAGTCTGAATACAAGACCGACGCCGAAGGACGCCTGCTCACTTACGTCTATGATAAAAAAACCGGGGAGTTCGCGCGCGACGTGGCCGGCCAACCCATCCCCGACCCCAAGGGCCATCCCTACCGCCAATGGCGCGACGAGATCCGCTCCCCCGACGACATCTGGCGCGAGATCGCCCGCGCCGCCGCCGTGCCCGGCAGCACCTCCGCGCCCAAGCTCCAGCCCATCGCCGCCCGCGTCGTCATGCTGCAAAGCGGCATGCGCGCCCCCATGGGCCTGAAGGTTTACGGTCCCGACCTCGCCACCATCGAACAGGTGGCCCTGGACATCGAGGGCCTGCTCAAGGAAGTCCCCTCGATCAACGCCGGCGCCGTGCTCGCCGACCGCACCATCGGCAAGCCCTACCTGGAAGTCGCCATCGACCGCGACGCCATCGCGCGCTACGGCATCATGATTCAGGAGGTGCAGGACGTCATCGAGGTCGCCATCGGCGGCACCCCGATCACCACCACCGTCGAGGGCCGCGAACGTTACCCGGTGCGCGTGCGTTACCCGCGCGAGCTGCGCGACAGCATCGACGCCATTGAAAACATCCTCGTCGCCGCGCCCGACGGCACGCAAATACCGCTCCGCCAACTGGCCCGCATCGACTACGTGCGCGGTCCGCAGGAGATCAAAAGCGAGAACACGTTTCTGGTCGCCTACGTCATCTTCGACAAGAACCCCGGCTTCGCCGAGGTCGAGGTGGTCGAGCAGGCGGCCGCGTTGCTTCAGGCGCGCATCGCCTCCGGCGATCTCACCATTCCGGCCGGCGTCAGCTACACCTTCACCGGTGCTTACGAGAATCAAGTCCGCGCCGAAAGGCGCCTGAGCATCGTGCTGCCCATCGCGCTCTTCGCGATCTGGCTGATCCTCTACTTCCAGTTCAAGCGCATCGCCGTGACGCTGCTCGTCTTCTCCGGCATCGCCTACGCCTGGGCCGGCGGGTTCATCCTGCTCTGGCTCTACGGACAGCCCTGGTTCATGGACTTCAGCTTCTTCGGCCACGCCTTCCGTGACCTGTTCCAGATGGGCACGATCAACCTCAGCGTCGCCGTGTGGGTGGGCTTTCTCGCCCTCTTCGGCATCGCCACCGACGACGGCGTCATCATGGCAACTTACATCGGGCAACGTCTCGACGACGCGCCGTCGGAGACGCCCGACGACATCCGCGCCCGCAT
>DFYA01000126.1:2408-14231 GCA_002382525.1 Opitutaceae bacterium UBA4094
GAAGAATTCCGCCTGCGTCTCCGCCGCTTCGTCTGAGGCGCTCCAACCCGAAAATCCATCCCTCCCAACCCAACCATTTCCAATCATCCCCAATCATGAAAACCATCCGTCAACTCCTCCTCCTCGGGCTGCTCGCCTTCGTCGCCCAGCCCGGCTTTGCCCATCCCGACACCTTCAAGCCCGCGTTCACCGACAGCCTGGTGTCGCCCTACCTAAAGGTGCAGACCGCGCTCGCGGCCGACGACCTGCCCGTCGCCAAGGCAGCGGCCGGCGAGTTGCTGGCGGCCGCGGCCAAGGGGCCGGACTTCAAGGCTTTCACTGCGCCCGCCAAGGCACTGGCGATGGCTCCCGACATTGCCGCCGCCCGCACGAATTTTCTCACGGTGTCGAAGGAGCTGATCTCCCTGGTCTCCCATGTCGGCACCACCGGCGGGCAAGATCTCTACGTGGCGCATTGCCCGATGGCCTTTGGCAACCAAGGCGGTGACTGGCTGCAGGCCGACAAGAAAATCAACAACCCTTATTACGGTGCCTCCATGCTGCCTTGTGGCTCGATCAAGAGTCAGGCCGCGACCAAGTCCGCGGCGGACGGCGGACACGACGCCCACCATTGAGATTAACAATCACGCAAGAGGGGATCGCCCGACATGCGCCGAAGCACCGGATTCACGAATCACGATACTTTCGGAGCGTCTGTCCCCTCAGCCTCCATGCCTCCCCGAGCTGTTCGCCAATATGCCGGACTGGATTGAGTCGCATTGGCGATCCGTTGCCTGCGGCAATATTCCATCGCAAATGCCGCGATTGCGAAACGTCGAGGCAAACACCGGGGTTTTCGCCGTGATGAGTAATTTCGATTCTCGATGAGGGTTGGGTCGGGTCAGCGGGGTATGGTCTTATGTTCGGGGGACGCTGGTTCCTCGACGAAACTAAAACCCAACAAACCAGGTCCCATCATGAAAACCCTCCGTGTCACCCTAGTCCTGATCACCGCGTTCGCGTCTTCGTTCGCCTTCGCCGGTCCGCGCGGCAAGAGCACTCCTCCTCCCGCAGGCTCCGCTGCCTACCGTAGCTACTCCGCCGAGTCCGGTGAGACGACGCCCCGGATGTTTAAGAAATTTGGCAAGAGAACCACGAGTGAGGCTTGCACCAAGGAAACCGTGAAATGCAAAGCCCACTGCGAAAAGTGAGTTCGATAATCTCGTGCCACTGAAGAGCAATTCTCCACCTGTAATCCAAAATTCAAAATCCTACATCCCATGAAAACCTTTCGTCTCGCCATCATCTCCCTCGTCGCGGTCGCTTCGGCCTCCGCTTCTTTCGCTGGCCCTGGCATCCAGTATTGGAACGCCCGTCATGCGGACCGCGCCGCTGCCGCTGAACGTGCGGCTGCACCGGCAGTGAAGTCACCCGCTTCCGAAAAATGCAAAAGCATGATCGTGAAGCAGGGCAAACGCACCAGCACGGTGAAATGCGACGGCGCTGTCGCCGATACCGCCAAGTGCAAAGCCGCCTGCGGCTCCTGAGTGCTAATTCTCAAACAAAGCCCCGGCTCGGAAACGAGCCGGGGCTTTTGCGTTCTTTAAGAATGAACCGTGCGCTTCATTTCCGTCCGACGAACCAGTCTATGCTCGTGCCTACCAATAATCCGAAAACTCCTCCGACCTGCATGGGAATCAAGGTGCGGTTCCAGTATAGCCCAAGAGCAAGGCCGGCCAACATTCCGCAACACCCAGCCAGGGAGCAAAGCCAAGGCCTTGGAAAACACTTTTTTTAACGGTGGCGGGTGCTTTTCCCGCTTTGTGTCGCCAGTTTTATGTGGGTGACGGCGTGACACGGAGGAGGCGGAGTGAATTTGCGACTACTAGCAGGGTCGCGCCGGTGTCGGCGACGATGGCGAGCCAGAGGCTCGTGTGGCCGGCCAAGGCGAGGCCGAGGAAAAGCGCTTTGAGACCGAGCGAGAACGTGATGTTAACGCGGATGGTGCGCAGCGTGCGTTGGCCGTGGCGGATGGCGTCGGCGATTTGGCCGAGGTCGTCTTGCATGAGCGCCACGTCGGCGGTCTCAATGGCGGCGTCGGTGCCAGCCGCGCCCATCGCGATGCCGAGGTTGGCCGTCGCCATCGCGGGGGCGTCGTTCACGCCGTCGCCGACCATCGCGACGAAGCGGTGTTGCTCGCGCAGTTGCGTGACGGCCGCGACTTTGTCGTCGGGGAGCAGGTCGCCGCGCGCCTCGTCGATGCCGACCGCACGCGCGATGTGATCCACGGTGCGCTGATTGTCGCCGCTCAACATGATGACCTTGGCAACGCCGACCGCGTGGAGCGCGGCGATGGCGTCTTTGGCCTTGGGGCGCACCGCGTCGCCCACCGCCATGACGCCCAAAACGCCGCCGCTTTCGCCCGCGTGCGGGCGGTGTCCCACGATGACGACGGATTGGCCGCTCTTCTCGATTTCGGCCAAGCGTCTTTCCAACTCGGGAGTGCAGACTCCCAGCTCGTGGGCGAAGCGGTGGTTGCCGACGAAACAGGGTCGCCCGTCGATGGTGGCGTCGGCTCCCCGGCCGAGTTGCGACCGGTAGTTGTCGGCTTTGGCCGGGCGGATATTGCTCTCCTCGGCGTAGGCGACGACCGCCTGCGCCAAGGGATGAGAGGAATTTTCGTCGATGGCGGCGGCGATGCGCACGACTTCGTCGGCGGTGGCGGGCGCGAACGCGGTGACAGCGGTGACGCGGGGTTTGCCCTCCGTGATGGTGCCGGTTTTGTCCACGGCGAGCGCGCGGAGTTTCGCTAGCGTTTCGAGGTGGGCACCGCCTTTGACGAGCACGCCGCGCCGGGTGAGCGCGGTGAGTCCGGCGACGATGCTCACGGGGGTCGAGATGACCAGCGCGCAGGGACAGGCGATGATGAGCAGGACGCAGGCGCGGTAGAGCCATACGTTCCATTCGCCGCCGAGAAAGAGGGGCGGCACCAAAAAGATGAGCAGGGCCGCGAGGGTGACGAGGGGCGTGTAGTAGCGGGCAAACGTATCGACGAAACGCTGAGTCGGGGCCTTCTGCGCCTGGGCCTGCTCGACCAGGCGGATGATCTTGGCGAGGGTGGTGTCGCCGGCGGCTTTGGTGACTTCGATTTCGAGGGAGCCTTGCCCGTTGATGGTGCCGGCAAAGACGGTCGCGCCGGGGGCTTTCTCGACCGGCACGGATTCACCGGTGATGGGGGCTTGGTTCACGGCGGATTCGCCGCGTGTGACGACGCCATCCAGCGGAATGCGCTGGCCGGATTGCACGGAGACAATCGCGCCGAGCGCGACCTCGCCGACACGGCGTTCGGAAAAGCGGCCGTCTTCCTCGCGGACTCGCGCGGTGTCGGGCGCGAGTTCGAGGAGGGCGCGCGTGGCCCGGTCGGCGCGTCGGTCGGCCCAGCCCTCCAGCCATTCGGCGATGCCAAAAAGAAAAACGACGGTGGCGGCCTCGGCCCACTCGCCGATGATGGCGGCACCGAGCACGGCAATAACCATCAGAAGCGCGATATTGGGCTGGAGGCGTCGGAGCGCGCGCCATGCGCCGGGAAGCAAAAACCAACCTCCCGACACGATGGCGGCGGCGAACACCGTCGTTTCAACCACGAACGAAGCCGCCCCCGTCCAGCGTGCGAGGAAGCCGGCGGCCACCAAGAGTCCCGAAAGCGCGAGACTGCGATTCTCCCAGTGCTGGTCGCCACCATGATCGCAACCACAGGAACCGTGATGGTGAGGCGTGGGCGCGTCGTTATCGCAGGTGTCTTGGTGGTCGTGGCTCATGGCGGCGGAGTGGCTGGTGTTGACGAGTGAGAGTCCTTGAGGGCTCGGATCAATGGGGACCGCGGCACTCGGGCTTAGTGCGCACAGACGCAGGCGTATTCGGGGCGGTCACACTCGCCGCAGTTGGCGAGATTGAGCTGGAAGCGGATCGTCACGGGCTGAGCGCCGGCCTCCGGCTTGGCGCGAAGGATGGCAGGGAGGTTTTGACCTTCGGGAAGAGCGGTGGTGCTCAGCAGGGTCGCGGCCGCGCCTTCGCCCTCTGCGGCGAACTGTAGCGTGGTCGGCTTGGCGCGGTCGCCGGTGATCAGCGTGGCGCTGAATCCCTCAGGGATGGCCACGGGCTTGCCCGAGTCATCCACGAAGGTAATGCGCACCTTGCGCTCGGCGGTGACGAAAAGCTCCGCGTGAGGTTCCAGTTGGGTCAGAATGCGCCCTTTGTTAGGGCCGGTGATCTTGGCGGCATGGGAGTGCCCGGCGTGGTCGTGACCGTCGGCGGCAAATGCCGGCGTGGTGCAAGCGAGGACAAGGGCAAGGATGCGGGTGGGGATAGGCAGTTTCATGATATCGATGGTTTGGTTTGTTGTTGGGTTACGGACAAAAGGAAGGTGGTCATTCAAAGAGGTCACCATGCACGGCGAGCGAACGCTCGGCGGAGCGTCGGCCGAAGGCGAAGAACACCGCCGGGGTGACGACGAAGGTCAGGATGGTGCAGGAGGCGAGGCCTCCGACGATGGCCACTGCGACCGGGTGCAGGATTTCCTTGCCGGGTTCGTCGGCGGCGAGGACGAGCGGAATGAGCGCGATACCGGCGGCGAGCGCCGTCATGAGCACGGGAACGACGCGTTCCAGCGTGCCACGCACCACCATCTCGCGAGTGAAGCTTTCCCCCTCGTGCTGCATGAGATGCAGGTAGTGGGAGAGCAGCATGATGTTGTTTCGCGCCGCGACGCCGCCCACCGCGATGAAACCGACCAGCGTGGCGATGCTGATGTTGTCGAGCTTCCACCAAGTGAAGACGAGCGCGCCAGCCAGCGCCAGCGGGATGCTGAGCATGACTTGGAGCGCGAGGCCGAGGCTGCGGAAGTAGGCTTGGAGGAGAACAATGATCACCACCACGATCATCGCGCCGAGGATGGCGATGCGCCGGGTGGCGTCGCGCTGGGCCTCGAACTCGCCTTCGTAGGTCACGAAATAGCCCTCCGGTAGGGCGACTTTCTCGGCGACGGCGGCGCGGAGCAGCTCGACGCTGGCCCCGACATCGCGGCCGGTGGGCTGGATGGCGAGGGTGATGCGGCGTTGGCTGTTTTCGCGGAAGATGACGTTGGGGCCGCGAGCGTCGCGCACGTCGGCGACGGCGCTCAGCGGGATGCGAGGCCCGAGCGGAGTCTCGATGAGCAGCTCGCGCAGGCGGTCCGGGCTTGCGCGCCATGTTTCTGGCAGGCGCAGGACGAGCGGCACGGTGCGCTGTCCTTCGCGCAGCTCGGCGACTTCCTGCCCGCCGACGAGCGTGGAGAGGAGGTCGTTGAGCGCTCCGGGAGTGAGGCCGTAGGCGGCGGCGCGTTCGCGGTCCGCCTCGATGCGGAGCTGGGGAATATCCGCCTGCGCGTCGAGACGGGCTTTTTCAAATCCGGGGATGGCGCGGGCGATGGCCTGCACCTGCTCGCCGACGCGGCGCAGCTCCGCGAGGTCGGGGCCGAAGATTTTCACCGCCACGGGGGCGGCGACTCCGCTGAGCATGTGGCCGATGCGGTCGGCCAGCGGGCCGCTGACGACGGCGAAGGCTCCGGGGATGCGGCGCAGGCGGGTGTTGATCTCGTCGATGATCTCGGCGCGGGGGCGCTTGCCGCCCGGGACGAAGTCCACGTCGAACTCGGCAGTGGAGACGGGCACGACGTGATCGCCGCGTTCGGCGCGACCAAGGCGACGACCCACCTTGGAGACGCCGTCGACAGACAAGAGTTCGCGCTCGATGATGTCGCCGATGCGGTTCATCTCAGGCAGCGAAGTGCCGGGGGCAGCGGTGGCCGCGACGAGGATGGTTTCCTCCCGGAACTTGGGCAGAAAGTCCTTCCCCATTCTCGGGTAGAGGGCGAAGGCGGCGACCAGCAGCACCGTGACGAGAGCGAGGACGGGAATCGGAAACCGCAGTGCGGGATCGATGGCCGTGGCTTTGACCGCGCGTTTGAGTCCGCGCACGAAAACACCGTCGGCGTGCTCGGTTCCCGATTTGGGGTTGAGCAACAAAGCGCAGAGGACGGGGATGACGGTGAGCGAGACGAGAAAAGACGCCGCCATGCTCAGGATGGTGGCGATGGCGATCGGGGCGAAGAGCTTGCCTTCGACACCGCTTAGGCCGAGGAGCGGGAGAAACACCAGCACGATGAGAATCGTGGCGTAGAGGATGGAGTTTCGCACTTCGCCGGAGGCTTCGGCGATAACCGGTAGTCGCGGTCGCGGCTTCGCACGAGAGGCGTTCTCGCGCAGTCGGCGAAAGACGTTTTCCACGTCCACGATGGCGTCGTCCACCACCATGCCCATCGCGACGGCGAGGCCGCCGAGAGTCATGGAGTTCACCGAAAGGCCGAACCAGGTGAAGGTGAGCAACGTGATCGCGAAGCTCAGCGGGATGGCGGTCAACGTGATGACGGTGGTGCGGATATTGAGCAGGAAGAGGAACAGGATGATCGACACCATGATGCCGGCGTCGCGGATCGCCTCCTTCAGGTTGCCGATGGCGTGGTCGATGAACTGGCGCTGTTGGAAGAGCGGAATAATCTCGATACCGGGAGGGAGGGCGGGCCGTAGCTCGGCGAGCGCGGCCTCGATCTGCTCGGTCATGGCGCGGGTGTCGAAGCCGGGGGCCTTGGTGATCGACATGATGACGCCTCGGGTGGGCTCCTTTTCCGGCACGACGCTGACGGAGGCGTCGCCGCGCATCGGCTCGATGCCCCAGGCCAACGTGGCCACGTCGGCTAGCGTGACCGGGCGGCCCTCGACGATCTTGACCACGGTGTGGCCAAGGGCGGTCAGGTCGGTGCTCATGGCGAGGTTTCGCACCATGATCTCGGTGGGGCCGTTATTGAGGAAACCGCCGGTGGTGGTGCCGGCGGCGGAGGCCACGGCGAAGGCGAGTTCGTCGTGGGAAACCGAATACGCGGCCATGCGCGAAGGATCGGGCTGGACCTCCAGACGGCGGACACCACCGCCCATGTTGAGAATCTCGGCGATGCCGGGGATGCTTTGCAGGCGGCGTCGGATCGTCCAATCGGCCACCGTCCGCACTTCCGAGGGGGCGAGGTATCCCGGCTGTCCTTCCGGCACGGTGGAGCGAACGCCGACTAGCATAATTTCGCCCATAAGTGAGGCGACGGGAGTCATGAAGGGCTGCACGCCCTCGGGCAGTTGTTCACGCGCGGTTTGCAGGCGTTCCTGGACCTGGACGCGGGCCGTGTAGATGTCCGTATCCCAGCCGAACTCGGCGTAGATCAAGGACAGGGCGACGTCGGAATTGGAGCGCAGCCGGGTGAGGTTGGCCACGCCCATGAGCGCACTTTCCAGCGGTTGCGTGACGCGTGCCTCGACTTCCTCCGGCGCGAGGCCGGGAGATTCCGTGAGGATGACGACAGTCGGCTTGGTGAGATCGGGCAAGACCTCGACGGGGAGTTGGATACCGGTGCGCAGACCGAGGGCGAGCACGATGAGGGCGAGCCCCAACACGACCGCGCGGTGGCGCAGCGACCAGCGGATGAGAAGATTTAGCATGGCTCAGGTTTCCTTCCGGTTTGGGGTGGAGCGGCGGGTGGCGAGGCGGAGGCCTAAGGCTGCGGCGATCAGGGCGAGCACGCCGGTGGCTATCTGCCACGGGCGCTCGGGGTGGCCCGCGTGGGACTCTTCGCCGTGTTCATGGCCGTGGTCGTCGCCAGCGGCGGCGGCTGCCGGGGCGGACGCTCCGCCTTTGGGGAGTTCACCGCCGTCGGCGGCGTGTTCGTGGCCGTGGGCCGCGTCGAGCGCTTCCTTGAGCGAGACGCCGCCGCCACCTGCGAAGGAGAGCGAGTAAGCACCGGTGGTGACGACTTCATCGCCGGGGAAAATGCCGCTGACGATCTCGACATAGCGGTCGTTGGCGGAGCCGAGGACGACGGGGGTTTTGACGAAGGCTCCGGGCAACTCGAAGTCTTTGGTGAAGACCACGCGCGGTGCGGTGCCCTCGCCTTGAACGGCCTCGCGCGGCACCGAGAGCACATCGGCGCGGCTGGAGAGGACGAGCGCAAACTCTGCGCGCAGACCGGGGCGGAGCCGACCGTCGGGATTGGGCAGGCGGAAGTGCGCGGTGAGAGTGCCGGACGCGGGATCGGCCTCGGCGCCGAGGCGCACGAGTTCGCCGGTGAACACTTCGCCGGGGAAGGCGGTCAGGCGAATGCGCGCCTTGGTTTCCCCCAGGCGCAGGCGGCCCGCGACGGTTTCGGGCACACGCGCGACGGCATGCACGTCGGAGAGGTCGGTGATTTCCAGCAGAGCGGCGTCGGGCTCGACCGGATCGCCGAGGTGGACGTCGAGCGCGGTGACGATGCCGGCCTGAGGGGCGCGCAGAGCGACGACGGGCGGAGGATCGCCGGCCTGGCGGCTTTCCACGCGGACGATTTCGGCATCGGCCTTGACCGCTTCGCCGAGGGTGGCGGCGAGGCCGACCACGCGACCGGAGATGCGGCTGCTCACGGCTGCGGTGGCTCCGGGGCGGCTTTCAATGCGTCCGAGGGCGAAGGCCGTTTCCTCGAAGAGGCGCGGCTCGGCCGAGGCGAATTCGAGGCGCAGGTTGGCGACGGCGTTGGCGTCGAGCACGACGGTGTTTTGCTCGCGCTTCGCATCGGGTGCGGCGACGAGCGAGGTGGCGAGAAGAAGATAAAGAGAAGAAGAGAGTTTCATGGGATTCAGAGGGGGATGCAGCAGGCGGCGGACAGGCGGCGCACGGCGGCGCGGTGGTAGGCGAGGCGGGCGGCTAGGTCGGAGCGTTCGATCTCGGCAAGGCGTTCGCGGGCGCGAAACACCGGGGTCGAGTCGATCTCGCCGCGAGCGTAGGCCGCCTCGGCGGCGGCGAGGTGGGCGCGGGCGGCGGGAAGCAGCTCGGCGGCGATGGCGCGGGCGGCGACGTGTCGGGCGCGCACCTCGGTGGCGCTGGCGGCGACTTCGTTCACGGCTTCACGCACGCGGGCCTCGCGTTCGAGCGCCACGCGGCGGCGGGCGGCCTGTTTTTCGGCGATCAGCGGAGCGGAGACGTTGCGCACCGGCAGCGGGATGCTGAAACGCAGGCCGAGCTTGGCCTCTTGTTCACGTCCGCCAAAGTCGTCGCGGTCTTGTTCGCCCTCGGCGAAGACACCGACTTTGAAGTCTTCTTTGCCCTGCGAGCGGGCGAGCGCGATTTCGGCGTCGGCGGCGCTGAGCTGGGCCTCCGCGAGAGAAACGTCGGCACAAAGCCCCGGCGGAGGGACGGCGGCCTCGTCGGGCGGCAGGGCTAGATCGACGGCGACGGTGAGGTCGGCGTCGGCCTCGCGTCCTAACACGGTGGCGAGCTGCATGGATGCAGCCGCGTAGGCGGCGCGCGGAGTCGCGACTGCCAGCTCGGCTTCGCGGGCCATGAGTTCTGCCTGGGCGGAATCGAGGGACGAGAGCTGACCGGCGCGGGTCTGAGCCTTTTGGGCAGTGGCCAGTTCGCGGGCAAGCGTGGCTTGTTGCTCGGCAAGTCGCAGCTCGGATTGGGCGGCGGCCAGCTCCAGCACGGCCAGCCGCGTGCGGGCGGTGAGAGCCAGTTCGGCGATGGCGACCTCGCGCCGGGCGAGTAGGATGCTTTCGGCGGCGACGCGGCGCTCCAGCCTGAGACGCGAAGCGCGCGGGAAGGTTTGGGAAAGGCCGATCTCGATGCGTCCGCGACCTTGTCGGCCAAGGGCGACTTCGGTTTCGAGTTCGGGATTGGGCAGGCGACCGAGGCCGGAGGAGCGAGCCTCGGCTTCGGCGATCAACTCGCGGGCGGCGGCGAGTTCGGGATTTTGTTCAAGGGCGAGACGCGTGGCGGTCTCGGGGGTGAGGGGCGGCTCGGCGGCGGAGAGGCTCGCGAGCACGCATAGCGGCAAAAGAGTTCGGAAAAACATGACCTGATCGAATGAAAGTCCCCGCGACGGGCGGAGGGCCGGCAGCCGCGCCAAATGGGCGACGGCATGCAATGGACTCGTTCTGAAACGAGCCGTCCGTGGAAAAGCCGCAGGCGACCGCGCAGGGTCGCCCTAGAGCGGCATCAGGTCAGAGTGGGCGCGCGCGCAGGTAGCGCGGCTCGGGCAATAAACGCCCATTGGGGAACCCAGTCGGCGGGGTCATCTTTGCTCCACACCGGAGGTGCGAGCGGGGTGGCCTCGGAAAGGAGACGGGCGTGGATGCAGGCCAGACATGCGAGCGTGGTGAGCTGGGGCGCGGGCACATGGGCGAGCGTGATCGCCGAGGTGTAGTCGCCGCTCTCCACCACGGTGCATGCGTCCTCGTGAGTGCCTTCGGCGTCGTGATTGCAGACGGTTTCGCACAGGCTGGATTCCCAAGCTGCAACCGCTCCAAATGCGCAGTGCTGCGTCGCTGGCATCCATAGGGCCAGCAGCACGAAGGCTACGATTTGTCTCAAAAGACGCACGACCAACGCAGGACGATGAAATCGACGAATGTCAATTACTGCGTAGTGGATGTTCGTTTAGTTCGACCATGAGTTGGGCGGGTATGTCGCTGGTAAATTTGCGGCGGAAATCGACGGGATAAAATGCGCGCCGGTCACGCCGGCGCGCGCGTCGCGGTCAAAGCCACTTGTGCGTTAGTGTCCGGCTGAGAGCATCGCTCAAGTCGCGAACGCTGGCGTAGCCGACATCCAAACCCGCGCCGGTGAATTTGACTGCGTCATGCTCGCGGCAATACTCGCCTTGGATGGCGAGGGACACGTCCCAGGTGATGCATTTGAGCTGGCCGTCGTGGATGTGGTAGAACTCAAGCCACCGGCAGGTGCCGAGCTTGTTCTTGCGTCGCAAGAGGACGTAGATCGTCGCCCCCGGAGTGATGGTCTCACTGAGTTTTTTGATGGCGGTGTCGCGTTGAACTTCGGTGTTCATGGTGTGTCGCGAGATCGCGCGTGGTCGGATTCCGGCACCGTGCCGGGTATCTCCGCCAGCCCGATCTCCCGGCCCGTCAGCACGCCCAGGCAAAGGCCGTCCGCGCCGATGCGCGGAGGGCCGTGGTGGAGGCGCGTAGCGCACAACCTTGCCGGGCGTGGTAGGCTGGGAAAACAGAGGGCTGCCCTTGTCCTGAAAGGCGTTCCCGTGGCCTGCTCAACATGAGCTAATCTTATCGGCCCGCGCGAAGTCTCGGGACGTTCGGAGCCGAGCGAGCCGGTAGCCGGAGCGGAGCCGACGAAGGAGGCCCGCGCAGGCGGACGGAGAAGCGAGGTGACGAACGCGCCCGTGTCTTCGCGCGCGTGTCGCATGGTGTCCGCCAAGGGCAACCGGCTGCATCAAGCGAGGAGCCTGCGACGAGGTTGATGCAGTGGGTTGCGGGCGTCGGTGATCGAAACGAGGCCCGTCCTCCGGACTTTCGGGGCATCGGTCGGATCGACAGGTGTCCCTATTTTCGGCGCGTCCGTTTGCCGCCGGTCGGGATGCGCTTTGGCCGGGGCGGAGTCGCGGGCCGGGTGGAGCGAAGCCTGGCCGGTGCCGGAGCGGAGTCGCCGGAGGCGGCCCGCGCAGGCGAGCGGACAAGCGAAGCGGAGCCCGTGCCCGTCGGCCCGCCCGGTGCCCTCATGCCCGCCCCCTGGGCGAATCGTCACGCCAGAGCGAAGCATCGGCGGTGCGACCCACCCGTGTCGCGTGAGTGGCTGGGAAGCGCGGCTAACCTGCGCCGCCGTGCCCTGCCCCGGTGGGCGGAAACATGCGTGGGTTTACACGCGAGCAGATGCGAGATGACATCGTATCTTGCGAAATCCCAAACGTTACGCGGCAGCGTAAGG
>DFYA01000069.1 GCA_002382525.1 Opitutaceae bacterium UBA4094
GGGGAGGAGGGGCGGCGAGTCATTGCGGTGAGGGGGCGGGGGTAAAACGGGGTGGGGAAACGCGAGAGGGATGCGACTCCCTATCGCGGGGAAACGGAGCTTAAACGAAGGGTATCGGGTGTTTAGCGGCGGTCCTTAAGTTGCCACACCCGAACGTAATCGACTTTGAAATAATCGGGGAGCTTGGAGAGATCGACGTCCTTGGTGGCCCAGCCGCCCATCTGCGTGTTGAGCTTGATGTAGCTGGGGACGTTGGAGATGCGTTCGTTTTCGAATTCGACNNTTTTTGCCGTCGATGAACCAGGTGAGTTTGCCCGGCTCCCAGAGGAGGCCGAAGTTGTGCCAGCCGTCGGGGGTGGGGCCGAAGTAGAGCTGGCTGGTGCCCCAGGACTTGTGCTTATCGCCGTAGCCGTCCCAGTGAACGGCAACGTTGTTGCGGCCAGGGCCCCATTCGGTGAGGTGCTCGATGATATCGATTTCCATGGCGCCGTTGCCGGTGTCACGGCGTTGCCATTGGCTGAGGCCGGAGGCGGCGCCGCGGTCGGGCATGAGCCAGAAGGCGGGCCAGAGGCCGCGGGCGGTGGGGAACTTCACGCGGGCTTCGAAGTAGCCGTAGAGTTGCGCAAACTTGTCGTAGCTCTGGATGAGGCCGGAGGTGAACTCGCGGGTCGGGCGCGCGGGGTCGTTGTTTTCGTGACCATGGCGTTTCTCGGATTTGAGGGATGAGGACGCCGTCAACGACGCTGACGTTTTCGGGGGCGTAGCGCTGGAGCTGGCCGGGCTGCGGGCCGTCCCACGGGAAGCGGGTGGTCCAGAGGTTGTCGTTCAGTTTGTTGCCATCGAACTCTTCGTTGAGCGTCTGCACCCAGTCGCCTTCGACGGGCGGGCGTTGGCCGAGCCAGGCCGGAGGCGTGACGGGGATGTTGCGGTCGGCGGGGGAGGTGAGGCCGGCGGCGGTGGCGGACGGGCTGCCGGAGGCCTTGAGGTCGGAGAGGACGAGGGTGGTGTCGGCCTTCGGGCGAACGATGAACAGCTGGATGGCGGAGATGCGCTTCGGGTTGAGCGGGAAGGCGGGGGCTCCGTTTTGCTGGCCGAAGGTGAGGGTGAGGGTCTTGGTTTCACCGGCGCCGATCACGAGGTTTTCGGTGTTCCATGGTTCGGTCTTCCAATGGCCGGGATTGTCGACGCGGACGAAGGCGGTGACGCGGCGGTCGTTGGGGTTGGTGATCGTGACCTCGATGCCGCCGAAGGCGTCGAGATTCCAGCCGCCCTTGGGAATGGGGAACTGGATGTTGGGGTAGTTGGAGCCGGCGTTGAAGGTGACCTTGATCTTGCCGTTCTCGATGACGGCGGAGGAGTCGTTGTAGTTGAAGCCGGCGAGCTTGTTTTTGCCGAGGTCGAGCAACTCGCCGCCGATGGACGGGGAGTAGGTGGCGTCGGTGCCGGCGGCGGGTGCGGCGGGCGCCGAGGCGGAGGCGACCTCGCGGACGCCGGCGGTGCCGAAGGGAGCGATGTTTTTGACGAGGATGGCGGCGTCGGCCTTGGGGCGCTCGACGAACAGCTTGACGTTGCTCACGCGGGAGGCGTCGAGGGCGTATCCGGGATTTCCATACGATTGGCCGAAGACGACCTTGACGGTCTTGGTCTCGCCGGGGGCGATCCAGGCGTTGCCGGTGTTCCAGGGGTTCTGGCGCCAGTCGCCGGGATTGTCGGCGCGGAGGTTCACGTTGAGGCGGGACTGGCCGACGTTGGTGACCTCGGCCTGGAGTCCGGCGAAGGCGGCCAAGTTGGCGGTGCCGCCGGCCAGGGGGAAATCAAGACCGGGATAATCGCCGCCGTTGGGGAAGGCGACCTTCAGGGCGGAGTTTTCGACGGAGAGAACGGGGTTCTTCTCGGTCTTGAGGGTGGTGATGTTCTCGGCGGTGGGCGTGAACAGCGGAGCGCCGGCGGCGGCCGGAGCGGCGGTGGACGGGCTAACCGGAGCAGCGGCCGCGGCGGGCGCGGCGGGGCGTTCGGAGGCGGTGCCGAAGCCGCGGATGGATTTGACGAGGAGGGTGACGTCCTGCTTGGGGTTGTCGGCGAGGAGCTTGACGTTGCTCACGTTGGCCGCGTCAAGGGCGTATCCAGGGCGTCCATACGACTGGCCGAAGGTGACCTTGACGGTCTTGGCCTCGCCGGGGGCGATCCAGACGTTGTTGGAGTTCCACGGGGATTTTTTCCAGTCGCCGGGATTGTCGATACGCAGGCCGATGTTGGCGCGGGCTTGGCCGACGTTGGCGATCTCGGCCTCGACGCCGGCGTAGGCGGAGAGATCCCACGCGCCGCCGGGGATAGGGAGATTGATGCCCGGGTAGCCGCTGTTGCCGGGGAAAACGACCTTGAGGAGGGGGGATCCGGTGGACCTGTCGAGCGAGAGAGCCGGGTCCTTTTCAAGTTTGAAGGCTCCGAGGTCGGCGGTCGCGGGAGCGAGCAGTTCGGGTGAAGCCGGAGCGGTGGCCGAATGAAGCGCGAGGGTCGCGGCGAAGGCGACCAGCGCGGCTAGCGTGGCGCGAAGGGAAGTTGTCGGGTGGATCATGGGGAAAGAGGGAAGCGAGAAAGCGGATCAGACGGCAGCGGTGGTGAGCGTTGCCGTTTCGCCAGGGGCGGCGACCGTGGTGAACGGATTGGCGGAGGCGGCGGTCTTGCGGTGGAGCAGGGCGCCGTTGGTGCGGATGACCTCGCGATACCAGAAGGCGGAATCCTTGGGCGTGCGGACCTGCGTTTCGTAGTCCACGTGAACGAGGCCGAAGCGATGCTTGTAACCCTCGGCCCACTCGAAGTTGTCCATCACAGACCACTGGAAGTAGCCGCGGACGTCGACACCCTCGGAGAGGGCGCGGTCGAGGCCGAGCAGGTAGCGGTGGAGGAAATCGATGCGTTGCGAGTCGTGCACGCGGCC
>DFYA01000136.1 GCA_002382525.1 Opitutaceae bacterium UBA4094
CGCTCCAACATCCACGCCCTCGTCAAATTCGGCGCCAACGTCACCGTCGTCGGCCCGTCCACCCTCGTCCCGCACACGCTGGAGCCGCTTGGCGTCACGGTATCGCACGACTTAAAGAGCGCGCTCAGCGACGCCGACGTTGTCATGCTTTTGCGGATACAACACGAACGCCAGACCGCCGGCATGTTCCCGTCGCTCGGCGAATACACCGGCCTCTTCGGACTCAACAAAACGCGCGCCGGCTGGCTCAACCCGAAGGCGATCATCATGCATCCCGGTCCGATCAACCGCGGCGTCGAGATCGACAGCGAGTTGGCCGACGGCGAGCACAGTGTCATTCTTGAGCAAGTGACCAACGGCATCGCCGTCCGCATGGCCGTCCTCTACCTCTGCTCCGGCGGCCAACCCGAAAACGTGGTCTCGGCCGACTAACGTCGGCAAACTCCAAACGCCAAAGGTCCAAACGCCAAAATTTCAACCGTTCCCCTTCGTCATTCCCTCTCATTATTTGGCGTTTGGGATTTGGCGTTTGGGATTTTTCAAAACACATGCCTTCCCTTCACATTAAAAACGCCCGCGTCATCGACCCCGCCTCCAAGCGCGACGCCGTCGGCGATCTCTTTATCTCCAACGGTAAAATCGTCGTCTCGCTTCCCGCCGCCGAAAAGAAAAAGGCCAAGGTGATCGACGCCGCCGGCCTCGTTGCTAGCCCGGGTCTCGTGGACATCCACGTGCACTTCCGCGAGCCCGGCCAGATGCACAAGGAAACCATCGAGACCGGCTGCCGCGCCGGTGCCGCCGGCGGGTTCACCTCCGTGGTCTGCATGCCCAACACGTCCCCGGTCGCCGACACCGCCGGCACCATCCAGCAGATCAAAGACTCCATCGCCCGCACCGCCTGCATCAAAGTCTACCCCACCGGCTGTATCACCGTCGGCATGAAGGGCCAGGCGCTCGCCCCCATCGGTTCGCTCAAACGCGCGGGCGTCATCGCCATCACCGACGACGGCGATTGCGTGCAGTCCAACGAACTCATGCGCCGCGCCTGCGAATACGCCAAGATGTTCGACCTGCCGCTCATGGACCACTGCCAGGACCACTCTATGACAGCGGGCGCCGTCATGAACGAGGGCATCGTCTCCACCCGCCTCGGCCTGCGCGGTTGGCCCAACGCCGCCGAAGACATCATCGTGTCGCGCAACGTCATTCTCGCCACCTACACCGGCGCGCACATCCACATGCAGCACATCTCGTCGCGCAACTCCGTCGAGATCCTCCGCCGCGCCAAAGCCCGCGGCGTCTCCGTCACCGCCGAGGCTACCCCGCACCACATCGCCCTCACCGACGAGGCGTGCGGCACCTTCGACACGCACTTCAAAATGAATCCGCCTCTGCGCACCGAGGACGACCGCCTCGCGCTCATCGAAGGCTTGCGCGACGGCACCCTCGACATCCTCGCGACCGACCACGCGCCGCACACCGACTACGAAAAGGACAAGGAATTCGACTACGCCCCCAACGGCATTCTCGGCCTCGAAACCGCGCTCGCCGTCTCGCTCGAGATCCTCGTGCGCAAAAACAAGTTCAAGCTCGCGACCGTCGTCGATCTCCTCACCCGCAAACCCGCGCAACTTCTCAAGCTCGAAGCCGGCACGCTTGCCGAGGGCGCCCCCGCCGACGTGTGCCTCTTCGATCCCGACGAAAAATGGACCTACGACGCCAAGGCGGGCTTCAGCAAATCCAGCAACAGCCCGTGGCACGGCCAACAACTTCGCGGCCGCGTGAAGACCACCATCGTCAACGGCAAGGTCGTCTTCCACCAAGGCAAGATCCTCGCCTAACAGCGTCCGCTCCGCCTCACGCCCCGCCGCCCGCGCGCCCTCCCGGATAATGCCCGCTCCCGATTCCCTGCCGTTTGCGTTGATCGTCTTCGAGGTCGCCTGTTGGTTCGCCGGCTTGGTCCTGTTGTGGCGGCTGGCCACCGGTCGACTCGGCCCCTCGGTCCCCGCCTTGGCGCCTTGGCGCATCTCGCTGGAGGGTTTTGTCGTGGGCATCTTGCTGGTGTTCCTCGGCGGAGCCGTGCTGCCGCAGGTCTTGTATAATTTAAGCAACGACTCGCTGGGCCCTGCGGCACGCGATGGCGATTGGTGGCTGATGGCGAGGGGTGCCGCCTTCCAGCTCGGCATGCTCGGCGGTGCGCTTCTCGCCGCACTTTACCTGCGTTTTATTCCGGGAAACGCATCCTTGGTCGCCAGCGTGCCCAGCGACACCACCACTCGCACCTCAACGCCCACCAGTCGCCCGATCCTTGTCGGCACGATCACGTTTCTCATCTCGCTCCCGGTGATCAACGGCGTCGGCCTCGGTTGGAAAACCATCCTCGCCCTCCTCGATTTTCCCACGAGCGAACAGAGCATGGTCGATGTCTTCCGCAACGCCGACGACCCCGTGCTCCTCCTCCTCATGATCGTGCTCGCCGTGGTGATCGCCCCGCTCACCGAGGAACTCATTTTCCGCGCCGGGCTCTTCCGTTATCTGCGCACACGTATCTCTCGCCCCTTCGCGATGGTCTTGCCGGCGCTTATCTTCGCCTATTTTCACGACAACCTCGCCGCATTTGTTCCCCTCCTCGCGCTTGGTATCCTGTTCGCCTTCGCCTACGAACGCTCCGGCCGGATCTCCGTCCCGATCATCGCCCACGCCCTCTTTAACCTCAACACGATCGTCCTCGCGATGGCCGGCTTCGGCATCGAAAACTGACCGCGTTTGAACCCGTTCACCGACACCGCCACCGACTCCGTCAGCGCCCTTGGCGAGTTGCGCCTCATCGCCGCGATCCGGCGCTGGTTGGGTGACGCGACCCCGGCCGCACCCTTTGGCATCGGCGACGATTGCGCCGTGCTGCCGACCTCTCGCCACCGTCCGCTACTCACCGTGGACCCCGTCGTCTACGGCGAACACTTCGATGACTCTGTGCCGCCGCGCGCCGTCGCCGCCAAACTTCTCAAGCGCAACCTCAGCGACATCGCCGCCATGGGCGGACGCCCCCGCACCGCCGTGATCGCGCTCGCGCTCGCGCCGACGACGCGCACGCGTTGGCTCGAACAATTTTACCGTGGACTCGCCGCGACCGCTCGCGCCTATCGCACGCCCATCGTCGGCGGCGACATCACCCGCCAGCCCGCCGGTTTCACCGCGTCCCTCACGCTCCTCGGCGAAGCCGCCGGTCCCCGCACGCTCACCCGCCGCGGCGCCAAACCCGGCGACGCCATCTACGTCACCGGCGCCCTCGGCGGCAGCATCCTCGGCCATCATCACCGCTTCACCCCCCGCCTCGCCGAAGGCGCTTGGCTCGCCACGCGCCCCGAGGTGCGCTCCCTCATGGACCTCAGTGACGGGCTCGCCAAAGACCTCCCCGCGCTCGCCCCGGACAACGCAGTTCCATCCCTAAACCCCACTGCGATTCCGATCAGCGCCGCCGCCCGCACGCTCGCCAAACGCGACGGTCGCCCGACCCTCGATCACGCGCTCTCCGATGGCGAGGACTTCGAACTCCTCTTCACCGTCGCCGCCCGCGCCAACCACTCGAAGTTCGAAGCCGCGTGGCGACGCAAGTTCTCAACACCACTTGCCTGTATCGGTCGCTTCACCCGCGTGCTCGAACCCGGCGCGCTCACCCTCCACGATTTTCAAGGTTATGAGCATCTTCGATAAACTGCGCGCGGGCGTCGTCACGACGTCCGCCGCCGAGATGCACGCATTGGCCGAGACGTTGGCCGCTGCGCTCCCGCCCGACACGACGCTGGCGCTCCACGGCGACCTTGGCGTCGGCAAGACGACGTTTGTGCAAGGCCTCGCGCGCGGCCTCGGCGTGGGCGAACCGGTGACGAGTCCGACGTTTAACATCTTCACGCTGCATCGGGGAACGAAGCGCACGTTGGTTCACATGGACGCCTATCGCTTGGAAAGCGACCGTCAGCTCGACGCGCTTATGTTGGAAGATTTTCTCGTGAGCCCCTGGTGTTTGGCGGTGGAGTGGCCGGAAAAGATCGCCGCGTGGATTCCCGCCAACGCGCTCCACCTCGATCTCGGCATCACGGCCGAGCAACATCACACCGTGCGCCTCCGCTGATCGAAGGTAGCGCAGGCTTCCAGCCTGCTTCCGCGCCCGCCGAGACACGCCGGAAGCGTGTGCTACGCGTCGACCCGCAACCACGACGGAGAATGGATCGAAGGTCCATTCGCCCCATTCTCCACCCTATCTCCACGTCCTCGCGCATTTCCGTCTTTGCGATAAACGCCGCCTCCCCTCCGACAAAAAAAGCCGCCCGGAAACGGGCGGCTTTGCACAGAACCAAAGTTCAAAGAGATTAACTCGTCGGCTTCTCCGCCGAGGGTTCCTCAGCAGGGGCTTCGACTGCAGGATCGCTCGGGGCAGACTCGGCCACCGCCTCGGCGTTCGCGTCATCCGCGATCGCTTCCTCGGCCTTCGGCGCGTCAGCCTTGGAAACCTCCGCTTTCGGCGCGTCGGCAGGCACCTCGGGGAAATTCTCCGGATCATGTTCCGCGCCTTCGATCTCCTTCTTGCGCGACTCGACCACCGGGGCCGGCGCGAATAGGCGACCATCGATAAACTCGGTCACATAGCCCTCGCTTACCAACCAGCGCAGATCGCCGTTGAGGCGATTGAGCTTGGCCGACTGCTCGGCGGACAACGCGGGCGCGGCCTCCGCAGGCTGCTCGGCCACCTCCGCACCTTCAGCGGGCGCAGCGGGTTTGGCGGGAGTCGCCGGAGCGGCAAAGCCGAGGAACTTGTCGGGCAGGTCGCTCGCCTTGATCATCGGATGCGATTCGATGAACGTGATCAGCGCTCCGATGGAGTCGGAGAACGTCTGGCCCGGCACGCGGAATTTCCGCTTCACCGCACACACGTAGCTGATGCCCTTCGAGCCCTTCTTGAAGATGGTGAAACCCTCGCGACGCAGGCGACCGCGGAGCGCGTTGGCTGTATCCAAGGGGAACCGGCGTTGGCGCTCCAGCGCGCCTTCGATCGTGCGACGCAGTTCGCCTTGCGGGAGGTTCTCCAGGTTTTTGCCCGAGAAGCGGACGGACTCGACGGTGCGCACCACCCGAGCCTTGGCGGTGGTGAGCAGATACTGGCGCGCCTCTTCATACGAATCGAAGGACGGCGCCGCTGCGGGCTCCGGAGCTTGCGACTCGGCAGCCGCCTCCGCGGGAACATCCGCAGAGTTCTCAACCGCAGCGTCCGGAGCGCTATCACTCTCGGTAGCCGGCGCGGTTTCAGCAGCGATTTCGGCGGAGGGTTCGACGGGCGTGGAGGGCGTGGCACCGGATGAAGCGAGTTTCCACGTATAACGCGTGGTCTTCTTCATCTTCTCCAGCCACTGGGCGATCACCTCGGGTTCGCGGACTGTCTCGATCTTATTTCGATACACCTCGAACGGCAGCTTGATGTTGGCCGCGTGGTGCTGCTGCACAATCTGGTTATAGCGGTGGTAATTCGGAGGGCCGAGCAGTTCACCAGTGACGGTGCACTTGTTGACCACTTGGAAATTGCCTTTCGGGGCGTCGATCTCGACCTCGGACGTCTCGAAGAACTGGCCGAGATGCTTTTCCAAAACGTAATTCACGGCAGCCTCTTCGCTTTCGAATGGCACGCCGTCCGGAACCGAGATCGCGAACGGAGCGGGCTTGGACCCGGCGGCACCACCCTCGGAGGGCTTGTGCTGAACGACCGCGATGAAGCGGTCGTTTTTGCCGATGATCACGCGAGCGATTTCAAAGAGCTCATACGTGCGGCAGGAACTGCGAATCGCTTTTGCGAGCGCGGAGAACCCGGTGTCGTCCGGATAAAAGGTGACGTTAAAAAACGGGCTAACGTAAGGTCCTTGATCGCGCGGCGCGAAACCGCCTTCGCGAGGACCACCAAAACGCGGCCCGCCTTCACGACGTTGGCCGCCGCCTTGGCCCTGACTACCGCGGAATTCGCCACGAGGGGCACCGCCGCCACCACCGGGACCATCGCGGCGCGGACCACGGGATTCGAAACCNNGACCGGCCGGTTTGCGAAAACCACGACGGTCGCGAGGAGCGCCGAGGCCTCCGCCTTCGCGACGAGGACGATCATCGCGTCGGGATTCGCGAGGCCCGCCGGAGTTGCCGGAGGTATCGGACTTTTCTTGTGACCACTGCGTGCCAAAGCTGAAGCTCTGGAGTTGGGCCAAATCGATTTTGTTGAAATCTTTGGCCGGTTTATCGTTGGGAGGCGTCTCGGACATTCGGAGCGATGCAGGCGTGAAAACCTGCGTAAGTGTTGGGCTGAAGGCGGGCTTGAAAGGCGCTTATGCGCGCCAGCAGTGTCCATGCGGGCAAGGGAGTAGCAAGCTGTTTCCCGAAAACAGAAAAATGCATTTCGGGGCTTTACACGGTCAGCGAGATTTATCTTAGTCCGCGTTCCTCTCAGTCAGACAATGCTCGGGTGGTGGAATTGGTAGACACACACGTTTGAGGGGCGTGTGCCGAAAGGCGTAAGGGTTCGAGTCCCTTCCCGAGCACCAACTTTTAAA
>DFYA01000197.1 GCA_002382525.1 Opitutaceae bacterium UBA4094
TGACGAAGCGCAGGCCTTTGGCTCGCAGGGCTGCGATTATCTCGGGGAGTGCTTCCACCGTTTTGTTGGGCCAAGTGTGCATCAACACGATGTCGCCGGGGCCGGCCTTCGTGGCGCGCTCGATGATTTGCTCCTTGGTGACTGCGCCGTCCCAGTCCTGCGTGATGACGTCGCTGTTGATCGAGGGCAGCTTGAGTTCGCCGAGGACGGTCCACACGTGCGGGCTGTGGGCGAGGAACGGCGCGCGAAATACCACGGGGGTTATGCCGGTTGCCGCGCGAATGATGGATTGCGCTTCGACGATTTCGGCGCGCACGGCATCGAGATCGGCGAGCTTGGCGAGGTTGGCGTGAGTCTTGGTGTGGTTGCCGATCTCGTGGCCGGCCTCGACGATGGAGCGCGCGAGTTCGGGGTGTTTAGAGACTTTTTCGGCGATCTCGAAGAAGGTGACTTTGATGTTTTCGGCCGCGAACAACTCGAGCAGTCGCGTGGTATTGGGGGTGTGCGGGCCGTCGTCGAAGGTGAGCGCGACGACCGGCTGGTCGGTGGGCACGGAGCGGATCGGCGTGGTGGCGAAGACGGTAGACGACAGGCCGATCAGGCCGACGAGGGCGAAGGAGTTTAGCAGGATGGACATGAAGGAGGTTTGGGGCGGGCGAGTGGGGTGAAGCACAATATGGGCGCGGGGGCGTCGGCGGTCCGTTCAGGCACGAACGCGGCGGACGGTGGCGCCGGGTTGCCAGGAGCCGCCGATAAGGATCGTGCGAGCGTGTTCGGGTTCGCCGGGTTCGTTGCGGTTGCGTTGGGCGATGAGCACGTCCACGGCGGTGCGGCCGAGGTAAGACACCTGTTGATTGATGCCGGCCCAAGTGGGTTTGCCTGCGGAATGGTCAAGAATGATGAAGCCGATGTCCCGAGGGATACGGTGGCCGCGGGCGAGCAGGAGCGGGTGAAGCTCGGCTTGCGGGCTCAACACGACGTCGGGGCGATGCTTTTTTAACCAGGCGTCGAGCGCGGGCGCGTCGAGTCGCGGGAGGACGAGCGGTGGGATTTGGTCGTCGGGGGAGAGGTGAAGATCGCGACCGACAAAACCGCCTGCCCAGTGGTGACGCACGCGGGAGTCGGAGTGGGCGGTGCAGACAAAGCCGGGGCGGCGGTAACCGAGGGCGGCAGCTTGGTCGAGGGCGAGGCGGACGCCTTCGGCGTGGTCATGGGAAACACGCGGGAGACGAGGCTCTTCAAGGGTGAAGGCGATGGTCACTCCGAAAAAGCCGGAGCAGTCGAGGCCGAGGTGGACGCTGTCACCGGGGAGCGGCGGGATGATGATGCTGTCGATGCCGCGGGCTTGGAGGATGCCTTTGAGGCGTCCGGGTTTGATGGCGGGATCGCCGGCCCAGAACTCTTCGACGGCGTAGCCGGTGGCCTCGGCGCGCTCGCGCACGCCGCGAAGAAACGGGGTGAAAAAACCGCCGCCGTGGAAGGCGCCCGGGTTGTCCTGAAAGTTGAGAAAACCGATCGTGGAATGAAACACGCCGGAGGGACGTCCGCGGCGCAGGTAGTCCATGTAACGGGCGACGGCGGGGTCCGGGCGGTAGCCGAGTTTTTGCGCGATGCGGACAACCTTTTTGCGCGTTTCGGCCGAGACCTGGTTGCTGTTTCGCAGGGCAAAGGAAACCGCCATCGTGGACACGCCGGCGGCGGCGGCGATGTCCTTCAAGGAGACCTTGGGCGCAGCGGAGTCGGAGCGGGACGGGGGCACGCGGGAAGCACGGGGCATGCGCGGGAGCGGGTCAAGCGCGAGGCTTTACGGTAAACATCGGGCGTGCGTGGGGTAGGCGGGGGATTTGAGGAACCGGGGGATGCGACCCCGGCTACACCAAGCCCTGGCGACACGAGACCCGATGGCGTCAGGCTGCGGCGACGTCAGTCGTAATTGCGGCGTTGGACGAGGTGGGGCGGGGCGTAGAGGCCGGCTTCGTGGCGCCGCCAGTATTCGGTGATGAGGTTGGCGGGGAGGGGAACGCCGAGGGTGCGGGCACGGGCGGAGACGGCGGATTCGGAGGCCGGGGTGAATTCGCGGCGCGGGTCGGAGTCGAGGCCCGGATCGGTCCACTCGGAAGCGGTCTCGCGCGCGCTGGGGGCGCCGTGTTCGGCGAGGAGGGCGCGCCAGCCGTCGAGACCGACATAGCTACCGTCGGGGTGGCGGAAGGCGGTGTCGGGCGAAGGCGTCCAGAAGGTGTTGGCGTCGCTATCGAGAACGGCGAGGACCCAGGGGAACTGTTCCACGGGCTTGGCCTTGAAGTGAAGGACGTCGATCAGGCTGGAGGCGGGATTGGCGGAGGCGAAGGTGTTGCCCTTGAGCACGACGGACTGCCAGTCCTCGGCGGATTTGGGTCCGTTGGGATGGACGGTGACCTTAAAGAGAAGCTGGGTGTGGTGGGGCTCGCCCTCGACGTTGCCGGTGCCGATGCCGTTGCCGACCATGAGGGAGTTGGTCACGGCGGAGTTGGCGGCCATGCTGAGGTAGACGCCGGCGTTGTCGTTGAAGGCGGCGATGGAGTCGCGCAGCACGTGCGGGCCGCCGCGGGGGCGGGCGAGCTCGAACATCACGCCCATGCGAAGGTTGCCGAGGAAGAAGGAATTCTCGACGAGGATGTCGCGGCAATAGACGTCGAACCAAAGGCCGTTGGCGTAGTTGCCGATGGATACAAGGCGGCGAAACGTGATGTTGCGCACGGCTCCGCTCTTACTGCCGGAGGCATGCCAGGCGGTCCAAGTGGACCAGCCGCCGCGGACGTTGTTGTAGAGAAGCGTGGAATCCTCGACGAGCATTTGGCTGGAGCCCTCGCCGAAACCGAATCCATTGGAGCCGTTTTCGCGGGCGGTGACGCGGCGGAGGATGCCGACGTGGGACTTGGTGATCGTAAGGCCGCTGGCGACGTTGTGCGAAAAGGCGCAGTCCTCGATGAGGAAGTTTCGGACGGTGTTGATGGCAACGGCGGAGGCCATCGGGCCGCTGGTGGCGTGCTGGAAGGTGAGGTTGCGGAGAACGAAATTGTGTTTGCCGCGGATGACCATGAGGGGAGTCCACGGGCGACCTTTCCAGAGGCCGACCTCGATGCGCTTCACATCGGCGAGCGAACGGTCGGCGGGGAGGCGCACGAAGATTTTTCCGCGAAGGGCGGCGGGCGTTTCGGGATCGGTGAACACCGCGAAGCTGCCTGGAGTGAGCAGTGGCGCGACCGACGCGGGATCGGAGGCGAGAGCGCGAACAAAGAGCAGTTTGCCGGGCTTGTTGTTGGCGTCGCCACCCTTGCCGGTGCCACGATCGGAGTAGCCGCGGCGACCGTCGGGATCGTGCCAGCGGTATTCCTCGACGAGCACCTGGCGGAGCGGTTGGCCGTCGAACCAGATCATCTCGGAACGCTGCATGAGCCCGGGAAGTAGCGCGTAACCGTAGCTGTCGATCCACGGACCCGGATCGACTTGGCCGTCGAAGGGCCAGTCGTGAACGAGCACGCCGGGTTGCCCGGGAACGGCGCGCCAGGTGGCGGGGCGGAAGTCGGCGGTGGCGGT
>DFYA01000055.1 GCA_002382525.1 Opitutaceae bacterium UBA4094
GGGCCGCCGCGACGACTTCGCGCAACGGAGCCGACACCGTGCGTCCGAGCGACCACACGGCGAGCCCGCCCACGATCGCCACCAAGAGTCCCACCGCCACATAGAGTTGGCGGGCATTGTCGGCTGCGCGCCGCGAAGTCTGGAGTGCCGCCATGGCTTCCTTCTCCGTGCGCTCGAACATCTCCGCCGCCATCTGCCTCAACAAATTGTAGCGCTCCTCCTGTTCGCCGTGCGAAATTTCCTGGGCTTGTTCCGTGCGCCCCGAAAGAGCGTGCTCCAACACCACTTCTCGGCGCCCAACATAAACATCGGACAATGCTTGGTATCGCTGCATACGAGGCTCCATCCACGGATCGCCCTTGCTGTTGTCCTCCACCCGCTGGCGGAGCTGGTTGGCAACGGCCGCCAGTTCGCGGACTCTCGCCGCCCCCTCCCGCCGGGCTTCGGTCTGCTCATCGGGGGTGGACAACAACATGAGCATGACGACGCGGCTCTCGTTACGATTAGCGTCGATCCGCGCGAACGCCACGGCATCGGACTGCTTATGCTGCACCTGCTCTTGGGTCTTCACCAAGTCGTTGGTGGTCGTGTAGGCCCTCCAAAACGCGATGCCGAACAGAAGGATGACGAAGCCGAAAAGGACAAACAGCTTGGTGCGGAGTTGCAGGTCGAGGAATGATGTCATGAGCGAAGGGGAGCTGAGGTGTGGTTAAAATTGGAAATCAAAGGTCGCGTTCATCCGCAGAGAGCGCCGAGACCAACGAGGCGACATCAAGGAGGACCAAGCCGTCTGCCGTGACGCCTTGCAGGTGCTGGTTCATCAGGCCCGGCACGTCGCGGCGCAGGTGTCGGATTTCGATCAAGCGCACGCCGAGCACGGCGTCCACCAGCAGGCCGAATTCCGCGCCGTCAAACGAGAGGAGCAGCATCGTCTCACGCCCCGGCTCTTTGGAGGCGGGAGGAAGATTGAGCAGCGAGCGGATGTCGAACGCGGGCACGATGCGACTGCGCACGTTGGCCAGCCCGCGCAGCGTCGGCGGCAGCCCCGGCAGCGGAGTCACGCGTGGCATCACCACGGCCTCGCGCACCGCGCTCGTTTCCACCGCAAACGACTGCCCGCCGATCCTCACAGTAACGGTTTCGGTGGCTTCGACATGGGCGCCGCCAATCTCGCCGTAGTGCGGCATCGGCGCCGCAAGCGCGCGCGCCCGCTCGCGAAACACGGCCTGCACCTCGTCCGGTGAAGCGTCGCGCGCGCCGGAGGCGTTGGCCGCCTGCTCGACCCGCGCGCGCGTCATGTCCCAATCGATCGGACCGCGGGTGTCTTCGGCGGAGGTGTTTTTAGATGCGGGCATGGAAAAGGAGGTTATGCGGCGCTGTCGTTGAGGGTGCGTTCGACCATCTCTTGAAGACGCGCAACGGTGACGCCTTCGCCGTTTGGCACCGCTTCGCCCCGGTGACGGGCCGTCAACAGGCGCAGCACGACCAGGTAGCGGTGCCGCGCTTCCTCGGCGCGCCCGGCGCGTTGCGCGAGCGAGGCCAGCGAGAACTCGGCCATCACCGAGTTGGGATCGAGATACAACACCCGACGAAACGCATCCTCGGCCTCGCCCGTGCGATTGAGTTCCAACAACACGCAGCCGCGCAGGTGGTGCAGCGCGGGATTGAGCCGGTCCGCCGCCAGCGCGTGGTCGCAAGCCGCCAACGCTTCGTCCAACTCGCCGCGATTCGCGTGGACCCGCGCGAGCGCCGAGAGCGTGCCGCTCTCCGGCGCCTCGGCCTCATGAGCGTTCGCGTTGGCGTTCAACTCCGGCGTCGGTGCAGACGTCGGAGCGGGTTTCGCACGGCGCGCCGGTTTGGAAGACGGCGGCGGCGAAACGTGTTCGACCACCGGCGCGACGACCGTCGGCAACTCAACGGCAGCCTCCATCTTCGGCGCGGCGGCCTTGGCGGTTTTCGGACGTTTTTGATAAATGCCCGGAGAGATCGCATGCAGGTGGAGTTCGGCCGATTCCGCAGCGGTCACATCGCACGGCCCCACGATCAACCAGCCCTCCGGCGCCAGCGCGGCGGCGAAGCGACGGATGATCTTGTCCTGCCAATCCGCCGAGAAATACATCAGCACGTTGCGACACAAAATGAGATCGAGGTCGGCGCGCTCGCCGAATTCCGCCGGATAAAACGGCGCCGCGAGGTTCAACTGCGCGAACCGCACCAGGCGCCGCATCTCCTCCGATATCTGATAATGACCGCGCGGCGTGCGCTCGAAATAAGACCCCTTCAGCCACGGAGGCGCGTCGCGAAACGACCACTCGGAATACACGCCGTTCGACGCGCGTTTGATGACGTGTGTGTTGATGTCCGTGCCGCTGATCACGATGCCATCGGTCCGCACCTCGGGGAACTTATGCCGAAGGAGAATCGCCACCGAATACGGTTCTTCACCGCTCGCGCAGCCGGCGCTCCAGATACGCAGCGGGCGGAGCTGTTTACGACGCTCGGCCAGACGCGCCGGAAAGATCTCGCGCTCGAGCGCGGCGAACGTGTCGGGATGGCGAAAAAAATACGTTTCGGAGATCGTCAGGTGATTGGCCACCGACACGCGGTCCTCCGCGCCGAGTTTGCCGGAAGCGAGATTTTCGGCCCAGCCCTGCAAGTCGGAGACGCCCAGCTCCAACGCGGCGGACGCCATGCCGCGTCCCAGCTCGTGCCAGCGGTCCGGCGGGAAACGCAGTCCGAATTCGGACGTCGCGAAGTCGCTCAAACGCGCAAGCACGTCCTCGGAGAACGGGGACGTCATCAATTGTTCGCCTCCCACGCCGCATCGAGTTGCGCCTCTTCATCGAGAGACAAAAACGCGTCGAGGTCGTGGACAAACACCACGCCATCGGTCAACCGCACCACGCCGCGCACGTGTTCAACCCCCGGGACGATCGCGCCGGGATCGACGAGTTCGTCTGATGCCACCGCCAACACGCCATCGACCCGATCCACCACAAGCGCGACCCGGCGTCGGCGCGTGCGCACCACCAGAAGTTGATCGCTCAACCGCGGCGCGACCTCCGGCAATCGGAATCGCGAACGCACATCGACCACCGGGATCATGTCGCCATGCAGGACAAACACTCCGCTGACGATTTTCGGCGCGC
>DFYA01000141.1 GCA_002382525.1 Opitutaceae bacterium UBA4094
CAGGTCACCAACCCGCCCATCGACTGTATCCGCGAAGAACTCCTCACCTCCGTCGAGACGCGCCTCGGCTCCGAGGGCAACCTCCTCAACCCGTCCGCCGCCGCCTGCCGCCGCGTCGAACTCGCCTGGCCCGTCCTCACCAACGAGGAATTCGCCAAAATCCGCCGCCTCGAGCTGCCCTCCCTCAAAGTGGACACGCTCCCCATCCTCTTCCCCGTCGCCCGCGGCGAGGCCGGTCTCGCTAAAGCCATGGAGGAACTCTGCACCGACGCCCGTCGCCTCATCGAACAAGACGAAGTCAACATCCTCATCCTCAGCGACCGCGGCGTGAACCGCGAACTCGCCCCCATCCCCGCGCTCCTCGCCGTCGCCGGCCTGCACCACTACCTCATCCGCGAGGGCCTTCGCACGCGCACCAGCCTCGTCCTCGAAACCGGTGAAGCCCGCGAAGTTCACCACATGTCGTTGCTTATTGGATACGGCGTCAGCGCCATCAATCCCTACCTCGCCTTCGAGACCATCGACGACCTCATCCACGAGGGACTCCTCACCCACATCGACCACAAGACCGCCTGCAAAAACTTCGTGAAGGCCACGTCGAAGGGCGTCGTCAAGGTCATGTCCAAGATGGGCATCACCGCCATCCAAAGCTACCGCGGAGCCCAGGTCTTCGAGGCCGTCGGCCTTCGCCAGGACGTCATCGACCACTACTTCACCTGGACGCCCTCCCGCGTCGGCGGCATCGGCCTCGACGTCGTCGCCCGCGAGGTGCTCATGCGCCACGGCGCCGCCTTCGCCGACCGCAAACCCGCCGGCGATCCGCTCCCGGCCGGCGGACAGTTCAAATGGCGCGACGATGGCGAATACCACCTCTTCAACCCCGAGTCCATCCACGCCCTCCAAAAGGCCGTGCGCACCGGCGACTACGGTGTATTCAAAAACTACTCACGCCTCGTCAACGACCAGTCGAAGCACCTCTGCACGCTGCGCGGCTTGCTCGACTTCAAGGCCTCCGACGCCATCCCGCTCGACGAGGTCGAACCCGTCGAGGCCATCCTCGCCCGCTTCAAAACCGGCGCGATGTCCTACGGCTCCATCTCGCAGGAAGCCCACGAAACCCTCGCCATCGCCATGAACCGCATCGGGGGCAAATCCAACACCGGCGAGGGCGGCGAAGACCCCGAGCGCTTCACCTGGACCAACGAACGCGGCGACTCCAAAAACTCCGCCATCAAACAGGTCGCTTCCGGTCGCTTCGGCGTCACCAGCGAATACCTCGTCAACGCCCGCGAGATCCAGATCAAGATGGCCCAAGGCGCCAAGCCCGGCGAAGGCGGACAACTCCCCGGCACCAAGGTTTACCCGTGGGTCGCCAAGACCCGCCACACCACCGCCGGCGTCGGCCTCATCTCGCCGCCCCCGCACCACGACATCTATTCCATCGAGGATCTCGCCGAGCTCATCCACGATCTCAAAAACGCCAACCGCCGCGCCCGTATCAGCGTGAAGCTCGTCGCCGAGGTCGGCGTCGGCACCATTGCCGCCGGCGTCGCCAAGGCCCACGCCGATGTCGTCCTCATCTCCGGACACGACGGTGGCACCGGCGCGTCTCCGCAAAACTCCATCTGGCACGCCGGCCTCCCGTGGGAGCTCGGCCTCGCCGAAACCCACCAGACGCTCGTCCTGAACAACCTTCGCTCGCGCATCGCGGTCGAGACCGACGGACAACTCAAGACCGGCCGCGACGTCATCATGGCCGCCCTCCTCGGCGCCGAAGAATTCGGTTTCGCCACCGCCCCGCTCGTCGCCACCGGCTGCATCATGATGCGTGTTTGCCATCTGAATACCTGCCCCACCGGCGTCGCCACGCAGGACCCACGTCTCCGCGAAAAATACACCGGCAAACCCGGGCACGTCGTGAACTTCATGACGTTCATCGCGCAGGAAGTCCGCGAGCTCATGGCGCAACTCGGCTTCCGCACCCTCGCCGAAATGGTCGGCCGCACCGACCGTCTCGAACCGCGCCAGGCCCTCACGCACTGGAAGGCGAAAGGCCTCGATTTCTCCAGCCTGCTCTACTCGCCGGACACCGCGCCCGAGGTCGGCCGCTCGTGCCTCATCCCGCAGGACCACGGACTCGACAAATCCCTCGACCTCACCGTCCTCCTCGATCTCTGCAAACCCGCGATCGAGAACGGCGAGAAAGTCACCGCCGAGGTTCCTGTGCGCAACATCCACCGCGTTGTCGGCACCATCACCGGCAGCGAGGTTACCCGTAAGTGGGGCGCCGCCGGCCTCCCCGCCGACACGATCGATCTCCGCTTCAAAGGCTCCGCCGGCCAGTCTTTCGGCGCGTTCCTGCCGCCAGGCATGACGTTCCGTCTCGAAGGCGACGCCAACGACTACGTCGGCAAAGGTCTCTCCGGCGGACGTCTCATCGTGTTCCCGCCGGCCGATTCCACGTTCAAATCCGAGGACAACATCATCATCGGCAACGTCGCCCTCTACGGCGCCACCGCCGGCGAGTTGTTCATCCGCGGCATGGCCGGCGAACGCTTCGCCGTCCGTAATTCCGGAGTGGATACCGTGGTCGAGTCCGTGGGCGACCACGGTTGCGAATACATGACCGGCGGACGCGTCGTCGTCCTCGGCCGCACCGGACGCAACTTCGCCGCCGGCATGTCCGGCGGTGTCGCCTATCTGCTCGACGAACACGGTGACGCCGCGCGCAACATAAACCTCCAGATGGTCGCCCTCGAAAAAATCGACAGCGCCTCCGAAGCCGTCGCGTTGCGCACCCTCATCGAACGCCACCACGCCTACACCGGCAGCCCCAAGGCCGCCGCGCTCCTCGCCAACTGGGAAGCCTCCTTGCTGAAATTCATCAAGGTCATGCCCAAGGACTACAAACGCATGCTCGCCTGCATCGAGCGCGCCGAGGCCCAAGGCCTCACCGGCGACGAAGCCGTCATGTCCGCCTTCGAGGAAAACGCCCGCGACCTCTCCCGCGTCGGCGGCAACTGAGCGCCTCCGGCGCGAATGCTGAAACCTGAGACCTGAAACCTGAAATAACCAATCCTTAGCTGTAGCCGAGCCGCCTGCTTCCGCCCCCTCAGGTTTCAGGTCTCCGCTCTCAGCCCTCAATTCCTCTTCCCATGGGCAAACCCACCGGCTTCCTCGAATACATGCGGGAACTCCCCGCCGACCGTCCTCCGCTCGAACGCCTGCGCGACTGGAAAGAATTCCACGTGCACCAGGACGAGAAGCAGCTCCGCCAGCAGGGCGCGCGCTGCATGGATTGCGGCGTCCCGTNNTTCAACGACCTCGTCTTCCGCGGACACTGGCAACTCGCCCTCGAGCGCCTGCACAAGACGAACAACTTTCCCGAGTTCACCGGACGCGTCTGCCCCGCTCCGTGCGAAGGCTCGTGTGTCCTCGGCATCAACAACCCGCCCGTCACGATTAAGAACATCGAGTATTCCATCGATGAACGCGGCTGGTCCGAAGGCTGGATCATGCCCAAGACGCCCAAGGTCCGCACCGGCAAAAAAGTCGCCGTGATCGGCTCCGGGCCTGCCGGACTCGCCGCCGCCGCGCAGCTCAACGCCGCCGGCCACACCGTCACCGTTTACGAACGCGCCGACCGTCCCGGCGGCCTCCTCATGTATGGCATCCCCAACATGAAACTCGACAAACAAGCGGTAGTGCTTCGCCGGATACAGCTCATGCAGAAGGAAGGAATCACTTTCGTCTGCAACACTGCCGTGGGCGACAACCTCGCCGCCGCCGACCTCCTCAAACAATTCGACGCCACCGTCGTCTGCACCGGCGCGACCTTGCCGCGCGACCTGCCCATCGAGGGCCGCAATTTTCCCGGCGTTCACTTCGCGATGGATTTCCTCACAGCCAGCACCAAGGCCGTGCTCGCCGGCGACGGTTTCGCCTCGCCGATTAACGCGAAGGACAAAGACGTGATCGTCATCGGCGGCGGCGACACCGGCACCGATTGCGTCGGCACCTCGCTCCGCCACGGCTGCAAGAGCGTCACGCAAATCGAAATCCTTCCCAAGCCCGCCCTCGCGCGCACGCCCGACAACCCTTGGCCCGAGTGGCCCAAGACCTACAAGCTCGACTACGGTCAGGAAGAGGCCGCCGCCAAATACGGCGCCGACCCGCGCGTTTACCTCACCACCGTCAAAAAATTCAACGCCGACGCCGACGGACGCCTCGCCTCGCTCGTCACCGTGCAGATCAAGTGGGACAAAAACGAAAAAGGTCAGTTTATCCCTGTGGAGCAGCCGGGCACCGAACAAACCCGCCCGGCGCAACTCGTGTTGCTCGCCATGGGTTTCCTCGGACCCGAACAGCCGCTCGTGAAAAGCCTCGGCCTCGAAACCGATCCGCGCAGCAACATCAAAGCCGAGCACGAAAGATATACGACGAGCTTGCCGGGGGTTTTCGCCGCCGGCGACTGCCGCCGCGGGCAAAGCCTGGTCGTCTGGGCGATCAACGAGGGCAGGGGAGCAGCCCGCGAATGCGACCGCTTCCTTATGGGCGCGACCGACCTGCCATAAATCCGCATCAATCCCGTCGCCCGCCGCAGAAAAGCCCCGATGCCGTTCATCGGGGCTTTTTTGCGCCCATCTTCGAAGAACTCCGTATACCTGCACGGCGCCTTCCCGGATAGCGCAAGTCCCGCATAAAGGGGCCACCCGTTTGCGCCCAAGGGGAAAAATGGGAAAATTTCGCTCGCCCCGCCCGTTCCCAGCGTAAACTAATCGTGCTGATTCCGTCCGCTCATGAAGCCGCTGCGATTGCGCGGCCCACATCCTGCAACACCGCCGTCTGGCCAAGCCGGGCCGCCCACCACCTTTTTAGACTCATGGCCAAGATCATTCCGTCCCCCCTGTATTCGCCTGAACAAGAACACGATGCCTGCGGCGTTGGGTTCATTGCCAAGCTGACCGGAGAACGTTCCTACGACGTTCTCAACCGCGCGATCACGGCCCTTAAAGCGCTCGCCCACCGCGGCGCCATCGACGCCGACGCCGTCACCGGAGACGGCGCCGGTATTCTCACCCAGCTCCCCGTCGAGCTCTTCAAGGACTTCCTGGCCGAGAAAAAGAAGCCCCTCTTCAAAGATGCCGACCTCGGCGTCGGCATGATTTTCCTGCCCAAGGGCGACGACTACGCCCAAGCCCACGCCAAAAAGATCGTCGAGGCCGCCATCAAAAAAGAAGGCCTCGCCTGGCTTGGCTGGCGCGACGTCCCCACCGACTCCTCCTGCTTGGGTCGCAAGGCCCTCGATACCCAGCCGCTCATCGTGCAAGCCCTCGTCGCCCGCAAGGACGAGATCACCGATGACGAGTTCGAACGTAAGCTCTTCCTCGCGCAAAACTCCGCCGAGAAACAGGTCATCGAGGCCAAGATCCCCGGCTTCTACGTCTGCTCGTTCTCCTCGCGCACCATCGTTTACAAAGGCCTCCTGACGCCTTCGCAGATCCGTAAGTATTTCGTCGATCTCAAGTCGCCCAAGTTCACCACCGCGTTCGCGATCTTCCACCAGCGCTACTCGACCAACACGTTCCCCACGTGGCACCTCGCCCATCCGTTCCGGATGATGGCGCACAACGGCGAAATCAACACCATCCGCGGCAACCGCAACCTGATGCGCGCCCGCGAAAATTCCACCGCTTACGGAGTCTGGGGCGAGCGCTTCACGGACCTGAAGCCCCTCGTGCAGCCCGACATGTCGGACTCCGCGACCTTCGACAACGCCCTCCAGCTCCTCACCCTCGGCGGACGCAACCCGCTCCACTCGGCGATGCTCATGATGCCGCCCGCGTGGGAAAAGGATAAGTCTCTCTCCGCCGAGACGCGCGCCTTCTTCCAATACCACGCCTGTATGATGGAGCCGTGGGACGGTCCCGCCGCCGTGATCTTCACCGACGGTCGCACCATCGGCGCCGCCCTTGATCGCAACGGCCTCCGCCCCGCCCGCTACAAGATTTTCGACGACGGCTACTTCATCTTGGCCTCCGAAGCCGGCCTCGTGCACGACTTCCCGGGCAAGGTCGTCGAAGCCGGTCGCCTCGGGCCCGGCCGCATGCTCGCGCTCGATCTCATTGAGAACAAATTCTACCGCGACGAAGAGGTGAAGGCCCGCTTCACCGGCGATCCCCACTTCAAACAGTGGTGCGAAGCCCACCTTGTTAACCTCCACAAGAGCGCCAAAGCCCCCGCTGCTCCGGCCGCCACCGAGGCCCCGTCGCTCGCCACACAAATCGCCTTCGGCTACGACAACGACGAAGTCGAGCTCGTCCTCGCGCCCCTCACCGAGGGACTCGAGCCCACCGGCTCCATGGGCGACGACACACCGCTCGCCGTCCTCTCGCGGCGCCCTCGCCTGCTCTATCAATATTTCAAGCAGCTCTTCGCGCAGGTCACCAACCCGCCCATCGACTCGATCCGCGAAAAAGCGGTCATGTCGCTCAGCGGTTATCTCGGCGGCCGCCTAGGCCTCTTCGAGGAATTCCCCGAGACCACCGGTTTCGTAGAACTCGATTCCCCCGTGCTCTTGGACCACGAAGTCGCCGGCCTCTTCGACGTTTCTTTCCTGAAAAACCGCGTGGTCCGCATCAGCGCGCACTTCGATACCGCCAAGGGACCCGAAGGTCTCGAAGGTGCGCTCAAGGATCTCGCCAAACGCGCCCAAGACGCCGTCGAGCAACACAACGCCAAGGTCCTGATCATCTCCGACAAGGGCGCGTCCGCCGACAAGGCCGCCATCCCGATGCTCCTCGCCGTCGGCGCGGTCAACCAGCAGCTCGTGCGCGCCGGCCTCCGACTGAAGTGCGACCTCGTCGCCGAGACCGGCGAAGCCCGCGACGTGCACCACATCGCCACGCTGCTCGGCTTCGGCGTCAACGCCGTCAACCCCTACCTCGCGCTCGACCTCGTCGCCGCCCTCGCCGAGGCCGGCAAGACCAACAAGCCGTTCACCGCCGACCAAGCCCGCCTCAACTACAAGATGGCGATCGACGCCGGCCTCTTGAAGGTCATGGCCAAGATGGGCATCTCCACACTGCTCAGCTACCGCGGCGCCCAGATGTTCGAGGCCCTCGGCGTCTCGCACAAAGTGATCGAGGAATGCTTCACCGGCACCCCGTCGCCCATCGGCGGCATCGGCTACGTGCAGATCGCCGAAGAGGCGCTCCGCCGCCACGAGAAGGCCTTCGCCGCTCCGTCCGCCGACTCCGCTCCGTCTCTCGGCAACGAGGGCTACTACCGCGTCAACAAGAAGGGCGACGGCGAGTTCCACGGCTGGAACCCCAAGGTCGTCTCGTCGATGAACAAGTTCATCCGCGCCGGCACGCCCGAGTCCTACAACGAATGGAAGACCAACGCCGACGAGCATCAGCCTGTATCCATTAAAGACCTACTGAAAATCCGCTTCGACGGCGCCAAGGCTATCGCCATCGATGAGGTCGAAGGCATCGAGGACATCCGCAAGCGTTTCACCACGGCCGGCATGTCCATGGGCGCGCTCTCGCCCGAGATGCACGAGGCCCTTGCCATCGCGATGAACCGCATCGGCGGCAAATCCAACTCCGGCGAAGGCGGCGAGGATCCCGATCGTTTCAACGTCCGCGAGAACGGCGATAACGCCAACTCCGCCATCAAACAGGTCGCCTCCGGCCGCTTCGGTGTCACCGCCGCCTATCTCTCTTCCGCCAAGGAAATCGAGATCAAGATGGCCCAAGGCGCGAAGCCCGGCGAAGGCGGTCAACTCCCCGGCGCCAAGGTCACCCCGCTCATCGCGACCCTGCGTTATTCCGTGCCCGGCGTGACGCTCATCTCGCCCCCGCCTCACCACGACATCTACTCGATCGAAGACTTGGCCCAGCTAATCTTCGACCTGAAGGAAGTGAACCCGCGCGCCAAGGTCTGCGTGAAGCTCGTGTCCTCCTCCGGCGTCGGCACCGTCGCCGCCGGCGTGGCCAAGGCCTACGCCGACGTCGTCCTTGTCTCCGGCCATGACGGCGGCACCGGCGCCTCGCCGCTCGCCTCCATCAAGAACGCCGGCTCCGTCTGGGAAATCGGCGTCGCCGAAGCCCACCAAGTTCTGATGATGAACGGCCTTCGCGGCCGCGTCGTCCTCCGCACCGACGGCGGCATGAAGACCGGTCGCGACATCGTGATCGCCGCGCTCCTCGGCGCCGAAGAATTCAACTTCGGCACCGCCGCCCTCATCGCCGGCGGCTGCGCGATGTTCCGTGTTTGCCATTTGAATACGTGCCCGGTCGGCGTCGCCACCCAGCGCGAAGACTTGCGCGCCAAGTTCCGCGGCAAGCCCGAGAACATCATCAACTTCTTCAATGCCGTCGCCGAAGACGTCCGCCACTACCTGGCCAAGCTCGGCGCGCGCAACTTGAACGACATTATCGGCCGCGTGGATCTGCTCGAGCAAATCGACGATCCCGCCAACCCGAAGACCAAGTTGGTCAACCTCTCCGGCCTCCTCCACAACCCCGATCCGTCCGGCGAGCTCGACCGCTATCACACGCGCGAGCGCAACGAACGTTTCGGCGGCGAAGGCTCGCTCGACGAAGCCATCCTTCAGGAAGCCCGCGACGTCATCCTCGGCGAATCCGCGCGCCTCGTGGCCCGTTACAAGGTCACCAACGTCAACCGCGACGTCGGCACGCAGCTCTCCGGCCAAATCGCCTACCAGCACGGCAACGAAGGCCTGCCCGCCGGCACGATCGACCTCACGTTCACTGGTTCCGCTGGCCAATCCTTCGGGGCGTTCCTCGTCAACGGACTCCGCCTCACGCTTATCGGCGAGGCCAACGACTACGTTGGAAAAGGCATCAACGGCGGCGAGATCGTCGTCCGCCCGAAGCCCAGCGAGACCTTCCAGTGGCACGCGCAGTCGATCCTCGGCAACACGTGCTTGTATGGTGCGACCGGCGGCACGCTCTTCGCGGCGGGTCGCGCGGGCGAACGTTTCGGCGTGCGCAACTCCGGTGCGACCGCGGTGGTCGAAGGCGTGGGCGACCNNGGGCGACCACGGCTGCGAATACATGACGGGCGGCCTCGTAGTCATCCTCGGACCGACCGGCGTCAACTTTGGCGCCGGCATGAGCGGCGGCCTCGCGTTCGTTTACGACGCGAAGGACACCTTCGAGTCCAGCATCAACCCGGCGATGATCGGTATCGAGCGTCTGAATACGCAGGATGAGATCGACAGCCTGAAAAAGCTCATCCAGACGCACTTCAAGGTCACCGCCAGCCCGCACGCGCAAGCGTTGGTGGAGAACTGGGAAAAGACCGTGTCGAAGCTCTGGAAGGTCGTCCCGCATCCCCCGAAGGCGGACTTCCCGAAGCCCTTCTACACCTACGACGCCGCCAAGATGCCCATCGGCGTCTGAGCCGTTCGCAGCCTCCATCGTAGACGCGGCGTCCCGCCGTGCTCCCCCAAGCCGCGCCTTTTGAGGCGCGGCTTTTTTTGGCCCAGACACTCACGTCTGTGCGTTGCAACCACGCTCAAACCACAGGCACGAATGCCTGTTCCACCTTGTGCAATCACGTGAAACCGTGCCGGGCGTAAACACCGATGTGGGGCAAGCACTCTTGCGGTCGAACTGTTGCGGCCGCGTCGGGTCTGCACCGGGCATGCGGTATTACCCTCTTTTCGCCGTGCTCACGTTGTGGTCGGTCATTTCCGGAGCGTTGGTTGCGGCGCCTCCGCCTTTGCTGGAGAAAGCAGTCAACCTCTGGGCCGAAGGGCGCCAGGATCTCGCGTTCACACAGCACACCCGCTCGCTCAACGACGATCAGTCCGTCCACTACGAGCGCGTCGAACGTTACGATCCGTCTCTGCCCGACGCCCAGCGCTGGCGCCTGCTTGAGGTCAACGGACGCCCGCCCACCCAAGCCGAACGCCGCGACATCGAGGATAAACGCAACCGCAAGCCCCGCAAAAGCGCAGGCAATCCTCCGGCCACTTACCTCGACCTTGAAAATGCCCGCAAGATCTCCGAGACCGACCGTCTCGCGCACTTTGAGGTCGGCTTAAAACGCGAGGCCGCCCGTCTCGTCGCGCTCGACAAACTCGTGCTCAAGGTCGCCGTGGACAAAACGAACGGGACCATCGAACACATCAGCGCCGCCCTGCGCGAACCCATGCGCGTCGCCTTCGGCCTGGCCAAGGTCATCGACGTCGATCTCGACGTGCAATTCGAGGAACCCGCCGAGGGCCCCCCGCCCGCCACCGAGGTCACTTCAGAAAGCACCGCCCGCGTGCGTCTGACGAAATTTGGAAGCCCTCAGGAGTTTACGTGGAGCGATTTTAAGGAGGTGCCGGTTTACGAAGGGAAGTGAACATTTCCGGCTAGGAGCGCGCCACTTTCCTTTCACGGGATGATCAAGTGGGAAGCGAGCTTGCTCGCGAAGTTCGCCTCACTTCACGAGCAAGCTCGCTTCCCACCTTCAGACCCTCTCAAAACCAAGGTTCTTTTCTAACGGACTTTGCGTATCGAACTTCTCAATACCGTTCGCTGCGGCCGAAGTAGTTGAGCATCCAATACTCTTTCCACACGCGGTAACGGCCTTCGTGGCTGATCTTCCCATGCTCTTCCCGGTCCGAATGCGGAAACAGAAAACCCAGCTCGGTGTTGATGCGCTCCAAATCGCGCTGCTGCACGTTCAAGTCCGTAAGCGGATCCGTGGTCCACGGCGCCACCATCTCGTTACCACGCGCCAAGCGGTCGCGGTGACGCTTCACCAACTTCGCCAACGAACGTCGCCATGGGTTGCGCTCCACCAGCCAGTTCTCCGGATAGAACCCACCGAAAGGCAGGTGCAGGTTGTCGGTTACGTAACGGTAACCGCTCACCGTGTTCGTCGCTAAGTTGTAGGTGACCGCCAGCGCACCGCTCGGCTGCGGAAGAAACGTGATCTGCAAACGCAGGCCCGCCTCGGCGTCCTGATACACCGACACCCGCAAGTGCATGCTCGGGCCAACCTCGGCCTTGAGCGCCTGCACTTGTTTAAAACCATTGGTGCGCAGCCAGTCTCGCAGCTTCAACAAGCGCGGTTGAGTGGGCCATTCCTCACCGGAATGGTTGATGGAGAAGCGCGGAAACAATGGCAGCGGGCTCACGCTGAGCGCTTTGATGGCGAGCCAGTTGTAAAGCGTCTCCAACAGAAACCAGACTAGGAAAAACGTGACGACCAACATCCCGTAGGGCCGCTGCGTCCAGCCTAGGTCCAAGCACACGAGCGGCATGCCGAATGCAAAAATGAACCACCGCAGCCAACGATTGAAAATCGCCAGCACCGGCGAGCCCCGACGCTGGTTGAGTTGCAACAGCACCAACGAAGCGACGATCGCCGCGACGACGGAATATTCGGCGTTCATGGGACAATAATGGAGACCCGACGCCCCCGTCGGGTTTGGGAAATGACCCGACGAGGGCGTCGGGTCTCCATCAAGACTTAGCTCAAACGCACCGGCATGATTACGCAGATGAAGCTTTCCAACGTCTTGAACACGCCGGGGCTGACCTCGTCCTTCAGCTCGAAGAACACCTCGTCTTTATTGAGCGCCTTGAGCGGATCGATCACGAAGGAGGGATTGAACGCAACTTGCAGGTCGGGGCCGCTGTAGGCGATCGCCATCGATTCATGCGCTTCGCCGAAGTCGGGGCTTTGCGCCGTGATTTCAAGCAAGTTGCTCGTGAGCTTGATCTTGACCGAGTTGGACTTCTCCGAGGTCACCAGCGCGGCGCGGTGCACGCACTGGAGGAACAACTCGCGCTCCAGCTTGATGCGCTGGTGGGTCTCTTTGGGAATGACTTGCTGGTAGTTCGGGTAATTGCCCTCGACTACCTTCGAATAGAGATAGATCGAGTCCACCAAACCGCTGGAGTCTTTGTCGGTGTTGATCTGGAAGGACGCCCGGCGGTCATTAAACGCGATTTTGAGCTGGGACCCCTTGTCCAGCATGCGGGTGAGCTCGGAGACCGTCTTGGCGGGCAGAATGATGCTTCCTGCGCTTTCGGCGGGCACTTCGAGCTCTTTGGAAATGAGCGCGAGACGGCGGCCGTCGGTGGCGACGAGGTTGAGTTTGCCGTCGCGGAAATTGAAATAAACACCGTTAAGAATGTAACGTGTTTCGTCGGAGGACTGTGCGTAAGAAACGCTCTTGAGCATCGAGGTGAGCTCGGCCTGCTCGAGGGTGAAGTTTTTGTCGTCTCCGAACTCGGGCAGAGGGGGGAACTCCTCTTTGCCGATGCCGACGATGCGGAACGTGGACCCGCCGGAAGTGAGTTTGACCTGGTGATTCGGGCTGGCGTCGAGGGTGACATCGACGTTGGGCAACTCGCGGACGATCGTGGCAAGGCGCTTGACCGGGAGGGTCACCGAGCCGCCTTCCTTCACCTCGGCCTTGATTTTGCAGCGGATGCCGAGATCGAGATTGGTGGTGGTGAGGGAGATATAGTCCTTCTCCGCCTCAATCAGCACGTTGCTCAGGATGGGCATCGTGGCTTTGGAGCCGACGACGTTGAGAACTTGGGCGAGGCCGTTGCTGAAGTGATCGCGGTTGATCTTGAATTTCATGGAAAGCGAGGGGAGAGGGGACGCGAAGCGCGGGAAGTTAACAAAGAAGAAAAGAAACCTAGTTCAATATATATGTTATCCGTCTTATTATGGTGTGTGAGTAACTGCCATAACCGGATGCCGCCCCTCCCGAAACCCTGACGTTTGGCATCGGGTAAAACCCCATGCCGGAGCGCCAGTAAGTCCGAGGTTATCCACATGGTTCGAGTTATTGGTCACTTATTGGTGGGTTGGTCGCAAAACGATTCACACCAAGGGCGCGCGCTTAATCAGGCCGTGGCGCCGCCAGTGACGGATCAGGCCGTAGAAGATGTAACTTAAGCACACAAAGAACATTCCGTATTCCTTGAAACGGATTACGGCCGCGCCGACCACCACGTAGATCACGAGGGTGGTGAGTTTGGTTTTGGTGCGCAGATCGATCTGTTTGCCGCTCGGGTAGCGCACCATGCTCACCATCAGCATCGCGACGAGTAGCAGAAGCGGAGGCAGGCCAAACGTCAGCCATTGGAGCGACCGGTCGTGCACGATAAGGTTGAGGAGGAACAGGACGAGGGCGGCGACCGTGCCGGCGGCGGCGGGCACGGGGAGGCCAACAAAGTCCTTGTTGGTCGGCTTGCCTTCGGGACGGTGCAACAATGGGTGGGTGATGACATTGAAGCGCGCGAGGCGGATCGCGGCGCAAAGCAGGTAGATAAATCCGATCAAACCGCCTACGCTCAACAATGTCTGGTCCCCATCGGCCGGGCGGATGATGAGGAAAAACACCATCAACGCGGGCGCCAACCCGAACGACACCACGTCGGCCAACGAGTCGAATTCGGCTCCGAAGAGCGATTCGCGCCCACCCATGCGCGCAAGACGTCCGTCGAGGGCGTCGAACGCCATGGCGCCGAAGATATACCAAACGGCGTTTTTGTAGAGACCGATGGCTTCGGGAGGGATCGCGGCGGCGACATCGGTAGCCCCGCGAACGATGAAACTCGCCTCGATGCAGCTCATGCAGGCGGCAAACCCACAAAAGAGGTTTCCTGCCGTCATCAAGTTGGGCAGGAAGTAGATCCGGCTTGCCTGTGTGACGCTATAGGGGTTGTCCGCTTCGTTGTCTGTCGGGGGGAGTGGTGCGTCGGCCATGGGGGAGAGTCGGATGTCGAAGCGATCGGGCTTTAGTTTTTGGTCAACGACTCCAGATACTTCCAGAACTTCGAGTGTTGCTCCACCAACTGGGATTCGGAGACGGGCAACTTGTTGCGAAGCAGGAAGTCCTCCAACGAATTCTTGTGGAGGATGTAGAGCACGTGGATGGCTTCGGACCCGCGCGTCTCGAAGTAAAAGCGGTGGTCGCCGGAACGCAGGCGGTAAAGGCTATGACCGGCGCGCGTGAACCGGCCGAGGGGCTCGCGCGGGTGTTCAAGGTCGGCGGGGCGGAGGGAGCTGATGGGTTCGATGGCTTCGAGCTGTTGGAGCTTATCGAGCTTGTTCAGCTCAAGCATGCTCTGCTCGGAGAAGGTGACCTGATACATGGTGGGTGGGCGGTAGTCGCAGAAAGGAGGAGGCAGGAGAGAGCTGTAACTGGACATAGTCTCCAGCGTCTCGCCGGAGGTGGACTCACGAACAAGGCAGGCTTCGATCATCCCATGAAAGTTTCGTTTCTATTCCCGGTGTTCCTTGCAGCAACGCAATTTGTCTTGGCAGCGGCGCCCGTCGAAACGCCTGCCGAAGCGCAGGCCGCCCGTGACGCCGAAATCATCCGGCGCCACGACACCAACGGAGACGGCAAACTCGACGAAGCCGAGATCGCCGCGTTCAAGGAACAGCAGCTCATGGCGTCGCAAGAAAAGCGGGAGGAAAAACGTGAACGCGTGCAGGAGCGTCTCAAGCGATTTGACACCGACGGCGACGGGCAACTCGACGAAGCTGAGCGCCGCGCGATGGACGCCGTGTTGCGCGCCCGCGCCGAAAACACGCCACGCCTGCTCAAGCGCCTCGACACGGATGGCGATGGCAAGCTGAGCGATGCCGAATGGGCGGCGGGACGGGAAAAGGTGATGGAGCGGCTGC
>DFYA01000329.1:0-3055 GCA_002382525.1 Opitutaceae bacterium UBA4094
GGCACCGAGGTCGTCGCCACGCCTTGCGCATCGGTCGTGGTGGTCTGCGCACCGAGCGTCGCCACCGATGGACCCGCCACCTGAATCCACTCTTGGTCCACCAACGATCCGCTCGGGTCGAGTTCGCGCGCGGTGCCCGTCAACGTCAGGCCCGAAGCCGGCCACGCAATCGTCCAATCCTGCCCGACCGACAACACCGGCAGACGATTCACCCATTGCGTCAACGCCAGCGCGTCGAGCTTCAGGCTCGGGTCGTCGGCGACCGAAAGGTAGCGGTTCACATGCACACCCCGCAGCGCCACCCGGCGCCCGACCGGATACGCCCCCGCCGCCACCCCGGGCGCGGCGCCCAGGTCGTCCACCGAGAACTGCTCGCGCGTGCCGGCGACGGACGTGGCTTTGATGCCCACCGTCGCCGTCGTGCTCCCGGCCGAGAGATAGGTATTCGTATTGACCGAACGAATACCCACGATGCCCGCCGAAACGGCCACCCACTCCAGCTTCTCCTGGTTGCCGACGATCGTCTCGCTCGCCGCATAGATCGGATGATCCTTGCTGGTCACGCGAAAGAATCGGCCACTCGACACCGAGCGCAGCGCGATCCAGCCGTCGCCGGCGTCGATCACGTCCCACTGCTCGGTCGCCCCCGCCGAAACCTTGTCCGAAAGGAGCGCGTTGCTCGCGGACTCGACGACCTCGACGCGGATGACGCTCCCGGTCGCCGAGACCACGGGGACCTTTTCCAGCACAAGGGTGGCCCACCCGCTCGCCGGCTTCGGCAACACCGGCTCCGCCAACACCGCGCCATCCTGTAACACGCGCAGCCTCTTCGCGTAATTCGCCTGATACGTGATCTCTAAGTTCGCGAACGGCCGTTCCGTGGAAAACGCCGCGTCGGTGGTGAACTCCAACCACTCGCCCACCGCCGCGTTGATCACCGCGTGCCCGCCCGACGCCGTCGTGTCCGCCGCCACGTCCACGTCATCGGCACGCAACGCCCCGCCGGAGTTGCCCGCCGTCGTGTCGTGATACGCGACGCCCGCACCGCCGAGGTCGTAGCGCTCCGCCTCCCACGCCCCCGGCAACGCGATGGCGGCTCCCCCGTAAGGCGCCTGGGCCCCGACGGCCATGGACGCGCCCCTGAGGGCAAACACAAGAACGCGGACAAAAAGGGATAGTCGCATGGGTCCTAAAAAGGACCGGGACCCCATGGTGGCGACAAAATTCGGAATGTTCCGATTCAGGTTGCGATTTTGGTGTTTTTGGGAGCACGGTAATGTCCACCGCGCGCTTTTCGGACTTTCAGATCCCCAACGGCTCCGCCGATGTAACCGCATTTCGGATACATTTACGCGTCCGATCCTACGACACATCGGCCCCATTTCCGCTCCCCATGAAACCCCGCCTCCACCTCCTCCTGCTGTCGCTCTTCACTCTTGCCGTGACGGCACGCTCCGCGCTGCCCTACCCCGGCGGCACCTACTCCGAGACCTTCGACACGCTTCCTTCGTCCGGCGATGTCTCGTGGCAGAACAACTCCACCCTCCCCGGCTGGTATGCCCATCAGAGCGCCACCGGCGCTCCGCCGACCACCCTCCACGGCCCGCTCGCCGCAGGCGCGAGCACCGGCAGCAACTCCAAAGGGCGCTGGTTCAACTTCGGCTCGGCGACGGATCGCGCCCTCGGCGGCAGCCCGGCCTCCGGCACCGGCACGCTCCACTACGGGGTCTCCCTCACCAACACCACCCCCGATCCCCTAGGCTCCTTCACCCTCGCCTTCGACTGGCAGCAATGGTTCGTCGCCGACATCACCGAGGCGCAAAACCTCCGCCTAGCCTACAGCACCGACGCCACCTCGCTCACCACCGGCACCTGGACCGAGATCCCCGACGCCCTGCTCACCCTCACCACCGGCGGCGCCCAAGTCTGGTTGGCCGCGCCCCACGTCTTCACGCGCAGCGCCAACGTGACCGGCATCAACTGGACTCCCGGCGGCACGCTTTGGCTGCGCTGGCAGGACATCAACGAGGGCGGCGGCGACCACGGCATCGCTATCGACAACCTCTCTTTCACCGCCGCGCCCGCGTCCGAGCCGCCCCCGCCTCCGCCTGCGGCCACCGTCGTTCTCGGCCCTTGGTCCGGCGCCGTCACCGCCGGCGCCGCCCGCGTGCAGGTTAAAATGAGCGCTCCGGCCAGCGGTGCGCGCCTCGTGGTCAGCACCGAGGAGGACTTCGCCAACCCGCGCCGCTTCGATCCCGCGCCCGCGCACGCCAGCCTGCCCGCCGCCTCGTTTGCGCTCGACGCCCTCGCGCCGAACCAGCTTCACCACTACGCGGTCGAGCTCGCCGACGGCACCCTCGACTTCGCGCGACGTGGTCGTTTTCAGACCTTCCCGACCGGCCCCGCCAGCTTCACGTTTGCGTTCGCCGCTTGCGCCGACACCGGGTCCAACCATCGCGTCTTTGAGCACATCGCCGCCCAGTCGCCGCTGTTTTTCCTCAACGTCGGCGACCTCCATTACGCGGACATCGCGGTCAACAACCCCGACGCCTTCCGCTCCGCCTTCGACGCGGTCTTCGGCTCCGCGCGCCAAGCCGCTCTCTACCGCGCCGTGCCGCTCGCCTACGTGTGGGACGACCACGATTTCGGCCCCAACGATTCCCATCGCGACTCACCCGGCCGCCCCGCCGCCCTCCAGGTTTACCGCGAATACATTCCCCACTACCCGCTCGCCGCCGCCGAGCCCGACGCCCCCATCGACCAGAGTTTCGTCGTCGGCCGCGCACGCTTCATCCTCTCCGATCTGCGTTCGCAACGCGATCCGAAGGCCCAGACCGACGACGACGCCAAGCGCATGCTGAGTCCCGCTCAGCTCGTCTGGTTGAAACAAGAGATCCTCGCCGCCCAAGGCGCCGGCCAAGCCATCTTCTGGGTGAGCAGCGTTCCGTGGATCGAGACCGCCACCGCAGGCAGCGACATGTGGGGCGGCTACACGACCCAGCGGCGTGAGATCGCCACGTTTCTGGCGGAAAACCACGTGGACAACTTCGTCATC
>DFYA01000329.1:3184-20448 GCA_002382525.1 Opitutaceae bacterium UBA4094
CACGTTCGTTTCAGCGGGCGCGCGGTTCACCCGTCCACGGGTGTGATGACCGAACGCGTTGCCCTCGAATTCACGCTCACCCTCGGTCCGCCCGTCCCGCCTTCGCGCCCCGTCTTGCGTGATGTAAAAATCACCGAGACCGGCGCCGTCTCGTTCGCTTTCGACGGCGATTATCACCGCGCCTACCGCGTGCAGAAGTCCGAGGACCTCCAGACGTGGACGGAGATCGGAGTCCCTTCGCAGCCCGCGCCCGGTCTCTACCAGTTCACCGATCCCGACGGGAGCACTCTCCCGCGACGCTTCTACCGCGTGTTGGCGGACTGACACCGCATTCCGCCATGCCGTGACCGGAGCGGCCAACGCGCCGCCCACCCCGATTCGCCGCGCGTCATTTCGCGCCGGACGGTGCGGGCAACCGCACCGTCGCCAAGGAATCGCCCGGAAGCGTGACCGCCCAGAGTTCGGACCCCGCCGCGATGCGCAACACGCGTTCGGTCGCGAAGGGATTCCGAATCACCACCACCCGCTCGCCCGTCGTCGCCGAACAAAATGCCACCGTGTTGGCCGCCCACGGCCGCGCGCACCGCAGGCGCCGATCGCCGCGTCGCACAAACCCCGCATAGTGGCGCATCACGTGGTATTCCGGATTCGTGGTCAGACTTCCCGTCTCCGGATCGACCGTGAAGAGGCTGTTCTGTTTCCAGCCCCAGGTGCTCTCGCCACCCGGCTCCAAAGCCATGTTCCAGTAAACGTAGCCGTCCACGCCTTGCGCCAGGTAGTGATGCACGAGGTCCGCGATATACCACGCGTAATTCCAGGAGTTCGCGCCTTCGCCGCATTCGTTTTCGCTCTGGATCATCGGCAGGTCCGGATACGCCAGACGTGTGCGCCACACGGCATGTTTGCCCGCCCACTGATAACTCACGCCCTTCACGTGACGCACCGCCTTCGGGTCCTCCATCACCGTGAACGCGTAGTCGTTAAAGCCCGACCAGTATTTGCGGTCATCGGTCTCCGGACCGTTGATCGTGCCCAGCCAGATCTCCGTCCCGCAGCCGGCCTTTGCGAACACCGGTCCGAGATGATTGCCGATAAAGCGCTTGAACTCCTCGCCGGTGATCACGCACGAGGGAAACTTCTGCGAGGACACCGGCTCGTTTTGCACATGCAGCTGGCCGATCGGGATGCCCTCCTCCGCATAAGCCTGCACGAATTTCAACAGGTAGCGTGCATACGCGTCGAGGTGACGCTTGTCGTCGCGCAGTTTTCCGGAGTTGAAGACCGGCGGATTTTTCATCCACGTCGGCGGACTCCACGGTGACGCAAACAACTCCAGCCCCGGCTGACGACGCCGCGCCTCGTTCACGTAGGGAATCAAAGCGCGCCGATCCCTCTCGATGGAAAAGTGCTTCAACTCGAAATCTCCCGGCGTCTCCGCGTGGCTATACCAGTCCTCCGCGTAATCGTTGGCGCCGATGGGCAGACGGCAAAACTCGAACTGCAGCCCAACACCCGGCGCGAACAATTTGTCCAACGTGAGCGCCCGCTCCTTGGCGGACAACCGACTGAGCGCCCGCCAGCCCAATTCATTGAAACAGCCGCCAAACCCGAGCCAGGGCAGCCCGGTCTCCTCGCCGACTTCGAGGTCGGGCAAGCGCGCGGTGGCGCCGCTGCGACCGGTTTTCTGACTTAGGCGCACCGGAGTGGCACCTCGGCGCCAAGGCCGGTCGCTGGTGGTCACGATGCATTCGCAGGAGGACAATGGCTTGGGGTTCATACCCGTGAGTTAAGCCCCGCCTCACCGCTTCCTGACAAGCCGAGAAAGCATTCAAAAAGATAAAATTCGGATTGTTCCGATAAAGCTTGATTCGGAACAATCCGATTGTTTCTTAAATGGGACGCCGGAGATCAGCTCGGCCCAAATAATCCCCATGAATACCAAATCGACCCAACGCCTCAGCACCGCGAGCGCCACGCTAGCCTTCTTGGTCTTAGCCCCCTGCGCCTTCAGCCAGACCCTTCTTAACCTCACCTTCGAGGGCGACACCGCCGGTGGCGCCGCCTCCGGAGTAACTGTAATAAACCCGACCACCCCCAGCAATCCCACCACCCCCTATGGAGCGCTCTCCGCCGGCAACGTGGGCACCTTGGTCATTTCCTCGAACGACAGCCCCATGAACAGCGGCCAAGCGCTGCGGCTCTTCGACCATAATGGCAGCGCCCAAACGGGCGATCTCGTCCGGACCACCAGCTCCTTTTCTCAAAGCGCTCAGGTCATCGCCCTCTCCTTTGACTACCGAGGAGGGCCAAGCCTTGTCGCGAATAACGGCAACACGTTCGTGCGTCTCGCTTGGGGTGGTTCCGGCGTCAACGCTTCCTCCAGCAGTTCTGGCAATACCGGCAACTTTTCCCGGATTCAATTCAGCTCGAACGGCAACACGTCTGGCTTCACGGCTGCTAACATCATTGCGGATGAAAATCAGTTGAACCCGAATGAGTCCGTAACCAACAGCGTTCAACTCTTCATCAACCGCGGCACCACCGCCTTCGCCTACTCTGGCCCGGGCAATACCGTCGGCTCCATCGCCGCCAACAGCTACCACGTCTGGTTCAACGGCACTCAACTCACCTCCGGTTCGTCCATCGCCGGCGGCAACTTCGCGATGCATAACAGCACCACCGACATCTCCCACATCAGCTTCGGCACCGGTGGCGGCCAGACCGGCGCCGACTGGCTGATCGACAACGTCAACGCGTCCGTGCTCTCCGCCATCCCCGAGCCGTCCACCTACGCCGCCCTCGCCGGTCTCGGCGCCCTCGGCCTCGCGGCCTCCCGCCGACGCCGCTCCGAGTAACCGACACCATCCCGCCGCTCCTCCTTCAGGCGGGATGTCTCTTCAGGCATCCCGCCTTTCTTTTTCCCCGACCCCTTCCCCGCAGTGAGCAAGCTCCCCACGGTCCTTCCCTCCGCCGCCGGCCTTCCCTCCTCGACCGCTTTCGAGAGTGACGCCGTCCGCACGTCCGTATCCAGTGTGGCCTATCCTCCCATGCCACGGAAACGCGCCCTCACTCTCAAGGACCTCGCCGCCGAACTCGACCTCGGCATCACCACCGTATCCGACATCCTGCTACGCGGGAAAACCAACTATCGCGCCGAGACCGTCGAACGCGTCCGCGCCGCCGCCACTAAGCTCGGCTACCGCCCCAACGCCCTCGCGCAGGGCATCCGCAGCGGCAAAACCCAGACCATCGGCCTGGTCGTCACGTTCAACATTCTCGACCCGTTCTTCGCCGAACTCGTCAACCGCCTTGAAGAGCGCTTCGAAGCCGAGGGCCTCATGGTTCTCTTGTCCATTTCCGAGAGCAACGTGGAGAAAGACCGCCAGGCGATCTCCTTCCTCGAATCGCGCCGCGTGGACGGCATCGTCATCGGCCCCGTCTACAAACGGCGCAGCGTCGAGTCGCCCTACGCGCACTACCTCTCCCGCGTGCCCACCGTCATGTTCCTCGCCGAGGACGACGCGCCCTACGACACCGTCAATCTGAAGAGCGGCCACCGCGGCATCGGCCAGGCCGTCGCCAACCACTTCCTCGAAAAGGGCCACACCCGCATCGGCTACTTGTGCTGCCCCGAGTTCCCCCAGAAATCGATCGGCAGCGCTTCCCACCGCGGCTTCTACGAGGTCCTCCATGAGCGCGGCCTCTACCGCGAGGACTACGTTTGGATCGAACAGCGCCCCCTCGCCGAAGTCGCCTACACGCGCATGAAGAAGATCCTCGCGGAAACCCCGCGCAAGGACCTGCCCACCGCGATCTACTGCCACAACGACTACTGCGCCATCGGCGCCATGGCCGCCCTCCGTGAAGCCGGCCTCCGCGCCCCGCAGGACATCTCGCTCATCGGCACCGACAATATCGTCACCTCCGCCTTCACTGATCCCCCGCTGACCACGATCGACCTGATCCCGTCCGCGATCGCCGACGCCTCCTTCGAGTTGATGATGCAGCGCCTCGCCAAACCCCGCCTCGCCCTGCAACGCCGCTACGTCAGCCCCGCGTTCGTCGAGCGCACCAGCGTTCATACGGTTTGACCCCCCGCGGGGCGCTCGCCCCTCGAGCCGCCCCCGACTTCTTTTCCCTATAATCCGCACCCCCGCCTTGCTTCTTTTTCGGAATGTTCCGATCATTTATCTCATGAGGTTTCCCGCCCCGCTTTCCCTCTGTTTCGCCCTCGTTTTTGCCGCGACCTCCTCGTCTCTCCGGGCTGTCGATTTGCCCAAAGAGGGCCCGCTCACCCGGGTCGTGCGCGCCACCGATTCCCCTGCTGACGGCGCGATTGCCCGCAAAGTCTCCGGCGCCGTCGACGGACGCGCCTTGTATCAGCCGGCCGACTACAAACCGCTGCTTCACGCCTCCCTGCCTGACGAAGGTGATCCGCTCTCCGTGTGGGTGCGTTACCGCGGTCTCGCGTTGCAGATGAAGTCCGTCGCCGAGGACGGCGCCCAGCACGAATTCCCCTGGAACTGGTCGCGCCAGGACGAGGGCTTCGGCTGGCGTCTCGTTGGCACCTATTCCCGCGCCGCGCTCGGCCAGAAAATCCTTTTTATCCACGCGCCCAACCCGCCCGCCCGNNACGCCGTCGTTATCACCGGCGACCCGTCCGTGCGCCCCAACGGCTCCGCTCCCCTCCCCGGTATGCCCAACGCCGAAGACGCCGCCGTCTCCGCCTCCCGCCCGCCGGCCCCCGAATCCGACGAACCGGGCGCCGCCACCGTATCCATCGATTGGACACGCACCGAAGACCCCGTCGCGCCCATGGTGTATTCGCTCAACTCCTTCGTCGCCTTCAACCCCGCCCGCGCCGCCTCCCCCGAGTGGCAGGCGGGCATGGCCTACATGGGCTCGCGCCTCGTTCGCCTTCATCATGCCAACCTCACCACCGACTCCGCCAAAAACTGGCCCGGTTGGTGGGACACCTCCAAAAACGCCTGGGACTACCCGAAGATCCGCGCCGCCCTCGCCGCGTGGTCGCCCCCCGCCGGCACGCAACGCCTGTTCTCCTTTTCCTCGTGGCTCCCGGGCATGGATGAAAACAAGGACAACCGCCTCGACGACGGCAAACTCGACGCCTACGCCGCGGCCGCCGCCGATCTCGTGCGCTTCATGAACATCGAGTGCCGCGCCGGCATCGAATACTTCGAGATCACCAACGAGAAAGACGGCCCCTACTGGGTCGCTCCCTCCCGCAAAAATCAGGACTACACCGACGACTTGGTCGCGCTCTACAACACCGTCGCCGACGCCGTTCGCTCCGTCGATCCGTCCATCAAGATCGGTGGCCCCGCCGCCATGCGCCCCGATTTCTACGAGAACCTGCGCCGCTTCGTCCGCGGCACCCGCGACCGCCTAGAATTCGTTTCCATCCACGCCTACGCCTCCGGCCGCAACGACGAGCCCGATCAGTCCATCTACGACAAGGTCGAGACCATGGCCAAACACTCGCGCGAACTCGTCAAAATCGTCCGCGAAGAAATCCCCGACCGCGCCGTCGAAGTTCATCTCAACGAATACAACATCGCCTGGACGTGGGAAACGCGTGAGCCGCGCATGGTCAACCACAAGGGCGCCGTCTTCGACGCGCTTGCCCTCGCCCGCTTTGCCCGCGTCGACGGCCTCACCGCCGCCAACGCGTGGAACGATCAAGACGGCGTCTACGGCAAGATGGACGCCGACGGCTCCTTCCGCCCCGCCGCCCACGTTTTCCACCTGTTCAACGCCCATCATCAAGGCGTGCTCGCCCACGCCTCCAGTTCCGCCGCCGAGCGGGTCGTCGCTCACGCCACTCGCGACGGCGAGCGTCCCGCGCTGACCCTCATCAACCGCACCAACGGCGTGCAAACCGTCACCCTCGCCACCGCCGGCACGCCCGACGACACCCGCTGGAATCACGCCCGCATCGACGCCACCGGACACCACTTGCATTCCGGCGAGCCGGTTGCGTTGCCCGCCCAGATCGAGCTTCCGCCCCACTCCGTCACCACGTGGTGGAGCACCCGTTAAGGTTCACGTTCAAGCCCCTCCTCCGTCCATGAAACCCAAACGCCTCCTCCTGCCCTGTTTCCTCTTCGCCCTCGCGCTTCTGCCCGGCCGCGCCGCCGATCTCCCGACCGGCGTGCACCTCTTCGAAGCCGAAGACATCCCCGGCGCCGGCGACGCCAAGCGCGAGGACCCCACCGCGCGCGGTGGCGCTTACACGCACAATCCCCGCGCGTGGAATCCTGTCGTTATGTTCGATGTTCCCGCCGACGTGGACTCCGCCACCGTGTGGGTCCTTCGCCGCGGCGGTCCCTTCCTCGCCAAGGGCACCCCCGGCGGCACCCAGGCCGACCTCGCCTGGAACTACGACAAGCCCGCCGACTGGGCCTGGCACAACTTCGGCACCTACTCGCGCGCCCAACTCGGCGACAAGATCGTTGTCATCCGCGGAGGCACCCTCGCCGAGGACGCCGGTATCGACACCGTGATCCTGTCCTCCGACCCGACCTTTAATCCTAAAATTTTGGGCGCGTCCGCCGCTCCCAAGAAAACCGCCGCTGCTCCGTCCGCCGCCGCCGGCCTCCCGCCCATCACCGTGCCGTCCGGCGGTTGGTTTCCTCCCGGCTGGGTGCCGCGCCGCACCGAGTTCCGCGCCAACCTCGCCGCCGACCAAGGCGCCGTCGTCTTCGTGGGCGATTCCATCACACAGGGTTTTAAAACCACCCAAGCCTTCCCTCGCCTCAAGTCCGCCAATCGCGGCATCAGCGGCGACCTCGTCCAAAACCTCCGCCACCGCATCGACGAGGACGTCATCGACGTCAACCCGCGCGCCGTCGTCATCTTGATGGGCACCAACGACGCCAAGGACGGCAAACCGCCCCGCTCCATCGTGAGCGACCTGCGCACCATCGCCGAAGACATCCACGCCGCCAACCCCGCCACGCCGATCATCGTCTGCCGCCTCCTGCCGCGTGCGCCGCGCCCCGGCCAGGCCAAGGAAGCCGAGCTGCTCCCGCATGCCATCGTCGCGGTCAACAAACTGATCGACACCTTGCCCACCCACCTGCCGTGGCTCCGCATCGCCGATCCATTCACCCCGATGGCCCAACCCGACGGCATGCCGATCCCCGAATATTTCACCGACGGCGTTCACCCGAGCGCCAAAGGCTACGCGGTTATGGCCGAGGCGCTGGAGCCCGTCCTCCGCGACGCCGGCCTGCTCCCCTAACGCATCCGCGCACCCCACCGGGCCACCACGCCCGCGACAGCCACCCCACCCCAGTCTCCCCGTGCCCATGTCCACGCTCGTCCACGCGCGTTCGCCTCGCCCTGCCCGCCGCTCCGGCCAGCGCGGCTTCGCGCTGCTCATCACCATCACGCTGCTCGCGTTTCTGGTGTTGCTGCTGGTGAGCCTCGCCTCGCTCACCCGCGTGGAAACGCAGGTCTCCGCCAATTCACATCAGTTCGAGAAGGCCCGCCAACAAGCCCTTTTCGGCCTTCAAGTCGCGCTCGGCGAACTCCAACGCCACGCCGGTCCCGACCAACGCGCCACCGCCCGCGCCGACCTGCTCACCTCCTCCAACCAAAACGGCAGCCGCCACTGGACCGGCGTCTGGGCGCCCGCCAACTCCGCGCCCGGCGGCTCCGCGATCTCCGACGGTCCCGACAGCGCCTTCACTTCAAACCCGCAGCCGCGCCAGCTCACCTGGCTCGTCAGCCGCAACGAAGCCGCCACCGCTGCGACCATCGACACCGACCCCGCCAACGGAGCCGGCTGGATCACCAACACCCCCGCCGCGCCCGCCGTCGCGCCGTCCGCTCCCGTCGCCAATCTCACCGCCTCGACCACCGCGACCGACTCCAACCTGCTTATCGGCGGACAACCCGCCACGCTCCTCGTCGGCGCCGCCACCACCGGCGACACCACCGCTTCCAACTACGTCGCCGCCCCGTGGCGCCTCATCGAAGTCGAGGAAAGCCAAATCCCGGGCCTGAACGCATCGTCCTCCGCCGCCGTGCCCGTCGGCCGTTACGCGTGGTGGGTCGGCGACGAGGGCGTCAAAGCCCGCGTCTACACCGAGGACCCGGACTACGCCGCAGCTCAAAACACGCCCGAGTGGACCGCCCGCGTCTCGTCCTCCCCCCGCGCCTGGCTCGGCGCGATGACGGACATTCCCGCCACTGATTTCCCCGCCAACCCGTCCGCGCCCGCGACCGCCGCAGCCTTCGCCAACGCGCTGACGCATCCGCAAACCAAGTTCACCGTGCCGGCCATCCCGCCCGCCGCGTGGCTTGCGCGTTATCACGATCTCTCCCCGCATTCCTCGGGCGTGCTCTCCGACGCGCGTCGAGGTGGCCTTCGCGAAGACCTCAGTTACCACCGCGCGCATCCGCCCGCAGCTTCCGTCGAGTTGCTGCCGTCATCCGTCCTGCTTTCGGGCGCCGCCACCGAAAACCCCACGCTGCAAAAAATCCTATCCTACGCCGAACTCGACACCGCCACGCTACCGCAGTTCGCCCGCGTTCCCTCCGCCACATCGCACGGCCTCTTCCCGGTGGTCGTCAGCACCACCCACATGTTCGGGTTTACCCAAGACGCGGCCGGACGCGTTTTCATCAACTACTTCCCCATGGTTGTAGTGGCCAATCCCTACAACGTGCCGATCACCGGCTCCTATCAAGTGCGGTTCAACCACAACAACCCCACCAACCTCGAACTCGCCCGCAACACCGGCCCGGGCACGCCGATCGTCGAAACCCTTAACATCGACATCCGCCGCATCGTCTCGACTCCGCTGCGCATCACCAACGAAACGATCGGGCCCGGCGAAGCACGCATTTACAGCCTTTCCATCTCCGGCGCCGGTTTCGACGCCGACTCTCTCAGCTATCCGTTCGTCCCGCCCGGCACACCGCCCGCCAACACCCCGTTCCCCCTCGAGAACGAATACAACCCGGGCATCTCCATCGCCGTGGACAGCGGCATGACGCTCACCCCCGACGGCCAGGTCCGCATGCAGATCGCCAATGGCGGCAGCTCCATGTCGCTGCTCATGGAGACCGACACCAGCCAGCGCCTCCAGCGGTATCAAAATTTCGGCTACGGCTCCATGTGGGGCGGCGCGGGCCCCACATCCCCGCCCACCCTCGTCCCGGGTGGCATCAACGGGTCGCTCACCCGCGGCTTCCGCACCCGCTTCCGCAACGTCGCCGATGGTGGCGGCGCTTCGCCCGCCGATGTGCGCATCTTTGCCGATTACAACTGGCGTCGCCTCGAGGTCCGCCGTTCGCCCACGACCGGCGGCAACTTTTCCGACAACCCGGTCCAGCGCATGGTCACCAAGACCAACAACAGCACCAACGCCACCTCCGGGTTCATCACTCCGCTCGCCGCCGATACCACCCGCGCTCATTGGGGACGCGCTTACGATACCACCGGCGTCGAATCCCTCATCCTCTACCACCTCCCGCACCAGGGCGCCCCGTTCGTCAGCGTCGGCCAACTCGCGCACGCCGACCTCGCTCCCGACTCCGACAGCGCCGCCTACGCCCTCGGCGGCGGCCTCGCCTCGCCCCACGTTCCTCGCGACACGACCTTCACCGCCAACGGCTATCGCGACGCGTCCTATCTTTTGAATACAGCGATCCTCGATCGCTTCATGATTTCCGGCGTGCCGCGCACCGGCGCGTTCGATCCGTTCACCGAGACGCTCGCCTCTCATCGGTTTACCTTCCTCAACGACGCCGCCGGCATCGCGCCCACCGCTGCCGATCTCCGCCCGACATCTCCCGCGCCGAGCGGCGTCAACGGCCCGCGCGCCTTCGCCTCGCGCACCTTGATGCGCGGCGCCTTCAACGTAAATTCTACCTCCGTCGAAGCGTGGAAAGCCCAGCTACACGCCCTCCGCGATCTGCCCTACAACGGCGCCTCCGCCAACCCCCGTTTTCCGCGCACGCCGTTCCAACCCGGCGCCGGCACCACCGCCGCCACGGTCGACGAAAACCAACCCGACGCCTGGAACGGTTTCCGCAGCCTCACCGACGCCGAGATCGAAACCCTCGCCGACGCCATCGTCACCCGCATCCGCGCTCGCGGTGCCCCGTCGCTCACCGTCGGCCAATTCGTGAGCCGCCCCCTCTCCGCCACCTCCGACGCCGCCGGCCTGCGCGGCATCCTCCAAGGTGCCATCGACGACGCCGCTCTCAACGCCACCGGTTTTCCCGAAAGCAACAACGTCAACACCAACGACACCGGCGAATCCACCCTCTATCCCGGCGGACCCGAACACGCTGCCGGTCCCCGCAACACCGGCATCCCAGGCTGGCTCGGCCAACACGACCTCGTGTCCCTGCTCGCGCCGATTCTCCAAGCCCGCTCGGACACGTTTGTGATCCGCGTGGCCGGCGACGCGCTTGATCCCCTCACCTCCACCGCCGCCAACCCGGTCGTCATCGCCCGCGCTTGGTGCGAAGCCGTTGTGCAACGCATGCCCGACTTCGTCGACTCCTCCGATCATGCGACCGAGGACGTCGGCACCAACCTCTCCGAAACCAACCGCGCCCTCGGGCGCCGTTTTCAAGTCATCTCCTTCCGCTGGCTCACCCCGAACGACATCTAATCATGCGCACTCCCCTCCTTCTCCTGGGTCTTCTCTCCGCGCTCCTCCCCGCAGCCGCCATCATCGCGCAACCGGCCCCGCCGCCTCCGCGCACCGTCACGTTCCTTTACTGGTCGCAGGCCAACCCGCCGTCCGGACTGAGCGTGCTTCCCGCCGGCGCCCGCGCCGCGTCGTCGCTCGACTTGTATCCGTTCACCCGCTCCGCGCCGGTCGTCCTCGGCGCGACCGCCACCTCCGTCGAACTTCGCGTGCGCCCGCCCGCCCAGCCGCCCGGCGCCCCGGCCCGCCCCGACGTCACGTTGCTCAAAACCGCCCTGCCCGCCGATGTCACGTCCGCCACCATCGTCGTTTTCCCCGGAGAAAACGCCTCCGCCCCGTGGCAGAGCATCGTGTTGCGCGACGACCTCGAACGGTTTCCCGCCGCCTCCGCGCGCGTCATCAACCTCACGCCCTATGCCCTCGCCGCGCGTCTCGGCGGACGCATCGTGCAACTCGATCCCGGCATGGCCGAAGCCGTCATTCTCACGCCCGCCGACATGTTGCGCGTGAAACTGGTCGCCGCGCTCCGCGTGCAGGATCAATGGCTGCCGCCCGCCGCCACCAACGCCAACTCGCCCACCACCGGCCGCGTCTTGTTTCTCGTCGGCAGCAGCAACCAGTCCACGATGATCGATCCCCAGTCTCCGCCAGTCCCCGGCGCCCGTGTCGAACCGCGCATCGTCGCCTTGGTGGACATCCCTCCGAAGCCGGCATCGAGCGGCAGTTAACCTTCCTGCCACACTGCTACACAAAAAAAGGCGCGAGGCCCGAATGGGTCTCGCGCCTGTTTTTCAGCTAAAACTATCAGCGACGACGACGGACGGCCGCGAGGCCAAGCACCCCGAGACCGGCGAGCGCGGCGTAGGTGGACGGCTCGGGGATCGGCGTAACGTCGGCAAAGGACGTGCCCAGGCGGACCTCGTCGAGCTGCACACCACCCCAGTTCGCGGAAAGGCCGGCGAAGGAAACGTCGCCTGCAAAAGTCGCCCCAGATCGCGTGAAGGCGACATTGCTGGCAACAGACGTGCCACCCGTAGGATTCGCGCCACCGAGCGTAGGATTAGCCCACATGCTGAAGAGGCCGTTGGTCACATCAAACTTCGCCACGAGCAAGGTGGGCGCGTTGGTGGCCCCCGCCACGGAGACGTTGATGGGGGCACCAGAGGCCCCATCGAGTTTATAGAAGAAGTTCGCGCCGTTGATACCGAACCCAACTCGCGCACGAGTCGCGAAGGTGTCTGAGAACAAATTCAACTGACCAGTTGCAGCGTTATTAAAGGTCAAGCCGCCACCAAGTCCGTTGGCATCGACCACAATGCTGGCCCAGAACTCGCCAGAAGAAGGCGCGGCCGAAGCCATCCGGCGGGCAGCGATGTTCGCTCCATTCGTCGTCGAAACAACATGGTTGCCGGCAGTGGCTAGGTCGCCCGCGTCCAACGAACCGGAGCCCACGTTAAAGCCGCCCGAGGAGACACTCCACGTGCTGCCGGTAAACCAGCCTGTTCCCGACGCGTTACCAGCGAGGGCTGGCCCGGCGAAGTCGAAACCTTCGTAGTTGGTCTGGGCAATTGTCGCAGCCGGCAGCACAGTGACTGCGGCGATGAGGGGTAATATTTGTTTATAGTTCATGGGTGAAAAACCGTTGTTGGGCTCAACAAAGAGCCAAGATCGTGCATCGCTGCCTCACAACCGGGTCGCTGTCTTATCGTAAGACATGAGGCCGCCACCGCCCCGGAACGGACATTTGCCGACGCCCCCGTCGCCGGGGTTTCAATGTAGCCCCACCAACGGGCACGGGGAGTGCCCGTTCCATGAAAGCGCCGCGCTCACGGCGCTTTGTTGGCCGTCTCGGAGAACCAACCACAAAAAAAGGCGCGAAAACCCGCTGGGGTTTCGCGCCGTGTCCGCTGAATCTTTAGCCGATCAAGCGGAGGTTGCAGGACGCAGCTTAGGGGGTGGCCGAAGCAGCCACATCGGCAAAAGAGGTGCCGAGGCGAACTTCATCGAGCTGAACACCGTTCCAGTTTGCCGACAGACCCGCGAAGATAACGTCCGCAGCAAACGTCGTCCCCGTTCGTTTAAACGGCACATCGCTAGCCACCACGATTCCCCCCGTCGGGTTCGCCCCGCCCAGAGTCGGATTGGCCCATAGGCTGAACAGGCCTTTGGTCACGTCGAACTTTGCGACGAGCAACGTGGGAGCGTGGGTCGCTCCAGCCACGGAGCCGTTGATGGGAGCGGCCTCCCGGCCGTCGAGCTTGTAAACAAAGTTCGTGCCGTTGATGCCGAACCCAAATCGCGCCCGATTGGCAAAGTCGTTGGCAAACAAATCCAAGGCACCGGTCGGGTCGGCGGAAAAAGTCAATCCGCCACCCAGTCCGTTGGCATCGACCACAATGCTGGCCCAGAACTCGCCCGACGAAGGCGCCTCCGCATCCATGCGGCGTGCCGCAATGTTAACACCCTTGGTGGTAGCGACAACATGGTTGCCGGCGGTGCGTAAATTTCCGGCCATCAAGGAATCTGAGCCCACATCAAAACCGCCCGAGGAGATGCTCCACGTGCTGCCGGCGACCCATCCGGTTCCTGAGCCGTTGGCAGCCAGGTCTGGCCCTTCGAAATCAAAACCTTCGTAATCGGCAAAAACGGCGGCGGGCAAAGCCACGAGGGCTGATAGTAGCTGGATAAGTTTTCTGGAGTGCATAATGATAGGGGGTCTGGCTTGGCAGCTGGAGCCTTCAATTTGAATTCCACACGCCTTGCCATGTTCAGAGTAGGCAGCCGGCATGCAGGCTCGGTTCGGACCTCAAGCAAGGGCCGATTGTCGCGACACTCGAAACGCGGCTGCAAGGAGGGTTCATGTTAAAGGTGGCAGCGAGAACACAGAATCGCCAAGCGCACAGCAACGTCCCCTCTATCTTACCGTAATATCCCTCAAGTCTCGCCGGTCCGGGGCGCGGTTCCTGGGTCCGTATGCCGGTATCGTTTTATGATAAGCGGCCGCCTCCCGTGCCTTCGAAGCGGTTCTTTTTTTCGGGTTGTTGGACGCGGACTGGAGAACGGCCCCGCGCTGCACCGCCTCGCTGTGCCGTCGAAGGCACGCGGTGCTTCGTCCGTCTGGCAGCAGGACGAGGTTTGACGATCACACACCGGAACGCCGCACCCGACTCTTCCGTTTTACGATAAGAGCGCGGCGGCGTGGACCCGTGCCCGCAAGGATTCCATCCTCGGTTCGTTACCACCCTTTCGAAACGACCCCGCGCTCCAGCGTCGGTGTTTCGCTCTTCACCCCATGAATAACCCAACCCCGTCCGTGCACGGGCCGGCTGCCGCCTGCCCGATACCCGTCCGCCCCGCAGCCCGGGCGCGACGTTTCCGCTCCCTCACTCTCGGTCTCGCCTTCGCCGTGACGGCCTCTCTCGCCTCCGCCGCCACCTACTATGTGGACGCGGTCAACGGCAATGACCTCGCCGCCGGCACCTCGGAGGGCACCGCGTGGAAGAGTATCCAAAAGATAAATACAGGCTCCTTCGCCCCCGGCGATGCGGTCCGTTTTTCCCGCGGCACCGGTCAGGTCTGGCGCGAACAGCTCAACTTCCCGAGCAACGGCACCGCCGCCCAGCCCATCGCCATCGGCACCTACGGCAGCGGCAGTTACCCAATCATCAGCGGCGCCAACGTCGTCTCCGGTTGGAGCGTTTACGGCGATCCCGCCAACAAGATCTATCAGGCCGCCGTTCCCACCCAGCCGTTCCTCTTCACCAAGGACCACGTCTGGAAACGCAAAGGCACCGGCGCCGACACCTTGGTAGACGGCCAGTGGTTCTGGAGCGCGGGCGTGCTCTACTACCGCGATCTCGCGGCTAACCCGGCCAACTCCGGTTCGCTCTACGAAGCCGGCGCGCGTTCCCACGGCATCTTCCTCTACAATCGCAGCCACATCGTGATCGGCGGCCTGACCTTCGAGAAATCCAACGGCGCCGCCGCCGCGTTGAAGTTCGCCAGCGACATCAGCTTCAGTTGGTGCACCTTCCGCCTCTCGAACAACAAGAGCACCGTGCACGCCTACAACGCCGCCGGCCTCTCCCTCTACGACGCCGCCAACGTCACGGTGAGCAACTCCTCGTTCCAAAAGCTCTATGGCGACGGCATCTTCAGTTACGGCGCTCCCGGCGTGATCATCGAGAACAACACCTTCACCGCCGTCTTCGAGGGCAACAGCGCCGGCAGCGACGCCATCCACCTCTCCGATGACGACAACGTGCTCAACGGCGACAATTTCGTGATCCGCAACAACAACATCACGATGCAGGGCACCGACTCTCCCAAGGGCGGCATCATCGTCGAACGCATCGCCCACGGCATCATCTCGGGCAACATCTGCGACCACGGCAACTTTGGCATCAACGTCGCCTCCGACCATGTCCTCGTCGAAAACAACGTCTGCCGTTACCAAGGTATCGAAAGCGGCCAGACCTGGGCCGGCGGTCTCTTCATCACCGGCGGCGTCGCGCGCGCCTTCGACGACATCACCTTCCGCAACAACCTGGTTTACGGAGCCATGAACGGCTTCGTCGCCTTTGGTAGCTACGCACGCACGAATCTCTCGATTCACGACAACACCTTCGCCGGGTCCCTCCGCAGCGGCGCGCTCATCACCTGCCCGACCACCGGCCAGTTCAAAAACAACCTGCTCTGGAGCACCACGACCACCTCGGGCGTGCCGATCTACGAGGCCGGCAACGTGATCGCCGGCGGCACGTGGCACACCGACCACAATCTCTTCGGCCAGGCCGCCAGCGCGCTCGTGCGCTACGCCGGCGTCACCTACAACACCCTCGCCGCCTACCAGGCCACCGGGCGCGATCTCAACTCGATCTCGGCCGACCCGCTCTTCGTCAACGCGTCCGCCGGCAATTACCAACTCGCCGCCGGTTCACCGGCCATCGACGCCGGCGCCAACACCGGCGTCACAGCCGACATCGACGGCATCGCGATCTACGGCGCGACCGACATCGGTTGTTACGAGGTGGCCGCCCCGCCCGCCCCGCCTGAGCCGGTGCGCGTCGCCGCCCACAACGGCGTCAACGCCAGCGGCGACTGGCTGGCCGACTCCGTGATCGTCTCCGGGTCGAGCCTGGGCAGCGGCTCCACCAGCAACGCTATCGACCTCACCGGCGTGACCGATCCGGCTCCCGCCGCGATCTATCAAACGCACCGCCACGGTAAGCCTTTCGCTTACACCCTCACCGGCCTCGCGCCCGGCCTCGCCCACACCGTGCGCCTGCACTTTTGCGAGACCTGGGCCACCGGCCCGAACGTCCGTCGGTTTCACGTCAACATCAACGGCACGCGCGTGCTCACCGATCTCGACGTGTTCCAAATCACGGGCGCCCGTTTCCGCGCCCACGTCGAGACCTTCACCGCCACCGCCGACGCCAACGGTATGATTGTCGTCGACTTCCTGACCGGCTCGAAGAACCGCCCGTTCGTCTCAGGCATCGAACTCTTCCGCTGAGACGCACGCGTTTGGTCTCCTCCCCGGGAACGCCGAGCTCCAGCTCGGCCCTCCCCCAAAAATAACAAACCCGCGAGCGCCTTCGGCGTTCGCGGGCTTTTCGTGAGCATTTCCTGGCGACGAGGGCGTCGCCCCTCCTTCATCGAGCGAGCTCCGAGCCGTCGCTCATGCTCTCCAACTCACGTCCGTTGGTCTCTGCCACGAGACGGCGAACGAAGAAAAACGAAACCAAACCAAACGCCGCGTAGATGAAATACGCGGACGCCAACCCGAGTCCGCTGAGCAGCATCGGGAAGGTCAGCGTGATGGTGAAGTTGGCCAGCCACATCGCCAACCCCGCCAAACCGATGGCAGCCCCGCGGAAACGGTTGGGGAACATCTCGCCGAGCAACACCCACACGGCCGGGCCCCACGACACCGCAAACGAGATCACGTAGAGGTTGGCGCAAAGCAGCGCGGCGATGCCGGCCGCTTGGCTGAGCTGGAGCTGACCGTTCACCGTCTCGCCCGCGAATCCGAAGATCAGCGCGATCCCCAACAGAAACACCGTCATGCCCACCGAGCCGATCAAGAGCAGTTTGCGACGACCCGCGCGGTCCATCAGGAGCAACGCGGCAATCGTGGTGACCACGTTGATGGTCGCAGTGAGCACGTTGATGAGCAGCGCGTCGGACTCCGCAAAACCCGCCGCCGTCCACAACACCGCGCCATAATAAAAGATCACGTTGATGCCGGTGAGCTGTTGCAGCACCGCCAACCCGATGCCGATCCAAACAATCGGGTGCAGGCGATTACGCACATGATCGCGCAAGTCGCTAAAACGCGGACGATGATCGACCGCGAACGAGGCCTTGATCTCGACCAGCCGTTGGGTGGCCGCCTCCTCGCTCAGCACGAGGCGCAAGATGCGCAGCGCCTCGGCGTCACGGCCCGCGACCACCAGATAACGCGGCGATTCGGGGATAAAAAACAGCAGCACGAGAAACAATCCGGCGGGCAAAATCTCCGCCCAAAACATCCACTGCCACGCCTGGTGTCCGAGCCAGAACGTG
>DFYA01000210.1 GCA_002382525.1 Opitutaceae bacterium UBA4094
CTGTTCCGGCGGAGCTGGCCGTTGATGCTAACCGGGACGGCATGATCGAGCTTTCTTCCGACGGTTCGCGAGACGAGGTCTCAAAGGGAAAGCCCTTTCGCTTCTGGATCAATGACGATGATGACCAAGGTCCGGCGGCTGGGGATGACATACCGGCACGCGCCCCAAATAAGGCTGACTATAACAACACTGTCGTGGACTCAGTCCGGGACTTGGTGGACTTCTTTCCTGTGTTTCTAGACATCAAGCAACTGCTCAGCGTGCTACCGCACACAACGGCCGGTATCAGCTACAAGCTGAAGCAGGCCGACGGAGCGTTGAACTTCGTGTATACGAGCCTGACAAAGGAAAATCTCCCAATGGAGAAACGGTCGAGGGCTTTTGACTACAATTACAAGATGCTCACTACCGGTTTTGGGCCCGATTTTAGGCAGGCGTCGGGCTTGGCGACGACAGAGCAGATCACCGCCGCGGGCACGCCGCTCAACACTGCTTTCCTTGATGGTGTCAAAAACAACGACTGGGGAGTGATCCTGATCGAGGGCCGTGCCGCCACCATGGCTCCGCTTCGCCTCGTAGTGGAGAAGAACGATGGCACCGAAATCGCCGAGGTCGTGCTCCACCTCAAAATCAGCCCGGTCGAGGAAATGTTCCGGCACCTGGACCTGACCGGCACGCCCAAAAATTACGACGACACCAAACCGAGCTTGTCGGAAACGCCGGAGGTGACACGCACCAGCATGCCCGCGAACTGGCCCGACACCCAGACCAACGGGAAATACTTCGTCTTTCTGCACGGTTATAACGTGGATGCGCAGAAGGCGCGTGGGTGGCAGGCCGAGGTGTTTAAGCGACTGCATGTGCTCGGCTCCAAGGCGCGCTTCGTCGGCGTCACTTGGCACGGCGCGACGGGCTTGGATTATCACCGCGCCGTCTTCCACGCCTTCCAGACCGGCGACGCTTTGGCGGATGCGCTGAGCTTCACGGACGACGCCGACGTTACCGTCGCCGCTCACAGCCTTGGTAACATGGTGGTAAGCCACGCCATCCAGTCTGGTGGCCTCACTCCTGCGCGTTACTACATCATCAACGGTGCTACACCACTGGAGGCTTACGCATCCGGCGATACCGATGCTGGGCAAGCTGCCAGCATGACCGAACTGGCATGGCGCAACTACGACCCACGGCTCTACGTGGCGAACTGGCACTCGCTGTTCCCCAGTTCCGACAACCGCCTCGCGCTCACTTGGAAGAATATATTCGCGAGCGTCAGAACGAGAACGGTGACCCATAACTTTTACTCCGAGGAAGAGGAAGTCGTCGCGGACGCCGATAGAAATACCACGGCCTCGATCATGACCACACTGCTAAACCAGGGCTTTAATGTCACGTTTGGCGCTTGGAAGGCACAGGAACTGGTCAAGGGAGTGGACTGGACTACTTCGCTTGTATCCGTTTTTATGATACGCGGCCAAGCGGGCTGGGGCTTCAACACGAAATGGCACATCTGGACCGATCCCGCTGGGCCGCCCAGTAAAACCGACCCTCCAGTATTGAAGCGACGCCCACCTGAGCGCACCCTAGGAATCACGTCCGAGGAGCTGAAAACCAAACCCTTCTTCGACCACTTCATCGAGTCGGGGCTGGTGAGCGCCGATGCGCCCTCCGCGTCGTCCAAGGCGGGCGAGGCCTGGGTGCGCTACGACCTTTTTGCGCGAGGCATCCCCGCCATGTCCAATGCCACGGCTGCCAATTTCATGCCTTCCTTGGGCGACTCCGGTAACTTCCCGATGCACACGGTCGGCAAGGTTGCAGCCAACGGTCCCTTTCCCTCCACCGTCGATGAGGAGTGGCGGCACAGCGACTTTAAGGACGTGGGGCTGCCCTACGTCTACCCGATGTATCGAGCTATGATCGACCGAGGAGGACTCAACCAATGACTAACCCAATCCGCACGCTTATCACGGCCCTAACTTTGCTGGCTGCTTGCCAAAGCCCTGCCCAAGTCGCCCAAGACCTCACGCTGAAGGTAGGGGACGACACCGGTAGGGTGCTGGTCGGAGCTCATGCCGAAATTATGTTCCGCACCATCACGAACGAGGAGATAACCCATAAAGGTCCAACAGATGACCGCGGCGAGTTTCATGCGAGCACGGAGCAGACAATTGAGACGCGCTTGCGTGCCTCGATGCCCGGGCACTATCGGGCGCTCGTGCGAGACTCCGCTTATTACAATGTGCCAATCGGCAAAGCTGCGGTGCCCGTGGTGCTCCCGCGAATCTTGCAACCGACCGCGCTGCATGCCCTACGCGCCTCGCTCAAGTTGCCCGCGCAAAACCAGTGGCTCGGCTACGATTTGCAGGGGGCTGACTTCGTGCCGCCTCATGGCGAAGGCAAAACTGCTGATGTTCGCTTCAGGTTTGAAAGCGAGTTCGTGGGCTTCGATGAAGCATTCAAAGAAATCGACAAAGAGCGGGAAATCGTGTGTGGAATCAAAGCCAAGCGTGGAGAAGTTTTTTCCGAGGAAGAATTTAAGATTTCTGCCGGTAAATGGCGCGGCGTCTTGGAAGTCTCGTTCCCCGGCGAAAATGAAGGCGTGATCACCGAGACGGAGCGCTACTGGTTTTACGGGCAACTACGCTTGCCGCACCTTGCTCCCGAAGACGGCTACGCGCCGAGCCTGCGCTACGAGACGAACACCTACGAGCCGCGTCCTGAGCCTAAGCGGGTCGGCTACTACTTGCGGACGCGGGTGGAACTCGACGCCGACGGCGACATCATTTCGGCGAATTACGCGAAGATCTACGACGAGATCCGCTTCGACGCGCGGGGCACGGTGAGTTTTTGGTTTTACTTCAACCCGACGCCCAACGACCGCAACCTCGAGTTTGATCCCGATCGCAACCTCTTCCCTCCGTCGAAGAGAGGTGCGAACGTGGCAAACCCCTGACATCGGCGACACATCTTCAAGAACCAAAGTAGCACACGTCTTCCGCTGTCCCGAACCGCTGACACTCTGCTTCCTCCCTCCTGCTCTTGAAGTCACTCTGGTCGGGTCGCGTGCAAGCCCCGCCGTGGCCCGCGTGAGCGATACAGTGCGCGGCCCGAGGCATCGCTCCGCCAATTGGTGAAGTGACATGCCCGGCCCTTTTTTTCCGCTCCACGTATCGACGCGTGCCCGCTCGATCGTGATCGGACGGAGCCCGGTGTGTTCGACCGAACGGGCTCGCGTCAACGTCGGCGAAGCAGGTCGGCGCTTGCTCGCCTCTCGCTCGGCAGACGGAGCGGGTCAGCGGTCCGTCAGATCAACAGGATTGGGCGAGGGACTTGATGCGGGCGCGGACGGCGGCGAGGCCGTTTTGGCGGGTGGGCGTGAGGTCGCGCGAGATGCCGAGTTGCTCGAAGAGGACGGGCTCGGTCGCGGCGATGTCGGCCGGCGAGCCGCCTTCGTAAAGGTCGATGAGGAGGGCGACGAGGCCTCTGACGAGAGGGGAGTCGGCGTCGAAGGCGAAGTGGAG
>DFYA01000269.1 GCA_002382525.1 Opitutaceae bacterium UBA4094
CCGCGTCGGGTTCGCCCACGAGCTATTCGGCCACGCCGCTCCCGGCCGGTCTCGCGATCAACACCGCCACGGGTGCCATCACCGGCACCCCGACCACGGCGGGCGTGACCAACGTGTTGCTCGGCGCCACCAATGGCACCGGCACCGGCAACGCGACGTTGACGATCACCGTCTCCGCCGCCGACGTCGCCCCGGTCATCACCAATGACCCGCTGGTCAAGTCCGGCATCGTAGGCGGCAAGTTCCGCTTCAAGATCACCGCCACCGGCACGCCCGACATCAGCTACTCGGCTTCACCGCTTCCGGCCGGCCTCAAGCTCAACTCGGCCACGGGCGTCATCAACGGCACACCCACCGAGGTAGGCCTGACGAGCGTGCTGCTCACTGCGACCAACAGCGTCGGCTCCGACACCGCCACCCTCAACATCAGCGTTACCGGTGATGTGACTGTGACCGTCCGCGGTCCGCTCGGCACCGTCATCTCCCTCACCGAAGGCGGCATTGCTCCTCCGGCGGGCACCACCTACAGCGTCAACGGGCTGCCTGCGGGCTTCGTTTTTGATCCGGCGACGGGGCAGATCACCACGCCTTCCGTTGTGAAAGCAGCGCCCGGCACCTATGTCGTGACCTACGTCGAGATCACCACCGTCAAGGGCAAGCAGGTCCACGGCACTCCCGTGAGTTTCACCATCACGGTGAATCCCCTGCGCAAGGCCATGAGCGGCGGCTTCGAGGCCCTCCTCGAAGCTCCCCCGGTTCCCGGCCTGCCCGTCGGCAAGGTGGAAATCCAAGTGGATCGCCAGACCGGTGCTTTCACCGGACGCCTGACCCACGAAACCAGCCCGCAGGTTTACAGCTTCAAGGGTCGCCTGATCCTCGATGCCACCTACAAAGCCGGTGCCGCCACCGTGAACATCGATCGCGGCGATACCCTTGACCCGCTTCAGCTCGTGGTCGCGTTCGATACGACCGCCGCCGACGACCAGGTGTTCTCCGCCACGCTCCACCGACTCAAGGCCGGCGCCAACGTCCTCATCGGTCAGTCTGAAACGGGCACGAAACTCGCCACGTTCACGAAGTCCTCGCCAGCTCCTTGGATGGGCAACTACACGCTCGTGCTCGATGATCCGGATTTCCCCCCGGTCAACCTTGGCACCGAAGCGGCCCCTGAAGGCACCGGTTATGCCCTCGTCAGCATCGGCGCCAATGGTCGTTTGACCATCACTGGCAAGCTCGGCGACGGCACACCGACCACAGCCAGTCTCGCCCCCGGCGCGGACGGCTCCTACCGCTGGTATGAGAAGCCCTATAAAAAGCGCGGCTACATCGGTGGCTGGATCCGGTTCGCCCCGGTCGCGGACGGCATCGCCCCCTATCAGGTGGCGGGCATCACGGGCAGCGAGTTGTTCTGGCAGAAGAACGCCGGCGCCAAGGATACCAATCACCGCGCCGGCTTCGGCCCCATCGCGATCACGGCGACCGCCCAGCCGTGGATCGTCCCGGCCAACCACGCCGCGCTTCGCAGCGCTCTGCAACTCGACGGTAACGTGATGGTTTCTTCGTTCACGAGCGACGGTCTGGGTAAGCGGATCCGCGAACTGCCGTCCACCCTCGGCCTCGACTCGAAGACCCTCGTCCTCATCGGTGATGACACGGATGAAGTCGTGGTCGGTCGCAACCGCTACACCAAGGGAGAGTTCAAGCCCAACGGCCTGTTCACCGCGACCATCACCTTAAGTGATTCGCGCCAGGTTTCGGTCGCCGGCGCCTTGTTGCAACAGCCCTCGGTGGTCCCCGGAACCGTCATCGGCGAAGGCTACTTTGTTGTCCCTTCCAAGGTGAAGGGCGGCGAGGAGATCCACGGTCAAGTTCAACTCATCGCCCCTTGAGCACCTGCTGACTTGAGCAAACCCCCGGGGCTCGCGGCTTCAATCCGCCGCCCTCGGGGTTCCCTTCCGCTCGCATCGCTCCACGTCAGCTCATCCTCCGCATCCGTCATCAACTCCGCTCCCGCAATCTCTCCTATTCATGAAACCCATCCCTTCCTCCCTTGCGCTCGCCCTCGGCCTCGCCTCCGCGTTTGCCGCTCCGGCTTTCGCGCAAGCCATGGAGCCCGTGGCCGCCGCGCCGTCCTCCGGCCTTCTCGGCAAACGTTATGTCGAGGCCTCCCTGTTCCTCGTTGATTACCAAGTCATCCGGGACGACGGCTACGGCGTCGGCGCCGCAGTCAATGTTCCCGTCGCGCCAAACTTCGACGTCGGCGCCTCCTTCCAGCACAACTGGCTGGAGGGCGACGCCGGGAGCAACTTCCAGGATCTCGCCGTCCACGCGACCGCCTATGCCGAATGCGGAGACTTCCGCCCGTTCGCCAAGGTGACGCTCGCTCACGAATGGTGGCACACGTCCAGCGACTTCTGGTATCAGTTCGATGTCGGTAGTGAGTATCTGGTCACGGAACGCTTCTCGGTCTCCGCCCGCGTTAACTGGTCGGAATATTTGGCCTCCGATTGGGATGGCGGCGTGTTCGGCGTCGCCGCCCGCGCCAACTACTGGCTCACACCCGACGTCGCGACGTCCGCGACGGTCTCTTACACCGAAGGCGGCACTTGGACCTACGGCGTCGCCGTCGTCTTCCAGTTCTGACGCGCCCCGGCTGATCCCGCCGTCCCGGCCACGCTCAAGGCCCCCGGATTTCCTCCGGGGGCTTTTTTTGTGCCAAGGCAGCGACCGCTCCTACTGGACGCTTACGTGGTTCGGTGCGTCGGCGAGAACCTCCGCGAGGACCGTGCCGACGAGCAGCCATTCCTCGCAGCTGAGAAACCGCGTGGCACCGGCACCGAGCACCTCCTTCGCGCAATCCGCCTCCGACATGATCACGATGGGGATGCGGGGATTTCGAGACCTCACCAAATGGACCAGCGCCCGCGCATCTTGGCCGTCGCTGAAGAAGCCCACGACCGCATCCATCGGCACAAGGTCTGTCCCGGCGGAGACCTTTTCGAGGGTCGAAGCTTCCGTAATGATCGAGCCGGGAAAGTTTCTCGCGAGTGTCGCGACCACGAGCAACCGACTGCGCGTGTTGTCATCGATCACAAGAAATCTCAACGGGTCCATGTCCGGAAAGAGGGACATGCCACGCGAGGTCGACTCGCAATATTAATGATTACGTATTAGAAGGTTCGGAGAATCCTCTAGGGAAGGATGGGCCTACGATTAAGTAGCCGACCAGCCTGAAACTACCGGTCGTTTCGGAAGCTTCGGCCAAACTGCCCCGATCATGATCGTGCCCGACGCCGCACGCACGCCGTCCGCCCACCACGAGATCCGGTGCACTTTCGCGGTGCCCATGGCGGTGAGGGGAAAGCGATGGCTCTTCTAAGCCGCCGAATGAACGCGCGTAGGGTAAGTCCGTATATCGAAAAAATGAATACGCGCGTAAGCTGTCCGGCTTAGCTTAATGAAATTACATCGCCTGTCTTGCCTGCTCATCATCGCCGCCGCGCCTGTCGCGCTGTTCGCCTCTTCGGAGACGGATCGAAAGATCGAAGCGGCCGCCGAGGCCTCCTACAACTACCGCACGGTCCTCGATGACAACGTGAAGGTGAAAGCCAAGGACGGCTTCGTCACGCTGACCGGCACCGTTGAAGACAAGGACGACCGCGCCCTCGCGGTGGACACCGTGGAAAACCTCCCCGGCGTCGTGGGCGTCAAGAACGACATCGTCGTCGAGCCCAGCCACCCCGAGCGCTCCGATTCCTGGATCGCCCTGAAGATCCGCGGTCGCCTGCTCGTGAAGGCCAACGTCAGCGCCGCTTCCACCCAAGTCGCCGTGCTTGACGGCGTCGTCACGCTCACCGGCACCGCCGACAACAGCGCGCAGAAGGAACTCACCGGCGCTTACGCCAAAGACATCGCCGGCGTGAAGTCCGTCGAGAACGAGATCACGATCAACGACGCTCCCGTCGCCGGCTCCACGATGGGCGAAAAAATCGACGACGCCTCCATCACCAGCCAGCTCAAATACGCGCTGCTCACCACCAAGGCCACCAGCGCCCTGCGCACCAAAGTCACCACCGTGGACGGTGTGGTCGGCATCACCGGCGAAGCCGCCAACGACGCCGAAAAATCCCTCGTCACGAAACTCGCCGAGGGCGTGCGTGGCGTGAATTCGGTCGTCAACGAAATGACCGTCAAGAGCTGAATCCGACCCAAGCCCGCCCGCGAATTTTAAAACCCACCTCATGAATCGCATCATCTCACTCGTGCTGCTTGTCGGCGGAATCATCCTCTTGATTTACGGCTTTCAGGCCTCGGAATCGGTCAGCTCGGAGTTCTCCCGACTCTTCACCGGTTCCCCGACCGACAAAACCATCTGGATGCTCATCGGCGGCGCGGTGGCGACGCTCGTCGGCGCCGGCGGACTCATGGGCGGATCAAAGAGCGCGTAACCGTCATCCATGCTCAGCTACGCCGTCCTCTTCCTCATCGTCGCGCTCATTGCCGGCGTGCTCGGTTTTAGCGGTATCGCCGGCACCGCCGCGACGATCGCCAAGATCCTCTTCATCCTCTTCCTCATCCTTTTTGTGGTCTCCCTGCTGCGAGGCAGACAGGGCTGACCGCCTTCACCCGTTTATCGACTCAATATGAAAACCAACGACACCCACGCCCAGACTCCCAAAGAACTGCTGACCGACCTTCGGTCGCTCGTTTCCGACGCCGAAAAAATGGCGTCCGAAACCATCTCCGAAACCACCGCCGAAGCGATCGTCGCCCTGCGCGCCCGGTTCGACTCCGCGCACGCTCGCCTGAGCGAGCTCGGCGCCTGCGCCAAGGACAAGGTCGTCGCCGGCGCCAAGTGCACCGACCAGGCGATCCGCGCCAACCCGTATCAATCGCTGGCCATCGCGGCGGGCGCGGGCCTGCTGCTCGGCGTGCTCCTCGGCCGTCGCACCAAGTAAGTTGTAACGA
>DFYA01000115.1:0-11837 GCA_002382525.1 Opitutaceae bacterium UBA4094
GAAACGTGCGGATCAACACATCGTGCTGACGGGTCGCGGCGCGAAACCCGAAATCATCGAGGTGGCTGATCTGGTGACGGAAATGCGCGAGATCAAACACCCGTTTGCGGTCGGGGTGCAGGCGCAGGCGGGCATCGAGTTCTGATGCGGAGACGGAGCGGATTTTGGCCCACGGAACACACGGAATACACGGAAGAATCGGACATGAATAAATCAGAGGACGGAGCACTCATGTCGTGGCAGATTCCTTCGCTGGCGGCTGAGCTTGAGCCGGTGTTGCGGGCGCGGATCGATGGGAAGACGAAGCCGCTGGGCGCGCTGGGACGGTTGGAGGAATTGGCGCTGCGGGTCGGGCTCATGCAGGGGACGACGGAGCCGAGGTTGGAGAAAGGCACGGTGCTGGTGTTTGCCGGTGACCACGGGTTGGCGGCGGAAGGTGTCAGCCCGTATCCGGCCGAAGTGACGGCGCAGATGGTGCTCAACTTTTTGGCGGGCGGCGCGGCGATCAATGTCTTTGCACGCCAGCACGGTCTCGCGCTGGAAGTCGTGGACGCGGGCGTGGCGGCGGAGTTGCCGGCGCATCCGTCGCTCGTCGCGGCGAAGGTGCGGGCGGGCACGCGCAACGCGCTCCATGAAGAGGCGCTCACCGACGAGGAGGTGGAGGAGTGTCTGCAGCGCGGTCATGAAATCGTGGATACACTGGCGCGCGACGGCGTGGACGCCGTGTTGTTTGGCGAGATGGGGATCGGCAACACCTCGGCGGCCGCGTTGCTCATGAGCGCGTTGTTGGAGGTGCCAATCGAGGAATGTGTCGGGCGAGGCGCGGGGCATGACGACGATGGGCTTTTGCGCAAGCGGACGACGTTGGCGGCGGTGCGGGCGCGGCATGCGGACGTGCGGGGTCCGCGGGAGGCGCTGCGGGCGTTTGGCGGCTGCGAGATCGCGATGATGACGGGCGCGATGTTGGCGGCGGCGGAGCGGCGAATGGTGATCGTGAACGACGGGTTCATCGTGTCGGCGGCGTTGTTGTGCGCGGCGCGCATCGAACCGCGCGTGCTCGACTACGTGGTGTGCGCGCACGGGTCTGCGGAGCAGGCGCACGCGCGGTTGCTGGCGGCGCTCGGGCTGCGTCCGCTGCTGGATCTCGGGCTGCGGCTGGGTGAGGGCACGGGGGCGGCGTTGGCGTGGCCGTTGTTGATGTCGGCGTGCGGGTTTCTGCGGGAAATGGCGACGTTCGAGTCGGCGGGCGTGAGCGAGCGGGCGGAGGGCGTGTCGGCGTGAGCGTGTTGCGACGTGAATTCGCGGCGATTCGGGCGGCGGTGATGTTTTTCACGCGCGTGCCGGTGCCGTCGTCGGCGCGTCACGATCCGGCGGATTTGCAGCGGGCCGCGGCGTGGTTTCCACTGGTGGGCTGGCTGGTCGGCGCGGTGGCGGCGGGTGTATGGTGGGCGGCGGCGCAGGTGTGGCCGCCGGCGGTTGCGAGCGGGTTGAGCCTCGCGGCCACGCTGCTGCTCACGGGCGCGTTTCACGAAGACGGGTTTGCGGATGTGTGCGACGGGTTTGGTGGGGGCTACACAAAGGAGCGCGTGCTGGAGATTATGCGCGATTCGAGGGTCGGGGCGTTCGGCGCGATCGGAGTCGTCATGATGTTGGGTTTAAAATGGCAGGCGGTGGCGGCGCTGCCGGTTGCGCTGGGTGCGGCGGTGTTGTTGGCGGGTCACGCAGTGAGTCGGGCGGCGGCGGTGTCGTTGATGGCGGTGCTGCCGTATGTGCGAGAGGAGGCAGGCAAAGCGAAGCCGCTGGCGACGGAGTTGAGCGGAGGACGGCTGCTCGTCGCGCTCGGGTGCGGACTCGCGCCGCTGATGTATATGCCCGGTCGATACGAGTGGGCGCTCGGGGGTGTGGTCGTGTTGGGAGGAGTGTTGGCGATATGGTTTAAGCGCCGCATCGGCGGATATACGGGCGACTGCCTCGGTGCGGCGCAGCAGGTGACGGAGCTCGGCTTTTATCTCGGCGTGCTGGCGCTCCTATGAAGGCGGTGCTGGTGAGGCACACGCGGCTCGCGGGGGACGTGAGCGGACTGTGTTACGGTCGCGCCGAAGTGGCATTGGCGGAGACCTTTGCCGAGGAGGCGAGCGCGTTGCGGACGGTGTTGCGGTGGCCGCCGCGCGAAGTTTGGACCAGTCCGTCGACGCGATGCCGCGTTTTGGCTGATGCGCTGGCGGGTGGTGCGTCGGTGCGGGCGGATGAGCGGTTGCAGGAGTTGAATTTTGGCGCGTGGGAGGGGCGGCGCTGGGAGACGTTTCGCAGTCCGGAGAGCGAGGCGTGGGCGCTGGACCCGTGGACGTTGCGGCCGCCGGACGGCGAGACGGGGTTGGAGATGTGGGCGCGGGTGGCGGCGGCGCGGGCCGAGATCGATGCGTTATCGGCGGATGCGCGCGTGGTGGTGGTGACGCACGCCGGGGTGATTCGGATGTGGCGGCGGCTCGCAGCGGGCGGAGGGCCGGGGCCGGCGGTGTTTGCGGAGGACGTGGGGTTCGGGCGCGTGTGGCCGGCGTGAAAACAAACGAGCGCGGCACGTCTCGCGTTGACGGTCCGGGCTCGGCCCCATGCGTAAATAGGCGAGTCTCGGTTCGCCCGTAGTGCGTTCTACCCATTTTCGGCCCGTGATATGGATATCGTGTGCTACGCGAGGTGTTTAGGCTGGATAAGCGGAGAGGCGACGCGGAGAGTGCCGGCGTTGACTATGAACACCCCGCCTAGTCTCCCGAGATCGAGCCGTTCCTGGCATTGCCGTGCGCGTGGCGTGCGGCGTCGGACGGACCGGAGGGCGGCGCGATGAAACCGGCGGTGATTTACGGGCGGATCGTGCGGCGCTTACGTTCGCCTCCGGCCTGGATCTCGGGATCTTATGCGCTTGTAGCGACATCTTGGATACTTTTCTCGGATCGGCTGATGGAGTTGCTCGTGAGCGAGCCGCAAAGGTGGATGTGGTGGAGTTTGTCGAAGGGCTTGGTCTTCGTGATCGTGACCTCGGCGTTGTTGTTTCTGCTGATGCGCAGCACGTATGGGCGGATGGAGGCCGGCGTGGAGGCGCTACGCCGTCGCGAGGTGGAGATTCGGCGGCTTAACCGGCTCAATGCCGCGCTCAGCCACATCAACCAAGCGATCGTGCGTCTGCCGGTGCGCGAGGAGCTGTTTGAGCGGTTGTGTCAGGTGCTCGTGGAGCACGGCGGGTTTCAGATGGCGTGCATGGTCTGGCATAATCCGGTGACAAACCACCTCGAGCCGCTGGGCATGGCAGGAGGGAGCGATGGGCTCATCAGGAGCGTCGCCCTCCAGTCGGGACCGAGTGGCGGGGCGGCGACGCCATCGGGGCGGGCGTTCGAGGACAACCGGCCCTATGTGTGCAACGATCTGCAGGGGGAATCGTCGGCGGTGCCGGCGGACCGGGAGGAGGCGTTGCGGCGCGGGTTGAGGTCTTTTGCGGCGTTGCCGGTGCGCAACGGAGATCGGGTGGGCGGCGTCTTGCAGGTGTATTCGGACGAGGCGGGATTTTTTAACACGCAGGAGTTGGCGTTGCTCATCGAGGCGACGGGAGACGTGGCATTTGCGTTGGACAACCTGGCGCGCGAAGAGGAGAGGCATCGGGCGGAGGCGTTGGCGGAGAGCGAGCGGCAGTTCTCCGACACCATGATCGAGAGCATGCCGGGCGTGCTTTATTTCTACGACATGGGCGGGCGCTTTTTGCGGTGGAACCGGAACTTCGAGCGTGTCTCGGGTTACTCGGGAATCGAGATCGCGGACATGCATCCGTTGCAGTTTTTTACGGACGAGGATCGGCCGACGGTGGAGGCGCGCATCGACGAGGTGTTTACGCGTGGCGAGTCGTCGGTGGAGGCGCCGTTTCTGGCGAAGGACGGGACGACGATCCCGTATATGTTTACGGGGCGGAGCGTCGAATTGGACGGACGGCGTTGCTTGGTTGGCGTGGGCATCGACATCTCGGAGCGCAAGGCGGCGGAGGCGGCGTTGCGGGAGTTGAACGCGAGCCTGGAGCACAAGGTGGCTACGCGCACCGAGGAGCTGCGGGCGTTGCTGGTGCGCGCGGAGGCGGCGGACCGGATCAAGTCGGCGTTTTTGGCCACGATGTCTCACGAGCTACGCACGCCGTTGAACTCCATCATCGGTTTCACCGGCATCGTGCTGCAAGGAATGGCGGGTCCGCTCAACCCCGAGCAGACGAAGCAGCTTGGCATGGTGCGCGGGAGCGCCCGGCACCTGCTGGAGTTGATCAACGACGTGCTGGATCTCTCGAAGATCGAGGCGGGGCAGCTGGAGGTGCGCGTGGAGCCGTTCGACCTGCCGGAGTCGCTGGAACGCGTGGCGGCGTCGGTGCGCCCGCAGGCCGAGAAGAAGGGTTTGGAACTTGGGGTGCGCGTCGCGCCGGAGCTGCGCTCGATGACCGGGGATCGGCGCCGCGTGGAACAGGTGCTGCTCAACTTGATGAATAACGCGATCAAGTTCACCGACAGCGGGCGGGTGACGGTGGAAGCGGCCGCGGATGCTGGCGGATCTTTGCGTATCCGCGTATCGGATACGGGTATCGGCATCAAGGCGGCGGATCTTTCGTCGTTGTTCTTGCCATTCCGCCAAGTGGACAGCGGACTCTCGCGCCAGCACGAAGGCACGGGGCTGGGCCTCGCGATCTGCCGGCGTCTGGTCGCGTTGATGGGTGGCGAGATTACCGTCAGCAGCGAATGGATGCAGGGTAGCGTGTTCACCGTGCGATTGCCTTTAAAAACACCTCTTTCCTCATGAGCCGCCACGTTTTGATCATCGAAGACAACGAGCAGAACCGCTACCTGGCGACGTTCCTGCTGGAGGCCCATGGGCATCGGGTCACCTGCGCGCCCGACGGACCGAGCGGGATCGCGCTGGCGCAGGGTCTCGCGCCGGATCTCATTCTGTTGGACATCCAGTTGCCGGGCATGGACGGCTATGCGGTGGCGCGGGCGTTGCGAGAGATTCCGGCGTTGCGAGAAACGCCCATCGTGGCGGTGACGTCGTATGCGATGGTCGGCGACCGCGAAAAATCGCTTCAGGCGGGTTGTAACGGCTACATCGAAAAACCCATCAATCCGGAGACCTTTGTGGTCGAGATCCAGCGTTTCACCCCGTCACCCCCCAACCCCATTACCCCATGACTCGTGTCCTCATCGTCGATGACAAGGAGGAGAACCTCTACTACCTGCAGGCCCTGCTCACGGGGCATGGCTGCGAAGTTGAAACCGCCCGTCATGGGGCGGAGGCATTGGTGAAGGCGCGGCAAGCGCCGCCCGACCTCGTGATCTCCGACCTGCTCATGCCGGTGATGGATGGCTACACGCTGCTGCGGCATTGGAAGGCCGATGCGAATCTGAAGCGGGTGCCGTTCGTCGTTTACACGGCGACCTACACCGAGGCGGAGGACGAGCGGTTGGCGATCAGCCTCGGGGCGGACGCGTTTGTATTGAAGCCGGCGGAGCCCGACGTCTTTTGGAAGCGCATTCAGGCCGTGCGATCGGCCGTGGCGAACGTGACGCCGGCCGTTCCGAAAACGACGGGAGGCAACGACGAGGTGATGCTCAAGGTATATAGCGAGACGTTGATCCGAAAGCTGGAGGAAAAGACCCTGCAGTTGGAGGAGAGCAACGGCGCGCTTCAGCGCGACATCGCCGAGCGCAAACGGGTCGAGGAGAATCTGCGCGAGAGCGAGGAACGGTTCCGCGCGACGTTCGAACAGGTGGCGGTGGGTATCGCCCATGTGGATACGGATTGGCGTTTTCTGCGGGTCAACGACCGGCTGTGCGAAATCGTGGGCTACACGCGCGACGAGCTGATGCGGCATCCGTTTATCGACCTCACGGTGCCCGAGGACCGAGAGGAGTGCGACGTGGCGCGGCGGGCGATGTTGTCGGGCGAGCGCAACGACTACTCGGCGGAGAAGCGTTACCTGCGCAAAAACGGTGACACGGTGTGGGTGCGCATGGTGGCGACGCTGCTGCGCGACGGGGCGGGGACGCCGAAGTATTTCATCGCGGTGGTGACCGACATCACGGAGCGCAAGAAGCTGGAGCAGCAGTTCCTGCGAGCGCAGCGGATGGAGAGCATCGGCACGCTGGCGGGCGGGATCGCGCATGATCTCAACAACCTGCTTGCACCAATCATGATGGGCATCGAGTTGCTCCGATTAAACGACCTGGACGCCGGCATGCGTGGCGTGATCGACAACATGGAGCGCAGCTCGAAGCGCGCGGCGAATCTGGTGAGGCAGGTGCTTTCGTTTGCGCGCGGGGTGGACGGCACGCGCGTCCCGTTGGAGATTCGTCAGATCATCCGTGAGGTGGAGGAAATCGTCGAAAGCACGTTTCCGAAGAGCATCGAGCTACGCAGCGAGTTGGCTGCGGACCTGTGGCCGGTCGTCGCCGACCCCACGCAGCTGAACCAGGTGGTGCTTAATCTGTGCGTGAACGCGCGCGATGCGATGGAACGCGGCGGGCGGCTCACGTTGGTCGCGGCCAACGTGGTGCTCGACAGCCATTACGCGGCGATGAATCGCGGTGTATCCGCTGGCAACTACGTGAAGATCGAAGTGACCGACAACGGTTGCGGAATCGCGCCCGACGTGATCGACCGGATTTTCGAGCCGTTTTTCACCACCAAGGAGCCGGGGAAGGGCACGGGTTTGGGGCTGTCGACAGTGCTGGGTATCGTTCGCGGGCAGGGCGGCTTCATCAACGTTTACAGCGAACCGGGAAAGGGGACGACCTTTCGTATCCACCTGCCGGCGCGGCTGGACGCGGGCGCGGCGGGCGGCGCGCTGGTCGGGGGCCGCAAGTTGCCGCTGGGCAACGGCGAACTGGTGCTGGTGGTGGATGACGAGACCTCGATCGTGGAGATCACCCGGCAGACGTTGGAGGCGTTCGGTTATCGCGTGTTGACGGCCGAAGACGGCGGGCGAGCGGTCGAGTTATACGAGCGGCATCACCGGGAGGTCGCGGTGGTGATCACCGACATGATGATGCCGATGATGGACGGGCCGATGCTCATGACGGCGCTGCGGAGGATCAACCCGGCGGTGCGGGTGATTGCGGTCAGCGGGCTCGGTGCCAACGCACCGGCGCCCGGGGATGCGTCGGCGCGGGCGCGACACTTTTTGGTGAAACCTTACACGGCCGAGGCATTGCTGGTGTTGCTGCGGCAGGTGTTGAACGAGCTGGGTTAACCGGGGACTCGGAGGGGGCGCCGCGTCGATCAGGTAGCACAGAGCCGAGCCGGAGTTCGAGCCAGAGGGCACGGAGTTCGAGCCTTCGGGCGGGTCACAATCCGAGAACGAGAAAGAGAAAGATCGGCACCAATTATACGGCGAGCGCGCGAGGTCTTTGGGGGCCCCCTGAGACGCTCTGCCCGGGCTCCGTGTTCTCTGTGTCTAAAATCCGGGGTCTGGATCGTTGCGCGTAGGTGGGGCGCGGGGAACTCTGAACTCACGTTCAGAGCCACGAGATCACAGGTAATCGAGGGGCTTGCGGACTGCCGGTGAGGCGGGCGCGGGCGGGGCGATGCGCAGGAGCGCGAAGGCGGCGGCGGCGAACGCGGCGCACACCAGGACAAACCAGTCGCCGTGGCGGGTGTAGAAACTGTGACGTCCCTGCCAGCGGGCATCGGCGGTGACATCGATCGCCTGTGTGCCGCGGAAATACACGGAGCCGTTGTCGGCGAGCTGCGGATCGGTTGTCGGGCCGCTCTCGGGATGGTTTGTAAGGACGGCGCGGATACTGCCGAATTCGTCGATCCATCCGCTCCAGCCGCCGTTGCCGCAACGAAGCAAGGGGCGACGCGTCTCGACGGCGCGCAAGACGGAATTGGACGCGTGTTGGTAGGCCGCGCCGCCCTCGCCGAACCAGCCGTTGTTGGTGGCGACGAACAGGACGTCGGCTCCGGCGAGCACGCTGGCGCGCGACAGGTGCGGAAAGATGTCCTCGTAACAGAGCAGCGCGCCGATCGCGACGGGGCGGTTTTGGATATTGACGACGAGGGGCGCGGGGTCGGCGCCGCGCAGGAAGTCGTCGCCGACGGGGACGACTTTTTCGAGCCAGCCGAAGAGCGGGCGCAAGGGGACAAATTCGCCGAAGGGGACGAGCTTGCGTTTGGCGTAGAACATTTCGCTCAAGCCGGTTTCGGGGTGGGCGACGAACACGCCGTTGAGCCAATCGTCGTTAGCGGGGTCGGCGGCGGAGGGCTGCACGGCGATGGAGCCGAGGACGAGCGGCACGCCGGCGCGGGCGGCGACGTGTTCTACCCAAGCGCGCATGTTGGCGTCGCCTTTGACCGCCCACGGCGTGGTGGCTTCGGGCCAGAGGATGGCGTCGGGTTGAGTTGTCCCGTCCTCCGGGTTGGCTGCGGCGAGGGTGAGCGTTTCGAGAATTCTGAGGATGGCGGGGCCGCGGGCGTTGTCCCACTTGATCTCCTGCGGGATGTAAGGCTGGACGATCGCGAAGCGTCCGAGCGGGGCGGCGTGGCGGTGGCGGTTAAAGGTTTCCTGGAGCTGGGTGGCGACGCAGATGACGAGCAGGAACATCGCGGTGAAAAATTCGGGCGAGCGGCGGCCGAGTCCGGTGCGGCTCTCGCGCAGCAGGCGATGCGCGTAGGCGGCGAAGCCGAGGTTCATGGCGACGAGCACAAACGAGACGCCGCCGGCACCGGTGAAAGAGGCGATTTGGAGGATGGACATTCGCTGCCATTGGGTCGCAGCGAGGGGCATCCACGGAAAACCGCTGAGGAGCCAGGTGCGGGTCCATTCGCCGATGACCCAAAGGCCGGCGAGGGCCAGCATCGCGAGCACGCGAGTGGGCGTGGATTGGCCGAGCATGCGCGGAAGCGCCCAGCGCGCCGCGAGGAACCAGACCCCGATCCAAGCGCCGATGAACGGACCGAGAAGGAACAACCCGCCAAGGGTGACGTTGTGCAGCCATGCTAAGAGGATCGTCCACGCGACGGCTTGGGCGGCGAGGACGGTGGCAGCGTAGAGTTTAAACGATGGCCGCAGGTAGGCCCAAAAGAGGGCGGGCGCCGCGAAGGCGTAGGCGAACTCCGGCGTGGGTGACGGCGGGAACGAAAGGACGGTGAGGACGACGGTGGCGATGAACACGCCGACGGCCCAGACGAGCGCTTGGTGGCGTTGCAGCCACGAAGGCGGCGCGTCGTAGGTGGCGGCGAGTGCGGGAGAGTCGGCGGTGGACACGGGAGGCGGTTGCAATGGCACGCCCGGCGTGGGCGTGGCTACAGGAGGATGGCGACGCGGGTTATTTGCCGCGGCGGACGCGCTCTTTTTCGGCGTCGCGTTCTTCTTCGAGGCGCACACGTTCGCTGACGAGTTCGTCGCCGATCTTGTTGACCTCGGCGAGCGCGCCTTCGGCGAGGGCTTCGTCGCGGCGCTTTTTGAGGAAGATCTCACGCTCGGCGATCTTGCCTTTGTAAACGAGGTCGAGCTCGGCGAGCCGGGCTTTCTTTTCGGGCGTGAGTTTGGCGCCGCCGTCCGGGTCGGACTTGGCGAGGCGTTCCATGGCGAGTTCGTAGGCGCTTTTCATAAGGACGGACCGTGCGCCGGAGCGGGGGGAAATCAAGCTTGGCGGGTCTGGTGGCGCTCAATCTCCGACCGCGTAGCGACGGCGTGATCACTCTCGCAACGCGCGGCTTGGCCCTCTATCAGGACCTCGTGTAAGGCGGTGAAAACGAGCACCTGGCGACCCGACCGACCTTTCGCCGGGGCGTTGTGCGCGGGTTTACTCCTGCTTGTGAGTGTAGGTCGTTCCGTTCTTGTCGGTCACCGATGAGGAGTTGTTCTCGGTGTCGATGATGGCGGTGGAGTAATCCTCGCCGTTAATGATATGGAGCGGCTTGAAGTATTTGCCCTTAACCAAAGCGTCGAACGGTGCGGTCTGGGTGCCCATCTCGAGGTTGTATTGGTGGGCCGCTTGAAGGAGGACGCGTAGGTTGCCTTCAATCGTGGGGGCGGGCTTGGCAGCAGTTGGGTTGTCTTTGTTCGAAGTAACCGCGCCGCCCATCGCACCAGCGAAGATGTCGGCGACACCGGGAGCGTCGCCGGGCGGGGTGGTTTGAGGCATCCACACGTAGTAATCCAGATGCGGAGCACCAGTTGACTTGAGTTGCATCCGGCGCTGGGCGCCGAGCGTGAGGGTGAAATCATGAGTGTCTTCGTCCATGGTGACGGAAACGGTTGTTGTGCCATCCGTGGTGCTCTTGAGGGCATAGGTGAGGGTCTGGGCAATTTTTCCACCCCGAGAAAGGGTCAGAGTGTCCGAGGTGATGGTCAGCGACATCGACTGGAGCATCTTTGAAATCATCGGCTTCATCCGTTCATCGTCGGCCGCGTTATATTTCGGGCTTTCCTTTCCGGCTTCGAAGGTGGCCGGCACATCGACTTGCCACTCCCCGAGGTAGGGGGCCATGTCTGCGAACAAGCTGGAGGTCGCGGAGGAGAAGATGAAGCTGATGGCGGCTACGAGGCGGAGAGGAATGCGCATCGTGACGCTTTGTTGCCGATGATCAGGTGTCGCAAGTCTCGCCACGTGCAACTAATTGCAAGGCGCACTCGCTGACCAAGTAGGGACGCACGACGTGCGCGAGGCGAGCCGGAACCTTCGCGGTAAAGAGGCGCTACTGGGTGGCTTTGCGGGAGAAGATCAGCCCAGTGGGGAGGCGGTCGCCGGCGAGGGCTTGCAGGTCGGCGGCGTCGTCTTCGAGGCGGAGGTCGCGCACGCGTTCGAGTTGCGCGGGGGTGGCTTGCCAACGCGTGAGCAGCGCGAGGGCGGCGGCGTGGGTTTCGGGCGGGGCGTCGAGCGTGCGTTCACCGGTGCGGCGGAAGGCTTGCGCCAACGCGGCACAGGCGGCGGCAGTGTGCGGGCCGAACTTCAGACGCGAGAAGGTGGCGAGGAGGTCGGGGAGGATGTCGGGCGGGAGGACGGCGGCGGGGTCGCCGGAGAGGGATCGGCGGGCGCAGAGGCGGCCGAGGGCCCAGAGCCAGGCTTCGAGTTGTCCTGGCTTTGTGGATACAAGGCGGGGCAGGCGTTCGAGCAGGCGGCGGACGAAGGCGCGGCGGGTGTCTTGCGGCAGGCGCTCAAGCGTGGCGGCGGCGCGGATGAGTTCGGGCGGGACGTCGGCGGCGCGGAGCGGGTTTTCCCACTTGCGCCAAAGCGCGGCCTGACGGTCGGCGTCGAGGCCGCCGGCGACGCGGCGCCAGAGGATCCATTCTTGAGTTTGCACGCGGGCGTCGCGGGGGAAGGCGAGGCCGAGTTCGCGAAGACGCCAGAGTTCGTTGATGCGGGTGTCGTCGAGCGGCCATCCGCAGCCGGGGCGCAGGGAGTAGCCGGCGAGGCCGAGCCAGGCGGCTTCGTGGTCGGGGGAACGTTGGCGGCGGGTGATCGTGGCGGAGAGGGCGGGCCAGAGTCCGCGCAGGGTGGCGGGGGACCAGTCGGTGCGGGGGGCGGAGAGGAGTTGTTCGAGGGTGGGGAGAAGGGTGCGCGGCGAAGCCGCAGAAGAGGACGGGTCGGAAGAGACCTGAGGGCTGAGACCTGAGACCTGAGGGCCGGACGGAGGCGGAGACTTGGGTGGGTTGAAGGTGGACTCGACGGCGGCGAGGGCTGCGGTGAGGTCGGGGGCGGCAGCGGAAGCGGAGGAGTCGGAATCCCTGAACGCACGTTCGGAGCCACTTTCGGAAGCGGGGGATCGGAGCGGGAAATGGAGGTCCCAGGCTTCGGGGTAGCCGGCGGGGGCGT
>DFYA01000115.1:11856-16393 GCA_002382525.1 Opitutaceae bacterium UBA4094
ATTTGGAGGACGGCGGTGAGTTCGGGGAGCGCGGTGTGTTCGGGACCGGCTAGACGCAGGTCGCCGGGGTGCTCATCGGCGGCGCGCGCGGAGGAGTAGAGACGGAAGGCGATGGGTTGATTGACGCGCGCGAGAAGGCCGGAAGGGGCGACGCGGATGGGGTGGTCGAGCGGCGTGCCGTGGGGGAGGAGGCAGAGGAGGGTGGGCTCCGCCGTCGCGCCGGGCGCTTTGGCGTGACGTGGGGTGGAGCCGGTTTCGATCCAGAAGGCGTGGGCGGCGTGGCTGGCGATGAGCGGGGTGCCGCGGCGGAGTTGCGCGCCGAACCAGGCGGCGCCGAGCGCGACTGCTTGGTCGGGGCGGGGGTTGTCGAGCTCGACGACGGGGTGGCCTTGCCAGGCGGAGAGGAGGCGGGTGAGGCGCTCGCGGAGAAACGCGGGGGCGAGCGTGCCGCCGTTGTAGAGAACGGCGTCTACGCGGCGCCCGCGGAGAAAGGCGGCAAGGTGGCGAGTGATGGCGGAGTCGGCGGCGTAGGGCAGGCCGAGTTCGCGGAGTCCGCCGGCCGGGCGCTCGGGCATGGCGTCGGCGGGGCACTCGGGGAAAAAACCGTCGAGGATGAGGGCGCGGACTTCGGCGGGATCGAGGGTGAGGGAGCGGGTGGCGGCGAAGAGTTTGGCGCCGGGGAGCGTTACGGCGACCGGGTGCGGTGTGGTGTCGGTGGGCGGGCGGGAGAGGATGGCTTCTTTGGCGTCGCGGGCGGCGGCGACGAGGGCGGGCCAGGCCCGCGGGTCGGAGGCGAGGGCGAGCTTTTCTTCGAGGTGACGGGCGAGCGCGGCGTCGATGTTGTCTCCGCCGAGGAGGAGGTGTTCGCCGACGGCGATGCGTTCGAGTCGGGGAAGGGGAGATGAGGGCTGAGACTTGAGACCTGAGACCTGAGGGGCGGAGGCGGGGCGGGCGGTGAAGAGGCTAAAGTCGGAGGTGCCGCCGCCGAGGTCGATAACGAGGAGGTGGAGTTCGGACGGGTCGCTCACGCTCCCCGCTACGGTTTGCATCCATGCGGAGAGTCCCGCGGAGCCGCCGTGGCGGGAGAGCCAGTCGTAAAAGGCGGCTTGGGGTTCTTCGAGGAGGCGGACGTGCGCGGGCAGACCGGCTTCACGGGCGGCGGTGAGGGTGAGTTCTTGAGCGTCGGGGGCGAAGGAGGCGGGGACGGTGAGGACGATGGGGATGTCGGACCACTCGCTCACGCTTGCAGCTACGGGGAGGTGGGGCTGGGCGCTGGCCCAGATCTGGCGGAGGAGATGCGTGGAGGCGGCGACGGGGGAGAGTCGTTCGGCTTCGGGGACCTCGGTGGTGCCCCAGGGGAGGATCGGACGCGTGCGATCAACGAGGCGGTGGGAGAGCCACGACTTGGCGGCATGGGTGACGCGGCCGGGTGTGCGCGAGGCGGCGCGGCGAGCGAAGTGGCCGGAGGTCGGCGTGGGGCCGAGCGTGGCGTTTTCGTCGGGACGCGGGTGGTAGAGGAAAGATGGTAGGAGGTCGGCGGCGACCGTGGCGTCGGCGGAGTCGAGCTGGGTGATCGGGACGGTGCGGGGGACGTCGGAACCGGACGGAACGAGGGCGAGGGCGCAGTTGCTCGTGCCTAGATCGATACCGATGCTGAGCGCGGGCGACGGAGACGGAGATGTTGAACCACTAATGTTCACTAATGGGCACCAATTTTAAGGAATGTAGTCACCGGATGGATACGTGTTCGGGGTTGGATTGAATTAGTGACAATTAGTGTGGATTAGTGGTTGAGACGCGGGGCAGACGGAGGTGTTTAACCGCTAATAGACGCTAAGGGACGCTAATTCGATCCGGGGATGTATTCGGATTCTGATACTGGTTTGGATTAGCGACGATTAGCGTTCATTAGCGGTTAAAGAATTCAGGTGGTGCGGACTTTGAATTCCAGTTTCCAGGCGCGGGTGGTTTCCGGGTGGCTGAGGTGGAGTTCGAGGACGCCGAGTTCGTTGACTCGGGTGACGAGGCGGACGGGGATCACGTCGCCTTCGGTCAGACCGTCGCCGGGGGGCAGTGTGGTCTCGACTCGCGCGGATTCTTCCAGGTCGCGTTCGGCATTGGGCACGACGGCCCCGGTGGCGTCTCCGGCGCGGGCGGTGCTGCTGAAGAGGCGGAACTCGACGGGTTCGCCCACGACGAGGCCGAATTCGCGGTCGGCGAGCGTGGCGGAGGTGCCTTCTTCCATGCCTTGAGGAGCGACGCAGACGGCTTTGACGGTGGGTTTGAGTCCGGGGACTGCGAGGACGGTGGACTCCAAGCCGACGTAGTAGGAGCGGGCGGTGCCGGCGCGGATGCGGACTCCCGAGCCGGAATTGAGAAGACGTCCGTAGGCGGCGGCTCCGCGAGCGACGGCGAGGTCGTAGTCGGCTCCGGCGAGTTCGGAGGGGGCGGCGCCGAACCAATGCGCGAGCAGGTCGAGGACGCGGCGGCGCATCGGAACGGCCTTGAAGGCGCCGCCGTTGAAGAGGACGTGCGTGGGGCGGAGGAGATCGTGCTGGCTCGCGGCGAGTGCGGCGGCGACGCGGGTTTGGAGGTCGGGGGAACCGGCGACGTTTTGGTGGGAGCGGGCGAGGAAACGCGCGAGGTGTCGGCTGAGTGCGGGATCGGCGGCGTAGTTGAGTCCGAGTTCGCGCAGGCCGCCGGCGCTGCGGGCGGCGGGGCGTTCGGTCGGGGCGGTGAGCGGGAGGAAGCCGTCGAGGGCGATGGTTTCGAGGAGGGCGCGGTCGAGTCGGGTGGAGACGGTTTTGGCGAAGAGGCGGGCGCTGCGCGTGGGGACGGCGACGGGGACCTCGTTGAGGGACGGGTCGTTGAAGAGGGCTTCCTTGGCGTCGCGGGCGGCGGCGATGAGGGCGAGGAATTGCCACTCGTCGATGGACTGGCCGGCTTCGTCGAGTTGGGCGCGGAGGGCGTGGGCGAGGGCGAGGTCGAGGTTGTCGCCGCCGAGGAGGATGTGCTCGCCGACGCTGATGCGGTCGAGCGCGAGAGCGCCGTCGGCTTCGTTGACGGCGATGAGAGAGAAGTCGGCCGTGCCGCCGCCGACGTCGCAGACGAGCACGATGTCACCGGGGCGAACGTGGCGGCGCCAGTCGTTGCCGGCGTGTTCGAGCCAGGCGTAGAAGGCGGCGAGAGGTTCTTCGAGGAGAAGCGGGTCATTGAACCCGGCGCGCGCGGCGGCGTCGCGAGTGAGGTTGCGCGCGGCTTCGTCGAAGGAGGCGGGGACAGTGATGACAACGCGGGTGGACGACCAGTCGAGCGGCGAGGAAGAGGCGGAGGTGGCGCGGAGGTGGGTGAGGAAACGGGTGGAGGCGTCGAGCGGGGAGACTTTGTCGGAGGCGGGGACGGAGTCGGATTGCCAGGGGAGGATGGGCGACGTGCGGTCCACGCGCGGGTTGCAGAGCCAGGACTTGGCGGAGGTGACGAGGCGGTCGGGCGCGAGGGCGCCGCGGCTGCGGGCGAAACGTCCGATCACGGGCGCGTCGGCGGGGGCGGTCCACGGGAGGGCGAAGGCGCCGGGGGATTGTTCGTCGGGATGCGGCAGGTAGAGGGCGGACGCGAGCAGGGGGAGAGACTCGACGGCTCCCGGGCCGGCGGGTTGGGCGAGCTGAAGGATGCGCGCGGGCGTGGCGTCGGCTTGGGCGAGGGCGACGGCGGAGTTGCTGGTGCCGAGATCGATGCCGAGGGCGGAGGTGAAGGAGGAATCCATGAGGCGAGGCGAGTGACGGGAGCGGACCGTAAAGGGATTGAGACGGAGTTTTTAACCGCGAAGGACGCGAAGGGACGCGAAGGAGGAAGCGGAGGCGGAGAGGGCGGAGGTGTTAACCACGGAGTTCACGGAGGGCACGGAGGACGGAGTCAGAGGCCGCGCAATCGCTGGTTGTTGCCCACGGAACACACGGAATACACGGAAGAAGGGGCGGCACCTTAGCGGAGTTCGATCTCGGCGGGGGCCACGATGCGGGAGTGCGGTTTGGAGGGATCGGTGGCGTGCGGGAGTTTGACGGTCGTGGCGCGCCAGCCGCGGTGAAGGAGCGTGCCGGTGAAGGGCGGGCTGCCGGCGACTTTGCCGAGCAGGCGGTGGGCCTCGGGATCGAAGCCGGCCTCGACGGTGACGGTGGCTGCTTCGGCGGAGGCGTGGAGCGGTTGGGGCGCGAAGGCGCTTTGAAGGGTCGCGCGGCAACCGGCGTGGACCACGCGGGCGACCGAGGCGACTTGGGCGTCGGTCACGCTGGTGATGTCTTCCATCGCGAAATCGAGGAGGCGGCCTTGCTCCTGGAGTTTGGCCAGAAGGCGGAGCGCGCCGCCGTCGGCGATGGCGACGGGATCGAGCGCGGGAGTGGCGGGCGCGGCGGCCGGGGCGGGTGCAGGAGCGGGCTTGGTGGCCGTCGGGGGCGGGGTGGACACCGGGACGGGATCGGCGGCGGTTTTGGCGCGGGGGAGGGAGGCGGCGATGAGGGCCAAGGCGGCGGCGGCGAACGCA
>DFYA01000250.1:0-2360 GCA_002382525.1 Opitutaceae bacterium UBA4094
TTTTGGCGGCGAGGCGGAGGCGGCCTGTGGCGGGGGAGAACTCGACGGTGATGTCCTTGACGACAGCGGTGCCGTCGGGCGCGAAGGCGGTTTCGTGGGTGCCGTCTTCGGTGACGATTTGGAGCCGGGAGGCAACGGTGTGGCGCGGGAGGAGGCCCATTGGAGTGGGAGAAGGGTTGATTGCTGGAATTCGGAGGCGGAGCCGAGCTGGAGCTCGGCGTTCCCGGGGGCGACGACCTTACGCGCCCTTCTGCATGTTGATGGTGCCGCGGCGGGCTTCGAGTTGGGCGCGGATTTCGGTCATGCGGGCGGCGGTGAGGGGCCATTTCATGATGATCCGGAATTGCAGGGCGCCGAGCGCGGTGGGGACGAGGGCCATGGCCCAGATCATTCTGGAGAACACGCCGTCGGCCTGGTCCGCGCCGAGGTCGATGTTGAAGCCGAGATACACGACGACGAAGCCGGAGATGCCGGCGAAGACCGTGCCGGTGAAGCGCAAGAGCCAGGAGAAGACGGACTCGAAGGAACCCTCGCGGCGTTCGCCGTTAGTGAGCTCGTCGTCGTCGACGATGTCGGCCTTCATGGCGGGCACGACGACCCAGAAGGCGCCAACCATTGCGCCGTTGAGGATCATGGGCACGGCGGCGAGCCACGGGTAGGCGGGGTTGTAGAGAAACAGGATGGAGAACGCCATGAGGACGTGGATGGCGGTGATGACGAGCAGGGCGCGCTCCTTGCCTTTTTTCATGGCGAGCCAGCCGATGGCCGGGGCGCAAACGAGGCCGATGCCACCGCCGATCATGCCCGTGACGCCGCCGAAGGTGGCGGCGAAAATTTTGTCTCCGCCGAAGACGTAGTAGAGACTGATGTAGCCGCCCATGCCCATGACCAGGCCCTCCAGATTGCCGGCCATGATGATGCCGAGCATCATGAGGAAGGGTTTGTTTTTGAAGGTGAGTTTCAGGCTGCGGACCAGCGGTTCTTTTTTTTGCGTGGAGGCTTTGGCGTAGTAGCGCTCCTTGCAGACGAAAGTGGGGATGAGGCCAAAGAGGATCGCGAGCCCGGCGAACCAGTAAGACAGGTTGCGGATGCCGAGGAGGGTGTTGGGTGCCTCGCCGATCGCCTGACCGGTGAAGAACGGGTTTTGCGTCATCTTCCAGACCCACGGGCTGATGAGGATGCCGAAGAGCGAGCCAATCACCATGACCCACATGTTGAGGTTGGTTCGCTCGTTGTAGTCGGGCGTCATCTCCATCTTGAGCGTCTGGTAGGGAATATTGAATACCGTGGTCGCGGTGGAGACGATCATGCCGAAGAGCGTAAACCAGACGGCGATGTAGAGCATGTCCCAGCTCTCGTTGAAGCGCCACACGAAGGGCAGCAGCGCGGCCATGGCGAGGGTGCCGAAAAACATGTAGGGCCGGCGGCGTCCGTAACGGCTGCGGGTATTGTCCGAGATCCAGCCCATGACGGGATCGGTGAACGCGTCCCAGATGCGAAAGATCATTATCATGATCCCCTTCCAGACGGGCGACATGCCGAGCCCGTAGACCAGCACCTGTTGCACCTGGTATTCGATGATCTGGTTGACCATGCCCATCGACTGGTTGCCGAGGCCGTAGAGGGCCTTCTCGTGAACGGGCAACTTGTCGCGCGCGGCGGTCTTTTGCGGGGCGTCCGAGCCGACGGGCGGAGTGGGTGCGGACGGTGTTTCTACGAGAGGGGAAGGCAGGCTCATGAAGGGGCGTGAGAACGCGGGGGCATCAGCAGGCGGGGAAGGAGAAGGCGGCGGGCGAGTGCGCACGAAAACGCGCGGGAGGGCGAAGATGCAGTGCGCGCGGAAGCGCAACGATTTCGCGTGGGCGAAACTCCCGCGCTAATGAGGCGCCCTCCGGCTCCGGGAATCGACCGGTTTATGAACCGACCTGAGATGCCGCCANNGTTGTCGTTTCAATTTGAATACGCACGCGGGCGGGGAAGGCGGTGGGGTTTTTTATCACCAGCGCCGTGCGGGAGGCGTCGCTCCATTCGGCCTGCACATGGTCGAAACAGCGGATGAGGCCGGTGTCGGGTTGCGCGTAAACTCCGGGCAGGTCGCACCACGTGAGCATCATGGCGACCTCGCACCAGCACGAATAGGCGGCTTGTTCGCCGAGGGGCTCGGCCCACGACGGCGTGATGTTGACGCGCTCGCACATCCAACCGACCGGCAACTCGGCGAACGGATGCGCCCAGGTGATCCGCGTCGGGATGCGGCGGTCTTCGCGGGAAACAAACTGCGGCAACGCGTGGGCGATGTCGCGCAGGAGGTCGAGCAGGCGGGCGTCGCCGGTCGCGCGGAAGGTGCGCAGGATGCCTTG
>DFYA01000250.1:2450-4147 GCA_002382525.1 Opitutaceae bacterium UBA4094
ATAAAACTCTCAACGAGACCGAAAATCGATTCGCCATCGGGGGCTTGCAGCGCGTCGCCCGGTCCGCCCGTGGTGACGCCCCACGCGAGGTCGTGCGTGCGGTAGTGCTCGGCGCTGGCGCGGGCGGTGGCGAGAAAGCGCGGTTCGTTGAAAAATACGGACGCGAGGGCGAGCGCGCCGGGGATGAGCGCGCCCGAGGTGGACGCGCCGATGGCGACCTCGCCGGTCTCGTAGTTGAGGAGAAAACCGAATTCGCCCTCGCGATCCCAGATCTCGCACAACCGCTCGGCGACCCGGCGCGTGGTCGCGATCCACGTGGGCGGGACGGCGTGTTTGCGCTCCTTGAGGAGCATCAACTGGCGGAGGACAAAGTGCAGCGCGTCGCCCTGGCGGCGCACGAGGCAGAGCGGGGCGTCCACGACTGGAGCGGCGGAGGCGTGTGCGTCCTTACACCAGGCTTCGTCGCCGCCGATGTTGGCGTCGCCCTTCCATTGCCCCGTTTCGCTCATGGTGGCTTTGAACAAGCCGAAGTCGGAGACGGCGCGGGTGAGGAGGAAGTCGAGGTTGAGGCAGGCGCGGGCTACGGATTGTTCGTCACCCTCCTGGATCATGGCCAACGTGGTGATGCCGCCGCCGGTCCAGCCGGTTTGCCAGAACTGCGTCGCTTGGTCGGCGACCCACGGAATGCCGAGGGTGTAGAGCTGGTGCGCGGGGTTCCAGTTTTGGGCGTTGTGTTTGGCGTGCAGGATGTCCCACGCGGCGGAGAACGGGAGCACCTTGGGCAACGGCAAGGCGGCCTCGGGAAACAGCGCGGTGCGGTGCGCGAACACCCGTTCGAACAACGTGTGCACGTCCGGACAGGCGAACGTATGCCACTCGAACTCAAAACGGATCGACTGACCGGATCGAAGGTCGATGGGTCGGGCGTTTTGCGGATGCCGGTGAGCGGCGGCCTGATTGCCGATGCCGGCGAGCGGATCGTCGTCGCCGGGCAACGGATGCAGAAACCCCGGGGCGAGCAGCAGGATCTCGGCGCGGTCGCGGGCGTCGTTCTCGATGACCTCGACGCCGATGGGGCCCTGGTTCGAATTCTGCGGGGTGAGCAGAAGCAGCGCGTCCTGAGTAGTTGAAAAACGAATACCTATACCGGGAACGGCGGCGTCGAGCGAGGTTTGGTCGAGGTGGGAGCGTCCGGGGCGGTCCGCAAGCCGGGGAATGTCGCCGACATCCAGAAGGAGAGCATCGGCGTGTTGTCCGATGTGCCGGATGGTGGGCGGGTAGGGGCGGCGGGCGGCGTCGAAGCGGTTGCCCGCGTAAACGGCGCCGGGGATGAGCACGTAGTCCTCGGTTGACCAGGTGCGGGGCGTCCAGCACAGGCCGGCGGCGACCGCGTCGGCGCGGCCGGTTTCAATGGTGGCGGAAAAGGAGCACGCGAGCACGCCGGGGGCTTTCGACCGCGCGTGTAAGTCGAGGCGCCAGCGGGCTCCGGCGAAGTCGGTGAACTGCGTCTGCGGTGCGGCGGCGCCGGAGGGCACGTCGAGAAGAACGTCGCGGATTTGAGTGCGTTCGCGTCCGCTGTGGGCGGCGAGACGGAACCGGAGCTGGACGGGCAGAGCGGGAGTGGACGGCATGAAGCAAAAAGGAAAGACTGACGGAAGCGCGCTCCCGGGGTGTGCTATGAAGCTGCGTTACGTTGC
>DFYA01000261.1 GCA_002382525.1 Opitutaceae bacterium UBA4094
TGGCGGAGCCGTGGTTGCCGGTGCCATTGGGCACGGTGATATAGGCGCCACCGAAGGCGGAGGTGTCGCCGGTGACGAGCGTCATGGGCGAGACGAGCGCGCCGCTTTCGGCTTCGAGGGCTTGGGCGGGCGCGGGCCAGAGGGTCCACGTCGAGCCAGACTCGACACCGGTGAGCGACTGCCAGCCGGCGAGGTCGAGGGTGATGCCGCCGGTGGCGCTGGCGAAGCGCATGGTGCCGCTCGGGTCGTAGTAGGTGTTGTTGCCGGTGGCGGGATTGAGGGTGGACCAGAATTCGTTCCAGCCGGTGGTGTTGTCGGCGCTGTAGAGGACCTGGCCGGAGACGCGGTTGGCGATGAAGCTGTCTTTGATGGTGACGTTGGCGATGGGGCCGCGGCCGGGGCCGTTGGAGATGCGCACCTGGCGGGAGTTGTCGTAGATCACGCAGTCCTCGATGACGACGTTTTCGGATTCGGTGATGTAGAGACCGCGTCCGGTGACGAAGTTTTGCGGGCTGGTCTGGACGTTGCCGACGAGGAGCAGGTTGCGGGCGTGCACGGTGGTGCGCGTGCCGAGATTGAGGATGTTGTTGCGGTTGTTGTTCTCGACGAAGAGGCCGGTGGTGGTGTTGCCGGTGGCGACGCTGTCCTCGATGAGCATGTTGACGTTGCCGGTATCGAACCAGAAGCCGAGGCCGGTGTTGTCCAAGGCGCGGAGGCGGCGGAACGTCATGTTGCTGCCGAGGCCGATCTTCATGCCACCGTAGCCCCAGCCGTAGTATTGGGAGACGTCGGCCTGGCGGGAATTGCCGATCAGGTCGATGTCCTCGGCGAGCAGGTTCACGCCCTGCCAAGTGAGGCCCATCTCTCCGTTGCCGGAGGCGAGCAGGCGGCGGAGGGTGACGACGGAGTTGATGCCGCCGCCGGTGAGGCCGTAGTTCTTGTTGTTGCGGAAAACGCAGTCCTCGATGTGCGCGCCGATGACGTTCTGGAGATGCACGGCGCCGCGGTTGTAGCCGGAGCCGGAGTGCTGGAAGACGAGGTTGCGCAGGATGATGTGGGTCGGGGTGGTGGCGCTTTGCGTGCGGAAGTGGTGGATGAGGCGACGGCGCACGGAGACCTCGACCAGGGCGGCGTTGAGATCGCCGAAACCGGCGGGCGGCGCGACGGTGATAAGGTCGGTGGTTTCATTGACCCAGAAGCAGCCGTCGGTCGGGAGGACGTTGGCGCGTTTGGGATCGTCGGGGCCGAGGATCTGGTAATAGGTCGCGCCGTTGACGTGGACCATTTCGTAGCGACGGAAGACCTCGGGGAGGTTCGGCGCGCCGTTGTCGGTCGAGAGGCCCCAGTCGTAGGGCCAGACCTTGGTCCAGGTGCCGTCGCCGACGGCGGTCCAGTTGGTCCACGGTTCGGAGCCGGTGACGATGACGTTGCCGGTGTTGGCCGGGGCGGCGGGGTTCCAGCCGGCGCCCTCGAGGATGAGCGGGGCGGAGGTGGTGGGGCTGGGGAAGTTGGTGGCGGTGATGGCGCCGATCGAGCCCTCGCGATAGGTGCCGGGCTGGACGAGGACCTTGGCGCCGACGTTGAGGCCGTTGAAATAATTGGCGCGATTGAGGCCCTTGTTGATGGTGCGGTAGGGAGCGGTGGAGGAGCCGTTGCCGGTCGAGTCGTTGCCGGAGAGGCTGACGTGGACGATCTGGGTGACGAGGGACTCGTTGATGGGATCGGAGCCGGTGCCGCCGGACTGGGCGGAGACGGTAAGCGGAGCGAGGGCCAGGAGCAGGGTGGGCCAGAGGCGCGCCACGCCCTGCGTGAGCAAGGTTAGGGGTAGCATATTAATTATTGGGGGGTGGGCCGACGTTGCTCGACGCGGCGGCCGTTCGCGATGTCTCCGCAGGGTTATGCTAACCGGGGCGCGGTTGAACGCTGCCAGGCGAGTCTCGGTCCCTGGATGCGCGGGCGCGCTGTTAGGATAACAGCATGAAACCAATTCACATTGGATTACCGGCGCGGTTGGATGAGATCCTCGTGACAGGTCCAAATAAAAAACGCGTTTTGTTTTCGCTCCCCGCCGCTGTCCTGCGCGGCTCCGGGAACGCGGACGCGCAGGGTAAAATAGCTCGGGAGGTGTCGCTGACATCGGCTTCCCTGCAGGGATTGCCGTTGGAGCAGCGGGGACCTCGCTTGAGGGCGCGTTTGGAGGCGATTCACGATTTGGAACGGCGGCTCGGCCGAAAGGGAGAGGACGACGTGGCGTTGATGAGTGAGATCGTCGGTCTGTGTCACGACCTGCGCAACGAGGTGCATGTGCTCAACATGCGCGCTGAATTGAGGGAGATTTTGGAGAGCCAAGATGTGATGGCTCTGCCGGCGCGAAGCGGCGGACGGTGAGCTCAACCGGCCCCGAGGCCGGGCGGACACCGGGCGCAGGTTACGATAGCACGATGTAACTCCTTGTTTGGGTGCGCGCGCGGGCATGATCTCGGACGATATGCTTCCACAAGGCCTCCATCCCGCCTCATTGAGCGGTCTCGCCGCTTTCTGGCCGCTCTCCGAAGCGGAGGGCAACCTGCGTAGGGCGGAGGGAGGCGGGCCGGCGTTGCGCGAAGCGGCGGGGCCGGTCGCGACGGTCGATGATGGTGTATTCGGTCAACGGATACTCAGTATCCGGCCGGGTCAATGGCTGGAAGTTCCCCGCGACGAACTCGGGGCGTTGGATATTTATGGACCGGACGCGGCGGTCACCGTGGTGGTGTGGTTTCGGCGGGACGATCCCGAATATTGGCAAGCGTTGGCGGGGGTGTGGGATGAGTCGCGCGATCTGCGCCAGTATTGCCTCTTTGCGCACGCGCGCCTGCGCACGTTGTCGGACTCGCTCGAACGCGTCGCGTGTGCCGACCAGTTGCACGCGCATGTGTCGGACGTGGGAGGTCCGACGCCGGACAAGGCGTTTTGTTACACCTACGCGACGGGGGCGACGCCGGCACCGGTGGGCGAGTGGTGCTGCGCGGCGCTGAGCTACGACGGGCGCGAGGTGACGTTGTGGCGCGACGGCCGGATCGACGCGCTGGCGGGATCCAACCCGTTTCCCGCTCCTGGCGGCTTGTTCGACGGGGGAAGCGACGGCGCGGTGTTTGCGATCGGTGCGAACTCGGTGCGCGGGGCGATGGGGAATTTCTTCGGAGGGCTGATCGCGGGCGTGGCGGTTTATCGCCGGGTGCTTTCGGCGGAGGAGCACGCGGGGTTGGCCGTGCATCTTGACCGTTTGCGCGAGTTGCATCCGGGCGAGGCCACGTTTGCTCAAAAGAGCGGGCAGGACCTCGTGCCCGACATCGGTGGCTGAAGCCGGACGGGCACGGGGGCGTGCCCGCTCCTTCGGACGTGAATGCGGGACGTGCTCACAGGCTGCGAAACGCGCTAGGCGCGATCGCGCGGGCCGCGCCAGAAGGCGCCGATGGCACGCATGAGTTCGGCGCCGGCGAGACGATGTTCGGCGAGATCGGGCGGGTCGCCGCCGCCCTCGACGAGCGCCGTGGTGAGCCCGAGCCGGCGGTGTAAACCGTGGTTCCAGCCTGCGGCGGGTCCGGGATGTTCGCGGTTTACCAAGGGCTTGATGCGCGACGGAGACGTTTCGCGCGCGAAGGTGGCGGCGAGCGCGGCGAAGTCGCCCACCTCGCGGTTAAACTCGGGGCCGAGCCCGTCCATGATCGGCTCGGTGATGCCGGGCCAGGTGTGCATGCACCACAACGTGTCCACGGGCGTGGGACCGGCGTGCAGCGTCTCCAACTCGCGTTGAAACAAAAACGCCTCGCGCGTCTGGTCGACCACGTGCGGGCCGTCGGCGCGGCAGCAGCGGTTCATGTCGATGCCGTCGGCATTGACGCGACGCCAGCCGTTGGCCGGGCCGTCAGGGCAGAGCAACGGAACGAAGGTCACGATGGACGTTTCGCGCAGCGCACACGCGGCGGGATTGTCGGAGAGCA
>DFYA01000041.1 GCA_002382525.1 Opitutaceae bacterium UBA4094
CTCACTTCAAAGTGGATGTGCGCAAGGGACTGGAAATAATCCAGGCGTTGCGCGGGCACACGACGGGATACGCGATTCCGCAATACGTCATCGATGCGCCGGGGGGCGGCGGGAAGGTGCCGATCAACCCGAACTATGTGGAGGAGATCACCGAGAACGAAGTGGTGTTCAAAAACTACGAAGGGCGCACGTTCCGGTATCCGTTGACCGCGACGGCGGTGGCAGCGGACGGCGACGCAAAAAAGCCCACGCTCGTGCACGAAGAATTGCACGGGTGAAGGCGCGGGTGCGGGCTGTGTTCACACACGGAACGCAAAAAGTGAGTCGCTTAAGCCGATTGGTTGCCAGTGAGTTAAGTATTTTGAGGAAACTTGATTTTTTCTTTGAGGAATTTTTGAGCGTTTCGCGGGCGGCTGCGTCTATCTCCGTGTAGTCAGTTTTGTAGTTCTTAAGGTTTGCTTGGTGTTAGGTCACAGAAGCCGCTTCTCACGAGGCGGCTTTTGTGTTTCCGGGTGCCGGGAATTTTGATCGCGCGAGGGGGCGCGGGTGTTTGTGTCGCGGGATGATTTCGTTGCATGAAGGCCGGGGCTCCCGGGTCAAGAAGGCTCCCGCCCAGGTGTTGGTGTTGGGGTTGACTGTGGTCGGGTGCGCGCCGCGAATCTGGCGGCGGATGGTCGTGCGGGAAAACATGTGGCTGGCGCGGTTGCACGACTCGATTCAGGTGGCGTTCGACTGGTTCGATTATCAGACGCACACGTTTTCCCTGGAGGAGCTGCGTCTCGGGAATCCGTCGAAACGCGATGGGGTGATTGTGGAGGACGATCGTGATCTTACGTTGACGGACATCGAGCTGGGGAAGCGCGGGAGTATGGTTTACGACTACCACTTCGGCGAAGGGTGGCGCGTGGAGGTGCGGGTGGAGGCGGTGGAGCCGGCGGTTAGAGGCGCGGCATATCCGCGGTGCGTCGCGGGCGAACGGGCGGGGCCTCCGGAGGACTGCGGCGGGGTGGAGGCGTATCATGACATGCTTGCGTGTATTCAGGAGCCGAATACGGAACTGGGGCGCGAATGGGCTGAGTGGTTGGGGCCGCAGCACGATGTGGAGCGGTGCGATCTGGAGGCGATCAACAAAGCGCTGCGGAAGTTCGGCAAATGAGCGCGCGCAAACGCAAGGGACGCAGTCGCGGCGGGAAGTTCAAGGTGTTCNNGCGCGTCGCACGGAGGTGACGAAGCTTGTCCAAAACTATTTCGAGAAGAACAAGCGCATCGAGCTGCTGGACGTGGCGCTGGACATTTACCGGCTCTACTACAGCGAGGATTTTGTGCAGGCGGTGGCCCCCGGGGATCGCACGCATGTGTATGGGGGCGCGCCGCGGGCGGCGGGGTTTCCGAATCCGATCCGGGTGCTGCGCAACACGGGGTATGTGGTCGGGTATTGCGAGGTGCTGGAAAACCCGGTGTGGGTGGCGTATCGGGTGGCGGACGTGGATAAGCTGGGGCCGGCGGGGGAGCGTCCGGGGAGTTTCGAGACGGACCTGCGGACGGCGGCGCGGGTGTCGTCCAGCGCGTATACAAACAGTGGATACGACCGCGGCCATCTGGCGCCGAACCATGCGATCGCGACGCGTTACGGAGCGGTGGCGCAGAAGGAGACGTTTCTCATGTCGAACATCGTGCCGCAGCGGCACGCGTTGAACGCGGGCGTGTGGAAGGAGATGGAGATGCGTATCGCGACGAGTTATCCGGGGCGATTCGAGGAGGTATGGGTGCTGGTGGGCCCGGTGTTTGGGGAGCGTCCGGCGCGGTTTCCGAGCGGCACGGCGGTGCCGGAGGCGTTCTACAAGATCGTGGTGGACGAGAGCGACGGACGGGTGCGGGCGCAGGCGTTTTTGTTTCCGCAGGAGACGCCGGCGGGAGTGGGGGTGGAGCGATTCTTGGTGTCGATCGACGAGATCGAGCGACGGACGGGGTTGAATTTTCTCGCGGAGCTGGAGGACGTGGCAGAGGAGTCGTTGGAGGCGCGGCGGGCGACGGGGGTGTGGTAGGCGCGGAGCGGGGGCGGCTGCGGCGTGACGAGTCAACCCGTCGAAAGCGGTGACGGGTCGCCGCAGTCCATAGTGGGTGCCGTTCGCGGGCGGGATAGGTTACGAGTTCGTGACGGGATTTGTGAACGATTGACGTGGGGAGGGGAGTCGCTTTTCTGGCCGTGTTCTTTGGCAGTCGTGGTCAGCCGGGAGGAGTCGGGCGGTTTTCGCCTGGCGTCTCCATCTGACCATGAACACGACAAAAAATACGGCTCCGTTGAATGGTTCCGGTTCGTTCGCTCCCTCGGGTTTCTTCAAGAAGCTCCGCGGTCGGGCAAACAAGCCGACCCAGACCATCCGTCGGATGCATTACGAAGCCGCGACACCGGCTCAGGCCGCACGCCTCATTGAGGTGCTCGGTCGGTGATAGTGTCGCACCTGCGGTTCTAACGGGACCGTAGTTAAAACCAGTAAATAACGCCGCCCGGGAGCTCACGCTTCCGGGCGGTTTTTTTGTGGGCGACGCGGACTCGGTGCAGGATCGAGTCGTCGGAGTGTTGCGGCGCGCTCCTGCTCGCAGGGGAGCGAATTGCGTGCGGGATCGTGTATCCCGAAGACCGTCGCATTGCACACGACGCCAAGCGGCGTAGGGTCGGGCTATGTATTCTCAGTTTAAGACCATCGCGGTCGTCGGGGCTGGTGCGCTGGGGCTGTATTATGGCGGGCGGCTGGCGCGGGCGGGCAATGACGTGACGTTCTTGGCGCGCGGCGATCTCGATGCGTTGCGCGAGCGTGGACTCGTCGTGAAGGCGCCGGACGGGATGTTCGCGTTGAGCGAGGTGAAGGCGGCGGGGACGCCGGAGGAGATTGGTGCGGTGGACCTCGTGGTCATCACGCTGAAGGCGACCGCGAACGATCAACTCGGGCGACTGCTGCCTCCATTGCTGCATGAGGGAACGACGGTGCTCAATTTGCAGAATGGGCTCGGGGTGGACGAAGCGGTTGCGGCGGTGGCGGGCGATGCGCGGACGGTGGGCGGTTTGTGCTTCGTGTGTGTCAATCGAACCGCGCCCGGGGTGGCCGAGTGCACGATGGCGGGGCATATCGTGGCGGGTGAGGTGAGCGGACCAGCGCAGGCGCGCACGCAGGCGGTGGCGGAGCTGTTCGTGAAGGCTGGCGTGAAGATGGAGGTGAGCGATCATCTGACCGAAGTGCGTTGGCGGAAGCTGGTGTGGAACGTTCCGTTTAACGGCCTCGCGGTGATGGGGGGCGGCATCACGACGGAGGACATTTTGAAGGACGCCTCACTGGAGGCCGACGTCTGGGCATTGATGCGCGAAGTGCAGGCGATCGCGGCGGCGGAAGGCGTGGTAATCCCGGAAGACTTCCTCGTGCATCAGGTGGAGCGCACGCGCCCGATGGGACCCTACAAACCCTCGACGATGCTCGATTACGTCGCGGGTAAACCGCTTGAAGTGGAGCCGATTTGGGGAGAGCCGCTGCGGCGCGCGAAGGCGAAAGGCGTGGAGACTCCGCGGCTGGAGGCGTTGTATGTGGCGCTAAAGCGCGCGGGGTGAGCGGCGGGGCTGAGCTGAGGGGAGCCGAGATCGCGAGCAAGCTCGCTTCCCGCGTCGGAGCGGCGGCGGGCGGCCGGTCGCTGCGAGAGCTTACTTGGCGAGCGAGGCTTGGAGCTCGGCCTTGTTGGCGAAGGCCTGGCTCGCGGGGAAAAGCTGCACGAGGTCGAGAACCTCTTGGATGGTCTTCGGGACGTTGAGCGTGCGGACGTCGCCGCCTTGGGCGCGCATCGTTTTGAGCGTTTGCAGGAGCACGCGGATGCCGGTGGAGCCGAGGAATTCGAGGCCTTGCAGATCGAGCACGATCAGCTTGGCGCCTTCGGCGACGAGGCGCTGAAGCTCTTTTTCGAGGCCTTGATACGTGACCGCGCTGAGCATGCCGCTGAGGTGAACGATGTGGACGGTCGGAGTGAGTTCGGAGGTCGAGACGGTGAGGATCATGGGGTGTGGGCGGTGTGGTTCGTGGTCGTGGGCGTTGCGATAAACTCGAAAAAGGAGAACGAGAACGGCGTTGAGAACGAGAACGAAAAATCCCCGTGCCGTGAAGGCTACGGGGAGCGGGAGCTTCGGCGTCGGGGCGTCTTTACGGCGAAGACTGTAGCACGGCTTTGACAGCGCCGGTGGCTGCGAGGGTCTCGATCGTCTGCACCTGGAGTTGCGCGCCTTGGGCGGCCAACAACGTGCGTAGCGCGTCGAGCGAGTCGTGGGTCTCGATGCGCGTCTGGCCCTGCTGAAGATACGTCACGCGATAGGCGACCTCGTCGGGCTCGAGCTTGCGGAGTTTATCCTTGGCGGCCTGCGCGCCGCGGGCGGGGGCTTTGCGTTTCACGCGTTGGTCGGACGGGAGCGCGGGACGGGTGAACGGATACGGTTCGCCCAACAATGCCGAGGCGGCGCGCTCGATCTCATGGATACGCACGAACAGCCCCTCGCGTTCGAGGAGCAGCGCGTTGATGCGAATCTGGGAGTCGGCGGACATGCGGTGATCGATGTGGGAAGCGAGCTTGCTCGCGATGGGGATGAACCCTCGCGAGCAAGCTCGCCCCACCCGGGCACGATCAGTTTTCGTCGGACGCGTCGGTGTCGGTGGAGTCGGCGGACTCGTCGCCAGCAGCGGCGGACGAGGCGGGGCGCGGGGCCTTTTTGGCGGCGCTGGCGCCGGCACCGCGCGTGACGGTCTCGGCTTTCGGATCGAAGCCGGCGACGGGCAACGGGGGCGCGGGGAACGGGAATACACCGGTTTCGCCGATGACGTCCTCGACCTGGGTTTCGAGGGCGGCGATGCGTTCGTAGGCGGCCTGACGCTCGGCGATGAGTTGGTCGATCTGCACGCGGGCTTCGAGAGCCTGGCGGATCACCTCGGCATCGGCGCCGAGGACGATGTCGCGGAAGGAGAGGGAAGCGGTCTTTTTAGCCATGGGAGGTTATTGCCAGAAGATGCGTTTGAGTTTGTTGAAAAGGTCGGGCGCCTGGGGGCGCGTCTGCGAGGTCGCGAGCGCGGGTTTGCGCGGCGGGGCGGCTACAGTCGGGCGTGACGGCGGGACGTCAACGGTGGTTTGGCGCGGCCCGGGCACCTTGGGTTTGGCCGAGGCGGCGACGCGGGCGTGTTGCTCGCGGACGGTCCACACCTCGCGGGCGGCGGCGGAGACTTCGGGTGCGGAATCGTCGGCGCGATCCTGGAGGAGCTCGTCGGGCGCGTTCGGGTGGCGCACCGCCGCGATGCGCACGGCGGGCGCGGCGTCGCGGGCGAGGTCGTAGAGATCGGCGCGGCGCCAGTCGGGGCAGGCGCTCACCGCGAGCACGCGCACGGTGGGCAACGGATCGGCGAGCAACGTTTTGGCGGTGTCGATATCGATATCGATGCGAGTTTGCGTGCGGTCTTGGATTGCCCAGTGGCGGCGGAAGTCGGGGCTGTGAACGAGGAGGAAGCGCACAAGTTTTTCGTCGAGGTCGTTGCGATAAGCCAACGCGGCGAGCACGGCGGGAGAGCGCGTGGCGGCGAGTTCTTCGACGAGATCGGACGGCACGGCGGGGTTGCGCGCGAGGGCTTCGCAGACGGCGTCCTCGGCGAGGCTGGTGAAGAAACGCGCGATGGTTTCGTCGAGCGCGGGATTGGCGGCGAGGGCGGTGCGCACCGAGGCGTCGGTGTCTTGCGCGAGCAGGCTTTGCA
>DFYA01000137.1 GCA_002382525.1 Opitutaceae bacterium UBA4094
CGGACCGCGCGAGGTGTTGGCGGACACGAGGAGCGGGCTCGCCGAGGTGCCGAACGACGCCTGAGTCGGGTGAGTGCGAAGGCGGCGGGCGCCCGAGCGTGCCCGCGCCTGGACAAACCGGGAGAGGGACCGGTCAGGGCGTGACGCGGAGACGGAGGAAGCGTCGTGGATTTATGGATACGGTGTCGGTGACGGTGACCTCCTGGCCGACCTGGCCGGGGTTGGTGGCGATCACGGTCCACGTGACGAGGTCGGAGGAACCGATGACTTCGTAGGTGAGGTCGGCGCGGGCGCGTTGGAAGGCGAGGGTGAGGGTCTGGTCAATGTTCGTAATACGAACATGTGGCTCGGTTGCGGCCGTGAGCGGGTCGAGGGCGAGGGCGTATTCGAGGAGGTTGGGGAGGCCGTCGCCGTCGGGGTCGGCGTTGGCTCCCCAGACGGTGGCTTCGAGGGCGGGGTCGGCGAGTTGCCCGGCGGTGAAGTGCTCGTTCTGCCAGACCTCGAACGGCGAGAGCGGCGGGGCGAGGGCGGCGGTGAGCTTCCGGACCTGCACGTCGTCGAGGCGGAAGCGCGGCTCGCCGGGATTCACCGCGTCGTTGCGGGTGCGGAAACGCAGGAAGACGCGGTTGAAGGCGGTGACAACGTCGGCGGTGTCCACGAATTCCTGAGCCGCACCGTTGTTGAGCCGGTAGCGGATGCGCACGGCGCTCTCGCCGAGGCGGAAGACTTCGAGGGAAACGGTGAGGACGTTGGTGCCGGCGTTGATTGAGGCGAGTCCGGTGGCGAGGGTCTGCGTGCCGGTGTTGAGGAGTTGCGCGCCGCCGGTGCCAGTCTTGCGAATGACGCCTTGGGGCGTGTCGCTGCCGTAGGACGTGAGCATGAAATACTCACGGTTGTTGCTGTTGTTCCACGGCGAGGAGCTGGCGTTGGGCGTGTGGGCGAGGGAGACGCCGGTAGCTGAGATGTCGGCGCGGGGCGTGCCGGTGTGGCGGAGCTTGAACGACACGCGCAGACCTTGGTCGACGGCGAGGGAGACGGCGGCGGGCAACGCGAAGGACAAGTATTCATCCTTGTTGGAGGTGCTGATGAAGAACTCGGCGACCCGGTGGGGGGAGACCGGGTCGAGGGTGGCGTCCTCGATCACGGAGAGGGTGTTGCCGGTGAGGTTCCACGCGACGTCGAGCGGGTCGGCGCCGTTGGAGGTGCCGTTGTCGGTGAAGGGATCATTGGCGATCAGCTCCGCAGACTCGACGAGCAAGAGGGCGGTCGTGGAGGCAGGGGAGTTGCCGTAGGTGTTGGTGGCGACCAGGCGATACCAGTAGGAGGCGTCGGCGAGCAGGGTTGCGTCGGTGTGGGTCGTCGCGGTGCCGGAGAGCGTGGCGATCGTCGTCCACGGACCGGCGGCGCCGGAGGTGCTGCGTTGCACCTCGATGTTCGCGGCGAAGGGCACGGCAGTCCAAGTGAGCGCCGCGCTGGTGGTGGTCGGACGGGTCGCGACGAGTCCGGTGGGCGCGGCGGGCGGATAGGGCGGGATGTCGCGCACGAGGAGGGTTTCAAAGGCGTAGCGGGTTTCGCCGGAGCCGTTGGTGGACGTCTGGACGCGGAGGAGACCGATGCCGGATGTGGTGGGCGTGAAGGTGACCGACCACGGCGCGGCGGTGCGGGTGCCGACGAGCTGGTTGTCGAAGTAGAAGTCGGCGCGGTTGAAGTTGGTGTAGCCGCGCGGGTCGAGGGTGACGGTGGTGGACTGGCCGAGATCGATGCCGGTGATCTGGAGATGCGTGGTGGTGTGGCTGGTGATCTTGAGCGGCGACTGGAACGGCACGCCGCTCTGGTAGGTGGAGGCGTGCAGGGAGGAGAACGCCTGGTAGGCGCGGGCGAGGCGTTCGGAGATCACCATGCCGTCGGTGCCAGGATCGGCGACGCCGGCGGCGGGGCGGATCTGGAGATTGCGCGGGGCGAGGATGGGGTCGGGACGTTCGGTGCCGGTGAAGGTGTCGACCTGTTGCACGAGCCAGGTATCCGCGTGGGAGATACGAGTGAGGTCGACGATTTCGCCGAATTCCTGGCCGGGAATCTGGCCGGCGGGGTAGCGCAGGCGGACGAGTTCGTCGATGAAGAGGTAGGCCATGGCCCAGCCCTGGCCGCCGGTGTCGCTGTGGCCGATGTTCCAGTCGATAGCGGTGGTCATCTGCGCGCCGGGCGGGAGGTTTTGGCGGTAGGAAAGGAAGGGAGTGTAGAGATCCTGGGCGGAGACGGTGCCGTCGTTGCCGCCGGCGATGAGGATGCCGGGAGTGAAGAGGTTGCTCTCGTGGATCGGCGGCTTGTTGTCGGAATCGGAGGCGCCCTTAAACTCGTAGGAGCCGCCCTTGTGGGCGACGAAGCCGAGGACCTGGTCCGGCAGGGTGGTGTGGCTGGCGGTGCTGGCATAACCGCCGGCGGAGATGCCGGTGAAGACGACGGGTGCGTTGCGCAGCTCGGGTCGGCCGGTGAAGAGGGCGAGGGCGTCGAGGTGGTTGTGGAACTGGGCGATGCCGGACGGGTAGGAGGTGGAGAAGGCGTTGGCGAGCTGGCCGGAGATGGCGAAGCCCCATTGGTCCGCGACGGCTTGGTTTGAAGTGCTGTCCACTTGGTGGCGCCAGTCGCCGCCGGTGCCGGGCATGAAGTGCACGAGGCCGCGCACGACCGGGGTGTTGCGCGGCAGGCGAATGCTCATGCGTTTGCCGTAGAGGTTTTCCACCCACACGTCGTAAATCTCGCTCTCGTCGTCGAGGATCAGGCCGAGGGCTTCGTTGACGCTGACGAGGGCGCCGCCGGCGGGCGCGGAGAGCTGGAAGCGGATGCCGCGCACGCCGCGGCTGTTGGAGGCGGAGTGGACGGCGGTGTTGTCGATCAGGGGGACCTGAACGACTTTATCTGCGGTGTCGCCGTCGGCCCAAGTGACGACTTGCGAGACGCTGGTGTAGTCGGCGCCGGCGACGGCGGCGGTGATGGGGTTGGCGAAGCCGCCGTATCCAGCGAGCAATGACGAGCTGGTGGTGACGGTGGCGGAGACGGTGCCGGTGGCGCCCTGAACGCGGCGCAGGACGACAGGCATGGAGCCGGCGTCTTCGAAGGCGGAAAAGCGCGGGCGCTCGAACTGGATCACACCTTGTCCGCCAGCCGGGGCCTGGGCGTCGAGGATGTCGAGGCGGGCGCGGGAGACGGGGCCGAGGGTGGCGCCGCCTTTCGGGCGGGCGAGGAGGAGTTCGAGGGTTTCGATGCCTTCGACCAGGTCGTTGGCGGCGTTGGAGTTGGTGGAACTCGTGTAGATGGTGTCGGCGTTGATCGTGAAGCTGAACGACTTCTCTCCGTGTTCGCCATTGGCCCAGGAGAGGGTGCCGGTGCCGTCGTTGACGTGGGGGCGACCGCTGTGGAATTCGCGGCTGACGCTGCCGGTGACGCCGGTGTTGTAGTTTTCGCCGGCGAAGGAGAGGGACTCGATCATGGTGGCGACGTAGTCGACGGAGACGGCGCCCTCGTTGCCGCCGGTGCGGCGAGCGGTGATGGTGACGGTCTTGGTTCGTGAAGCTTCCGTGCCGATGTAGACGGGCTCGGTGGTCTCGAAGACCGGGGCGGTGAACTCGATCACCCCGGGGCCGGGCAGGGGAACGTCTTCGTCGTCGCTGACGGTGACGGTGCTGGTGGTGGTGGTGCCGGCGTGGAGGTTGGCGAAGCTGGAGGCGACGCGCACTTCGTCGAAGCCGTCGAGGGTGCTGTAGCCAAAGAGGTCGAGGCGGCTGATGCCGGTGAGGGCTTCGGGCATGGGCACGGTGGCGGAGCCAAGCGCGTTGACGGGGGAGAGCCCGGAAACATCGGGGCTCATCCATGCGCGGAT
>DFYA01000222.1 GCA_002382525.1 Opitutaceae bacterium UBA4094
TTGTGGCGTTATTCGGTGCAGGACGCCCCGCCCACGACCGAGCAGGCGCTGACGGTGGACGCGGAAATCGCCGCCGTCGAAAATCCGGTGGGCAAACTTTTCTTGATCATCACGACCTCGCAATGGGAGCCGATCTCCGTGTCGGTGTTTCGACGTGAAGCCCACCGCAGCGCCCTCACGGGGATGTTGGCCTGGCGACGCTTGGGCCGCCCCGCGACGTGGAAGGAACTCGTCATCGCCGGCCTGTTGCCCGCTGATCCCGCCGACCCGTTTTCGTCGACCTCGCTGCATTGGAAGGCTGAGCCGCCGCGGATCTGGAGCGTCGGCGAGAACGGCACCGACGAAGGAGGCGAGGGCGATGGCGAAAACCTCGGCCGGCCGGCCGATCTCGTGTGGCCACTATCGGGTCCACTGAGCAACTCGGAGACGTGGGCGGCTCTAGACCAGCAGCCGACGGCTTACGTTGTCGGGCGACGCCGCGCCTGTGTCCGGCCCGCAGCCGCAACCGGTGCCGCTGGGGGAAAATTTCTACAGTGAACTTGAGAATAAGGTAAGAGCCGGAAGCCTGAGCGCTCAAAGTGCCGCCATCCGTCGGCTAGGAGAGCTGGGGGACGCTCGTGCGGTCGTGATCTTGGGGCGACTGTTGGAAGATGCGGCGGTGAGCGATCAAACCAGAGGTGTTTCCGTCAGTGGTCTTCGAGGGACTGACCTGGTTGTTTATGACACGCTCGCTGGACTGGCGGTCCGGGCTTTGAGCAGAATGAACGTGGCTGATTTTCAGCATCCCGAGTATAACTTCGAAGCCGTCATTCAGAAGAAGGACGTCGAGAAGTGGCGGGCTTGGTGGCGAGAAAACAAGGCGACGTTTATCGGAAAGGCACGAGCCGAGGAATCCGCAGCTTCCACCGTGCCTTGAGGCTGCGGCAGTTGACGGAGCCGGCAGACCACGTGACGGGCGTCGTGCTTCGTCCAACGACGTGATTTCTTTTAGATATGTCCAAGGATTCGCTATGGGCGGACGTCTTCAGAATACAAACACCATGAACGATGCACCCGCGCAGACCGCCGATGACGCGCACTTGGTGGCGAAAGCTGCCGGTGGCTCGTCGGATGCCTTCACGGATTTGTTCAACCGCTACTATCCCATGATCCATGCCTTCGCGTTTCGTCTGTCGCTCTGTCCGGCCGAGGCGGGCGACATCGCGCAGGATACGTTCATCCATGATCTCGGCGCACGAACCGCAGGCGGATGCGGGGCGCGCACAGGTGTGGGTTTATCCGCCAATCAACTGGGCCCCGGTGGCGCGGAAACTTCAGGAGGCGAACCCGCGTTTGCTCGTGTTTGGCGAAAGTGCGGGCCTGCGAGAATTCCTAAAAACCAGCGGCGTGGCGTTCGGCGAACGCGGCACGGAACCGCCCGAAACGGTGGAAGCCGGCACGCTCGCGATGGGCGTCGTGCGGGCGACCGAGTGGCAGGAGCGCAAGGCGCGGCTCCGAGTGGGCGGCGGGCAACTGATGGTGTTTGTGCCCGATGCTCCCGGCTTGCCGGGCGTTTACACGACGGTCAGCGGCGAGGGGACAATCACGCAGGTGACATTGCCGGTGATCGAAAACTTCACAGCGATCCGCGTGCTTCGGACCAGTCGGAGACGCTTGCGGGCAAGATTGGGCAACTCGCGCAAAAGCAGGCGGCGACGTTTGTGGCCAAAGTGGAGACGCAGGCGGAGCGAGTGGAGCGGTTGAAGAAACTCGTGGCGGGCAAGACGCTGCCGGCGGTTTACGTGAACGTCGTGGAGCAGCATCTCGCGCGGCCGGTGATCGATCCGGCGGTGCAGACCGAGATGATGCTCATCTTGAAGGAAATTGGGTTCCCGGTGCTGTTGGCCGAGGAGTTGGGAGGTCGAACAGACGTGGTCCGGATCACGGGCGAGGCGTTCAGTGAATTGGCGATGCGACGCGGCAATCTTGTGTCGTGCCGCGCACGGGTTGAGATCGTGGTGACGGGGCCGGGTTCACCGGCTTTGTTGCACACGGATCGGCAGACGGACGTGGCCATCGACGTGGCCGAGCATGTCGCGGGCAAAAAGGCGTTGGAGAACGCCGCGCTCAAGCTGCTCGACCGCGTGGTGCCGAAGTTGGTGCCGGCCTTGTAAAGACGGCCGTATTTACCAAACACATGAGCGTTGTGATCTGGCATTCATTTATTCGTAAAGCAGTCGGCCTATTGTTGCTGACGGGAGTGACCGCGCTGGTCACCGCGCAGCCGTATGACGTCGAGTGGTTCGAGGCGGCACGGATGGGGGACAACACGCACTTGCAGCGGCGGCTCGCGGCGGGGGTGAACATCAATCAGACGGACTACTCGAAGCAGACGGCGTTGAACCATGCACTGGCGGGGATGCAGTTTGGGGCCGCGCGGCTGCTGATCGAACGCGGGGCGAGCCTTTCGCATGTGGTTGCATCCCGCGCCCCGCTCAATTGGGCGGTTCAGGCCGGGGATGTCGGCATCGTGCGGCTCATGCTCGACAAGGGCGCGGACCCGCGGGCGATGCAAGAGACGGCGATGGGCAGAAGAGTCAGTGTGTTGAACGACGCCGTGCAGTGGGGGCGCGTGGACATGCTTCGGTTGTTCGAGTCGAAGGGCTACGGCGCCCAGCCCGAGTATTATACGGATATGATCCACTGGGCCGCGCTGCACGGCGAGGTCGCTGCGGTGACTCACTACTTGGGAAAAGGCGGCGACCCGAATCGGCTTTTTCGGGATAACCTCACGCTCGATGCGGCGGCGTTTTACGGCGATCTGCCGACGGTGGACGCGCTCTTGAAGGCGGGGGCACGAGCGAATCTGGTGAGTCAAGGTTCGCCGCAGGCAAGGAATTGGGCGCCGTTCGAACGCACGCCGCTGATCACCGCTGTCTTGGCGGATGAACGAGACGTGGTGGAGCGATTGTTGAACGCGGGGGCCGATGCGAAGGCGATGGACGGCGTCGCTGGGGTGTGGGCCGATCTCGTCGGCGACGAGGAGTTGTTGAGCATGCTCAAAAAGGCAGGCGCAAGAGACCCGGCACCCTTCGCGTTCGCGGAGTGGTTGGGCAGCGGCTACGAACGTGTCGCCAGTCGGTCCGACGGGCGAACACGCGTGTCGGCGGGCGAGGCGTCGGTGGTGGAGCTGGCACGCTTGGGCGCGCTGCGAAACGAGCGGGGGGCTTCTTCGGCACAGGCGCTGCCGACGGGCACGAAGATAGCCATCGTGATGGTCGGTGAAGGGCTCGCCGATGCGGAGGCGTTGATGAGTGCGCGGGCGACGGCGTTGCCCGGTGCGGTGGTGCTGGAACGCACCGAGATCCGGCGAATCGTTGCGGAGCGTGGGTTGACCGAAATGCTGGCACGTCCGGGCCGAGAGGCGGAGGCGGGGCGGTTGTTGGGCGCGGAGGTATTGGTAATTTTGAGGACACACCTGTTCGAGAAAACCAAGGTGCGTGAGGCGCGGGTGGTCGCCGCGCGCACGGGCGTGGTGGCGGGCACGGCGTATGCGCCGGAGTCGCGCGCGTTGGAGGAGTGGGTTGGCGAGGTCATGGACCACTGCCTCGCGGCGGGTGACGTGTTGCGCGGCCGGGCGGCCGAGCTACGTCTCGTGGCCGTGCCGCGGGTGGTGGCGTCTTTAAATACGCCGGAGACACGCGAGCTGGAGCGTCGGCTCACGCTGGTGCTTGCGGCGCAAGTCGGGCGGTTGCCAAATGTGTTCATCGCCGAGCGCGAGGCGCTTGATCGGCTGACGTTGGAGCAAGACGCGACGGGCGCGGCCTACGCGACGAGCGCGTGGATCATGGATGCGAGCTTGGACGTGCCGCTCGGTGCGGGCGGCGAAATCAGACTCACCGTGGCGATGCGAAACGGAGCGAAGGGGCAACGCGTGCAGTTGGAGTCGGTCGTCGCGCGGGGCGCCGATACCGGCGCGTTGACAAACGACATGATCGCGAAAATCGCGGCGACGTTGGGCGCGCCGGCGCAGCCGACGTGGGAGCAGGCGACGGAGGCGGCGGAGTTCTTGGCGCAGGCAAAACGNNCGGCTGCAGGCGGCGGTGACGCGGTTGATGAACATGCAGCGGGTAATTCTGCCGCAGAAACGGAAACGCAAAAACTACCACGGGCTCGCGGAGTTTGTCTCGTTGCGCGCGCCGTTGTTGATGCCGGTCGAGGATGCGCGCGAGCTGTCGTTGGATGAGCAGATCGAGTTGGCAAACCTGGCGCTCGATGTTTTCGCGGCGAGTTTGCCCGGGTTGAAGGGATCGTTTGGGGGCGAACCCGCGACACAGTGGTTGTGCGGCGAAGTGTGGGATGCGGCGACCGTGCCGTTGCGGTTGACGGAGCCGCTTTCTTACCGGCTCACCCATGGCGCAGAGCTGGACGCGTTGCGCGGGCGGTTGCTCACGCTGCACGAGGAGGCGGTGGCGCTGGCGCGTTCGCGGCGGAGTGCGTTGGAGGTGCATACGCTGACGGGCATCGGGCTCAAGAATCTCGCGTGGTGGCAACCGAATGAAGAGGTGTTTCGAAAAATGGTGCGGCAGACCCTGCGAGACGCGACGGGGTGGATGCCGCCGCTGTCGGAGCACGCCGCTTGGAGCGCGGCGTGGAAGATTGCGGAGCCTTTGATGGGAGAGCTGACGGGGTGCGCGGGCCAAGCGTGGGTGCGCCTCGCGCGAGAAATGTCGGTCTCGTCGGATGCACGGGAGGCTTACTTGGGATTGGGACTGCTGGCGCTGGAAACGAACAGCCTGCGGCGACGGGTAGAGATCATGCGAACGTTGCAGGAACGATTTCCGGCAATCAGCGACTTGGATCGCGGCATCTATACCCGGGTTTTTAACGTCGCTTGGGCGGAGGCGCATAATGACCCGTTCGGCGCGCCTCACCAAAATCTGTGGTATCAAGACGTGCTTTATCGGCTTCGTCATAAGGTCACCGCGAAGACCTCAACTATCCAGGTCGGGCCGGCGAGCGATAGCGCGATGAAGATGACCGGGAAGCGGGACAGCGTTCATCCTGAGGTTCGCGCGTTCAACCTCGCGCAGGCGGCGCGGCGCATGGAAACCATTAAACGTGCGGGGCCTGGGGGCGTTCTTTGGTTTTATATGAGCCGGAAGCACGGTTACACTGCCGAGGAGATCGCGCGGATTGCGGCGTTGCAGCGGGAGGTCGAGCCAGTGTTCGCGCAGCTGGTAAAACGTTTCCCCGAGACGGCGTTCGCGCATGATCGGTTCACGTCGGCCATGCGGCTGGTCGGGGCCGCAGACATGGGGTATGGCACGGGGCTGTCCATCGATTCGGGTAAACTGATCAACCCGTTTTTGCCGCGTTACGCCGACATGACGAAGGACCTGAGGGCACGTTGGCGCCTGTCGTTCGATTTTTCTCCCGGGCGCGCGGGTTCGGGTCCGTGGCATTTTGCGCGAGTTATGAGCGGATATGGCCTAGGGTTTGGAGAGGACGTGAAGGTGGATGAGATTTTGATGTTCCGCGTCGGGCATGACGGACGGCCCACCGACATGCGGCCGGTGCTCGATAGATTTTCTCTCTACAGTGGCGAAGGCGGGACCCAGCCACAGGTCAATGATCGCTGGATGGTGATCCCTGGACGTGGCGGCAGGCGCGATGCCGCCTACACTCCAGGTGACAAAATCGCGGTGCTCGACATGCGCAATCCAGCGGCCGAATCCCGGTTTTTTCCGTTGGCGAGCTCGTCGGGTGGGTTGCGTTCGCTGCGGCTGGCGGGAGATCGGGTGATCTATTCGTTTGTTCACAACCTCACGGGGCCGGTGAAGTTCTACGAATTCGAAAAGAAGGGGGATGCGACGTTTGGCATCGCTGAGATCGATCTCGTGACGGGTCGAGAGACGCTGCTTGCGAGCAATCGTCGACAGCCCCCGGGCGCGCCGGTTGAAGGAGAAAAATTCCGGGTGTTCGACCGGCTTTGGCTGATTGGTGACGCAGCCTTCACGGTTACGGACGGAGCCAAGCGATCCAAATATGTTTTCGATCTAGCAGGCCGCGAATGGAGGCCGATCACCGAGGCGGACAACAAGGCCGTGGCTGCGGATCTCACCGCCCGAACGGGCGTGGGGTGGTTCATTGTCGATGGTGCCGCGCTGCATGTTCAATCGGCGACACGGAACGACCACCTACGCTTTAGCGGAGGCAAAGGCATTGGGGTCATCGATATCGCCGTGAACTTCGATTATGATGGCGTGGAGACGTCTCATGTGGAGTGGACCAAGGCCCATGCCGAAAAGGTCAGGGTCAAAGGCTCGGGCTACAAAAGCGTCTATTCCTCCGAGCACGGGCTGATGGTCAGCATGAACAACGGATTCTATTACTGGCTGCCGGCCGAGAAAGTGCGGGCGGTCTTGAGCCAGGCCGTTGCCGTTAAACGCGCTGCGGTCACAAAGCCGGCGCCCGGATCAGCGGAGCGGGAGAAGTCCGAAATGGCAAACTCCCCGTCGGAGCCCGCGAACGACGACGGGGAGCAAGAATACCCTGTCGAATAAACGCGTTCCGACAGACACGTGAAACCGCAGCGCGCTCGCCGGAATGTTGGCCTGGCGACGCTTGGAGCGCCCCGCGCCGGGGAAAGATCTGGTGACCGCCGGCCTCTTGCCGACCGCGCCGGCCGACCCGTCCTCGCCAGGCCCGCTGTTTTTGAACGCCGCTCCCGCCGCGAATCTGGAGCGTCGCGTCGGGCGGCCTGTAATTGCCGTCTTATGGCGTTGTCTGCTTTTTTGCCTGGTGAGGTTGCGGCGCGGGAGGGGCGTTTATATTCCGCCCACTTATCACGTATGCCGAACGTCCACGTCTTCTTTTCGTTGTCCGCCCGTGTCCGAGCCGTGTTGCGCGCTGCGCTGGCGCTTGGGGCGGCTTCGATCGCTGCGGCTGAGACGCCGCTTTTTCGCGCCGATGCGTCCAACGGGGTGATTACGATTTCGGAGGCCAGTTCTTCGATGCTCGATTTGCTCGACCGGACAATTCGTCGTGAGGGCGAATTCGCCGCGTTGGCCGGCACGGACTACTCCGCGAGCATCACTTTTCTGGGCATTGCCAACTCGATGCGGATCGATCTGAACGCGGCGGGAACCGGGGCGAGGTTGAGCATCCCGAGCATCAACTTCAGCCGGGAATTTACCGGAGCGAATGAGGGCGAGGTGCGTGATCGAATCCGTGCGTTTTTGAAGCGTGAGGGTGCGGATATCGTGGGACGGTTGCGCAGCGCGGTGCGTCCGCTATCGGCGGCGAGCATCACCGATGGCAATCCCGATGCGAATACGGCGAGCGCGGCGCGGGCGATTTTCTTTAGCCAAGGGCTCACCCCGGCGGCGACGTTGGTGTTCGACGCCGACGACGAGCCGGTGGAGCCGGGGCGTTCCGGGTTCGCGGTCACGGCGCGCACGGCGGAGATGGAGATCGACGGGGTGGACTACACCGCCACCCAACTGCGGCTCGCGGTGGATTTGTTCAGTCTCAAGCTTTCGGATCGGGTGCGTCTCGAGATGCCGTTGGCGGCGGACTATGTGGAGATCGAGGGCACCGAGATTTACGGGGCCGGGGCGTTTCTGGCGTTGCCGGTGCGCATCTACACGTTGGACGCGGAGCGCGCGCTGGGTTGGCGGCTGACTCCGGTGGCCGGCGGGCAGACGCGGGTGTCGTTCGACGCGGTGTCGGGCGCGATCACCTGGCATGTGGGGTTGGTGAGCACAGTGGATTATCGGGTGAGTCCGCGTTTGATCGTGAGCTTGATCAACCAGGCGACGTATCACCAAGGGCTGCCGATCGCGGTGCGGGGGTTCACGTTCGAGTCGGACGTGCACCAGGTGATCTTAAAAAACGGGTTTCGGTTGCTGACTCCGTTGGGGCATCGCGGGCACGCGGGTATCCATTATGTGCATACGGACTTTTTGCAGGAGGCCGCGATCGACGGGTATCACACGGCGGGCGTCTCGGTGGAGGCGCGGATGGGGCGGTCGATTTCGGTGTCCACGGTGTTGGAGTCGGACTGGGCGGCGGGCTACTCGTCGTTGGCCGGTCGGCTGCAGTTCAACTGGCATTGGTGAGGCGCGCGGAGCGGACGGCGGGGGGGGCGGGCGGGTTTCGGAGGGCAAGCGAGCTCGCGGCCTACGTCCCAGTGCATGGACGCGCATCAGAGGTGTTTGCTCATGCGGTAGCGGTCGAAGTCGATGCCGTCGCGTTCGACGCGTTCGGCGTTGTCCACGGTGTAGCCGTGGCGCAGGAAGAAGGGGTGGCTGATGAGGCTGGCGGCGGTGTGCAGGCGCGGGATGCCGCGGCGGGCGGCCTCGGTTTCGAGGGCGTGAAGAAGACGGGTGGCGTGGCCTTGGCGCGAGGCGCGGGCGCGGCAGTAGAGCAGCGCGATATGATCGGGCGGATCGAGGACGGCGAAGGCTTCGAGGCCGGCCTGGCTTTCGACCACGAGGCGATAGCCTTGCGCGAGCATCGCGGCGAGTTCGTCGCCTTGTTCGGCGAAGGCGGCCCAGGCGTCCACTTGCGCAGGGGTGTAGGCCGAGGGCGCGATGCTTTTCACGGCGTCGCGGTAAATCTCGATCACGGCGGGGAGGTCGTCGGGGCGGTATTCGCGGAGGGCTGCGGGCATAAGTGCGGAGGCCAGAGGGCTGATGAAACCTGAGCGGCTGACGCGGGATGCGGAGGCGCGGTCACTTGCGGCGGGCGACGACGAGCCAGTCCCAGGGATGGGGGCCGTCCATCCACTCGGGCGGGTTGTCGAATTCGGTGGTCCAGGGGTAGGTGACCTTTTCGACGGAGAGGACGTCCATTTCGTGGCCGCGGAGGAGGACGAGGAGTTCTTCTTTTAAATGATGTTTGGTGGGCACGCCTTCGATGGGGCGGATGCCTTGGTGGAGGTTGCGGATGGAGCCGTGTGAGGGGAGGCTGTCGCGGAGGGCTTCGTCGCAGTCCATGCCTTCGCGCAGGCACCAATCGATGCGGCGAAACTGGGTGTAGAGCATCGACTCGGTGGAGGGCGTCACGAGCACGAGGTGGCCGCCGTGTTTCACTTGGGCGGTGACGGCGCGCAAGGCGCCCATGCGGGCGTTGAGACCGGCCATGATGAGCACGTTGACGCAGAGGACGAAATCGACGGGATCGAAGGGGTGCGGGTCGCGACCGAGGTTGGTCTGGCGGAACTCGACGTTGGTGTGACCGGTGCAGGCGCGGCGAGCTTGTGCGAGGAGTTTCGGAGAGAGGTCGCAGGCGTGGACCTGGCCGAAGGACTCGGCGAGGAGCGGAGTGAATTTGCCGACGCCGCAGCCGAGGTCGGCGGCGGTGTGGTCGGG
>DFYA01000036.1 GCA_002382525.1 Opitutaceae bacterium UBA4094
ACGAGGCGGTCGGTGGTGTCGAGCCAGAGGTCGTGGGGTTGTCCGGCGTCGGGCGCGGCGGGCACGCGGGCGAGGGCGTGGTTGAATTGCCACGCGGGCCACTCGGTGAACGTGTGGCCAAAGCGGTTGACGAGGGCGAATTCGGCGGGGATGCCGAGGCGCGTGAGCACGGCGACGAGGAGGTTGGCTTTGTCTTTGCAGTCGCCGTAGCGCTGCGTCCACACCTGCTCCGGAGTGCGCGGGCGGAAGGCACCGACGCCGAGTTCGACGGCGACGTAGCGGAGCGCGGCGACGCGTTCGTAGGCCGCGCGCAAGCGGCCCGCGCGGTCGGGGTGCGCGGTGGCGATGTCGGCGGCGAGGGCTTCGACGGCCGGGCCGGTGGCGTCGCTGCCGGAGGCGATGCGCCGATACCATGCGGCGAACGCGTCCCACGACGCGAGTGAGCTGACGCCGACCCACGGTGCGAAACGCGCGGCGGGCGGGTCGCCGGGGCGCGGGTTGAAGGCGGGGAGGTCGGCGAGGTGCCAGGTGGAGGTGTGGTCGTTGAGCGCCGGGAGGGGGAGGTTGGGCGCGAACAGAGTCCATTGTTCGCCACGGGGACTGGTGACGCTGACGTTGTAGGTGCGAACCGGATACCGTTTCGCCAGCGACCAGATCTCAGAAAATTCGGGCAGCTCATGCGTGGCGCGACGCTCGACGGTCCAGGCGGCCTCGATGAGGCAACCTGCGGTGACTTCGGGTAGCGGCAGGAAGGGCGGCGCGGTCGGACCGGCGGGGCGGCCTTCGGCGCGGGCGGTGTCGGTTTCGCGTCGGTCGGCGGCGCGGCGTTNNGGGGACGACGGCAGCATCAACGTGCCGAGGTCGTCGAGGGCTTCGCCTGTGCGGAGGTAGGCGCGGGTGCGGTGGCGCTCGATGACGGAGAAGTCGCGGTCGATCACATACTCGGCGTCGATTCGCAGGTAGAGCGCGGCGTGCTCGGAGTCCTTGGCGGCTTCGCGCGCTTCGGCGAGCAACGCGCGGGTTTCGTCGGTGGCGGGGCGGCGCTCGATCTCGGTGTCGCTGGTGGGGCGCGGGATTTCGATGTCGGCCACGGAGAAGGCGGGCGTCGGGTCGCTCACGCTCCCCGCTACGGTGGCGGGCGGAACGGACGAGAACGGCGCTTCGAGGATGCGGTTGCCGGCGCGGTCGATGAGGCGGGCGTGTTCGCCTTGGGCGAGGGAGGCGGTTTCGTAGAACGCCGCGACGCGCGCGGCGGCGGCGGTGGCGAGTTCGGCGAAGGTCGCGCGTGGATTGGCGAGGAGCGCTTCGGCCCAAGCTTCGGCGAAACGCGGTTCGTTGACCTCGCCCGAGTCGGCGGTGGCGGCGACGGCTTCGACACCGGGCAACGCAAGCAACGGCGGCAGAAAGCCTCCGCTGGCGGAGGTCGCCACGACCACGAAGCGGCGGCCAGGGAGCGCCTTCACGGCGGCGGCGAGATCCGTGGCGGTGAGGCGGGGGCCGGAGATTTGGAAACTGGGTTCACGGCCCGCGCCGCCTGCGGCAGCGCGCGTGCTGGCGGTGCCGAGGAGCACGATCCACGTTTCCGCGTCCGCATTGTCGGCCGCAGCGGAAGCGCGGGGAATAACCGGCGGTTGTAGCGCGGCGAGCACCGCGTCGCGCCGCACGCGTTCGCCGTTGGCGCCCAGCACAGTGATCGCGTCGGCCAAAACCCCCCGGCTGACAAATCCCTCGCGGAGGGCGTGGGCATGCCTCTGAAGGCGAGCGGCTTGAGCGTCGCTCGCGGCTAGTCCGACAACGATGACGGCTCGCGGCGCGGCTGCGGCCGGGGCGACGAAGCCAGCGAGTAAAACAAGCAAAACCAGCGGAAGACGAAGCCGTTGCATGGGCGGGCGGGGTGGGGGCCGAGGAAGCTGCAACCAGATTGTCGGAGGCGGAGGGCCGCAAGTGTTTAACGAGTTTTCGGAGAAAAGTTCATGCGATCCGGCGTGCGAATAACGTGTTGGCAACTTCGGGGAAGTTCCGGTTGCGTTCGGCCTCGGCGAAACCGAATTTCCCCGCCGCGATGACCGACGCATGCACACCGACCCCTTCACCGGACGCCCGACCTGTATCCAAGGCGGACGGCTTCCGTCCGACGAGGAGCGACGCGCGCTTCAACACGATCACCGGCGAAGACTGGAAGCGCTCGCTCGTTTCGGCGCGGCAGCGGCGCGCGTCGGCATCGGAACGGATCCGGACGATGACCTCGTCCTCTGGGATGCAGACGAAGTAGGGCTGCTCGCGCAGGCCGATCCGCTGTGGCACGAGTTGCACGAGGCGGCGGCGGCGTTTCGGGCGTTGTTGCCCCTCATCGAACTGACCGACTTCGGGTTCCCGGAGCATGTGGAAGATTTGCTCGCGGAGTGCGGCCCGCGGTTGCGGCCGATCAGCAGCGGGGTGGAGGCCACGGCGTTCGAGGCGGAGGACCACTCGATCTACAAGTTTTTCATGCCGCGCGACAGCGGGAGGATCGGCGGCACGTTTGCGTTTCGGCGCGGCGAGGAGATCGCGTTGCTCGCCGACGCGGCGGACGGGAGTTACCGGGCGATGTTGGAGAAATTCGACCTGATCGTGCGGCTCGACGGCATGCCGACGGAGGTCATCGGCGTGACGAAACAGGAAGGCGTGCTCGTCACCAAACAAACGCTCGGCGAGCGGCTCGCGGAAGGCGCCGACACCTCGGGCGTGCAACCAGCGCCGCTGATCCCGATTCCGTCACGGTTCCTGCGCGCGCATCGCGACCACCCGCGGTTGTATTTCGTGGACGGCAAACCGTGGCTGGTGGCCGACCTGCACTCGAAGAACTTGGTTCGAGCGAGCGACGGCGAGTTGCGCGCGATCGACCTGTTGGCGGCGCCATTTCCCGCGGAGTTGATCGCGAAGGAGCCGTTGTTGGCGGATTGGCTGGAGCGAGCGCTCGCGGACCCGGAGGCGACCTTGTTGCGCCCGGTGTCGGATGACGACTTGTGAGGAGTTAGTTTGATGCCTTCTCCAACAGTTCTTTGGGGACGACGGTCACATCCGAATACTGCCAGAAGTAATAGTTCCCGCGGGTGTCTTGGCCGACAGAGTGGAGGTCATACCATTCTTTGGTGGTCCACGGCGTTCGAAGCGTCGCCGGTAGCGCGCGACGGGAGATCCCTTTGTCGCACCTCCAGAGTTCACCGTCTTTTAAGAGCCACCACGTTCCATCTTCGGACGAGACCGGGCGAGGTCGGACTTGGTTGGCCGGCCACACGTCATTGAAGACGTTTTCCGGCGGAGGGCTGGACTGTTTTTCACGAGCCGCTTCCTCGCGGGCGTAACGAGAGGGTTGCCCGCCGAGGGCGGTCCAGCCGCTTTCATCATGGTAGCGCCAGATCTGTTCGAGTTCGAGTGATTGGTAGAGAAGCGCCTCGGGGAATCCGTCCTCGGAGAAACGCAGACCGGCAATGCCGCTGTTGGTTTTGAGGGCGGGAAGCGAGGTCCATGTGCCGGCTTTGAAGTGTGTCACGTTGCCACCGCCGAGCCACAGCAGCGCCTGCCCGCTTTCATGCCACACGGGACGTCCGTTCTCCTCGGATCGCTTGGCGGAGAGCCCGGTCGCTTTTCCAGCCAACGCCTGTTCGGCCACCAGCGAGAGGAGGGTTTCATGGCGCTGCCAGGCGGCGTCGGGATGCGCGGGATCAAGCACCCACGCAGGGTATTCAGCTCCGCGGATCAGCCACAGGCGACGCGTGGAATCCTGCATGAGTTTAAAGGAGTGGTGACGGTCGCCCTCGGGCGTGGCCAACCGGTGCAGACGTTGGCCGTCCCAATAGTCGATCACCTTCTCCGCCGGCCCAATCGCTCGGAGGGCGGCAAGCGCGCCGTCATCTCCCGGCACCGGTTCGCTGAACGTGATGAGGGCGGGCGGGGGCTGAGCGAGGGCGGCGGCCAGTTCTCCGGGGTTCACGATGACCGAGGAGATCCCGGTAACGAGAGCCTGACCGGACGGCAGGATAAACGCGCCGCTTGGAAAGTGCCCGCGAGCCCCGAGGCGCCAGTCGAACGGGCGAATCATCGCGTCGGATTCATTGAGCGCGAGCACTTGGGTGCGATGCGGACCGGTGAGAATCAGGTGATCGTCGTAGCGCAACCAACGCGCCGCCGTCTCCGCCGTGGTCGCCAGCATGGCGGAGCCGCGCTGGGCGTTGTAGAGAAACCGGCCGTAAGCGCGCCATTCGCCGTTTTGTCGAACCCAAGGGACGGCCCAGAAGTATTCGTGATGATGTGCAACCGGGTCCTCGGGATCGCTGGCGAGAGCCACTTCGAGGCCATCAGGCCACGTCTGCCAGGACCATATTTTAGCGGCTGCGGAAAGCGGCGGGGAACTGCGTCGGGTGGCGGTCGCCGCGAGGAGATCGATCGTCCAGAGGCCTTCGTTTTCCAATGCCGCCACCGCCATGCGCCCGTCCCCGAGCGTGACGAATTCGGTGATCGGAGCCGACGCGGGCAATCCGTTGATTTGGGGTGCGGAGTCGCATTTGCCGTCGGCGAAGCGGGTGAAGAAGCGGGGGTGTTCTCTTGAGTTGTAAGGATCGGCTTGTTCGCCCCACAGCCAAAGCGCTCCGGAGGCGTCGAGGGTGATTCGCGGCTTTCGGAGCGAGCTGGCGGGGATGGAGGTTAATGGCGTGGGTTGAAGTCCGTGGGTGCGATCAAAGGTCCAGACTCCGAGGCTGCGCACCCGCTCGGGTTGGACGCTGAGCAGCGACAGGTGGTCCGCTCGTGGGATGAGTCGGTAAAAGGGAGCAGACTTCCACGCTTCATTCTCCGCGTAGCCGGGTGCATACCTGTCCTTGGGTTTGACCCAACGGCGCTCGGCCGAGCCCAAGCGGACCCACGGTTCGGCGATCGTGTGGCGGTAGTGAAATAACCGGGCGACGGAGTGGCCGTTCGTTACATCCGGGGACGCGGGTTCTCGCAGTTCCCAGAGGGACTCGACGCCGCCTTCACGCGCAGGCCACAGCGCGATGGCACCTGCCGGCGGCGGCGAATCGCTGAGCTGAACAGGAAAGCGGCCGCGGTGAACGGATTGATGAATGAAGTTACTGTAAGTGCCTTCCCAAGGAGCGGCGTCCGCCATTTCCAGCCACCCGGCATCCGTCCAGCGGAGCAGTTTTTCATCCGAGTAGCCAATCGCCCAGACTTCGCCGGCGTTATCTTGAGCGGATAACCCCACGGGCTGAGCGTCGTGCTGAAAAATCGTGTCGGCGCGGATGTGGGGTCCTACGAAAAGCAGTGCGGCTACCCATAAACCGACGGCTCTGGCTGCACGCGCGGATGAATCATGGGTCATGGCGCATGCTGAAGAAGCCAGTCGACAAAAGTCTAGCTTGGCTGCCTGCGTGGCTGGAAAAGAAAAACGCGCACCGGAGCCGGTGCGCGTGCGAGCCATCACAAGGGCGGGGCGTCGAGGCGGAGTTACTCCTTTTCGAGGAACGTCAGAATGTCGTTCGCCTGCTGTTTCGTGGATCCTTTGAGATCCGCGTAAACGACCGTCCCGTCCTTGATCAGGTAAGCTTGGCGGCTGGCAAACATCAGCGCGCTTTGGCCGAAGGCTTTCACGACCTTTTTGTCGGTGTCGGCGATCAACGTGTAAGGCAGCCGGTGTTCGTCTTTGAATTTTTTCTGGGTCTCGACGCTGTCGGTGCTCACGCCGATGACCGACACGCCTCGCTTCGTGAGTTCTTCGTAGCCATCGCGCAGCGCGCAGCTCTGGGCCGTGCAGCCGCCGGTGAACGCCTTCGGGTAGAAAAACACCAGCGTGTAAGGAGATTTTGAATACGCGTCGGAAAACGCGAGTTCGGTGCCCGCTTCGGTGGTGGCGGTGACTTGCGGGGCGGGATCGCCGACTTTGAGCGGTTCGGCGGAGGCAAAGGAAAACATGGTGAGAAAGGCGGCGGTGAGGGTGAGAAGACGTTTCATGACAGAGTGAAACGCACCATGCGCGCCCCTGGATGCCGCGCAAGCGCAGCGACTTTGCGGGCGCACCAATCCCGGCTTGGACGGCCCTCAAGCCGCCAGTTTGAAACGGAATGCCAAGTTGATCGTCGCTGCCGGATAGGCCCGGTTTTCGTGAAACTCCGACATCGTGCGTCGGCAGTAGCTTTCGAGGTCCTCGGCATCGGACAACTGCAACGGAAACGCCTCCAACGCCCGCGCCGCTTCGTCGGAAGCCACCACTTCGATGTGGGATTCCAGCCAAGTGCGCAGCGGGCACAACCGGGCGATCGCTCGCTCGGCCGCCGCCGCCTGCAACGCAAAATAACACGCCACACAGCGCCCTGGGCGGGTTCCCGCCTGCACACAGGCGCGGAGATCAAGCAGCGTGTCCGCCTGACGACAAAACGCCTCGGCCAACGGGGCGAGCACCGGATCAAACGCGTGGTTCAACTTCACGCGCCGAAAGTGTGAGATTGAGAATCAGGCTCAACTAAAATGCCCGCAAAAAACGGAGGCGTTTGGGCCTCCGTGGGTTTGCTCCGGTTTTTTTTTAGCGAGCGGATTGCTCGAGGGGTCCCGGGCGGGATCAGGCTTTGGCGGCGTAGTCGCCGCACCAGTCTTGGGCTTGGGTGACCGGGAAGCGCGACTCGAACTTGATGTCCTCCTCGACGGTGAAGGCGATGGTTTGCGGGGCGTGCCGGCGACATTCGCCGGTGGAGTCCGCCTTGGCCTGCCAATAGGTGCAGGTCTGGCATTTCGCGGCGATCGAGATGGTGGGAGTTTCCGTGTTCATGAAAGGAGAGGGGTTGATGGTTTCGTTATCCGAACCGACAACCGGCGACCTCCCGGGTGCCGACGGAAGACGATCGCGCTCACCTGTTCGCAGGCTCATGCCACGACCCGAGGGGCCATCCAATCGCGGCTCCATGCTTGGGCAGGTCAGGCGGTTGTTTCGTCAATTGCCCGTGGGGGATGCGTAAAGTGCGCCAGCTCCAAGCGGGTGGGCGCGCCACGGAAAGTCATCGCTGTATTCGGCGCGTGAAACGGTCTGCGAAGGAGCCTCGATGTAAGCAGCTAACAGATGCGTTTAATTGCCGTTCACTGTATAATACTTAAGCAACTTATAATAAGTGATTTGTGGGTTTTAGCCATAGCTTGATAGTGCCATACGCTGGCGATTAATTGGGTTCTGCAAGCGGATTTTATTTGAGCGAGAAAGCCCGCTTATCCAAACCGGGGGTGAACTACGCGTTTTCCCTACCGATGATTCCGGCCGCTCCTTCACACATTTTAAGAGTCTTTTTGCAAAGAGATGTAGCCGTTGGCGTGCGTCCGAACCGCAAAGCGGAGGCGTTGGTAGAGTCGGAGCGCGGCACGGTTATCGTCGCGGACGCTAAGGGTGAATGGCACGCGAGCGGACTTCGCTCGGACGATCCATTGGCGCAGCAAAGCCGATCCGATGCCCAGCCCTCGGAAGCGCGGGAGCAGTTCGATGTTCACCAAGTGGATTTCTTGGCGACCGCGCCACAGCGTGCATGCCCCCGCGTCTGCCTCTGCGACCACGATGACCGACGCCTCGGAGCCCGGGTAGCGTGCGCCGTAGTCGGCTCGGCGGGCGAGAAACTGGCTGCGGGCAAATTCGTCGCGTTGCGCGTCGCTCCAGCCGCAGCGGGCCAGCTCCTCCGCCCGCGTGGATGCGTAAAGGCGCAGGAGAAACGTCTCATCCGGAGGCGCGACCGGGCGCAGGGCGAAGGGCGGAGGATTTTGGGAGGCGGGCGGTTTCACGGCAGAGCGCGGTTCTGCGCCAAGCCCGCCTCGCGCCGCAACACGCAAATCCATCGCGTCACGTAAACTCTCCGTTTTTCGCAACCATTCCGGCGGCGATTTCAACAACAACCAGAAACCAAATCCTAAACATCATGGCAGATCCTTTCATTGGTGAGATTCGTATGGTCGGCTTTCCCTTTGCGCCCAAAGGCTGGGCGCTTTGTGAGGGCCAACTCATGGCCATCAGCACCAACAACGCGCTCTTCGCGCTCCTCGGCACCACCTACGGCGGCGACGGTCGCACGACCTTCGCGTTGCCCGACCTCCGCGGCCGTCTGCCGGCGGGAACCGGCAACGGGCCCGGCCTGCCCCCGGTCGGTCTCGGGCAAATTGGCGGAGCTCCGACTGCGTCGCTCACGGCCGCCCAGTTGCCGCCCCACGTTCATAATTTCGCCGTGCCGTGCAACAACAGCGCGGACGCTTCCACCGGCAGTCCGGGCAACGCTTATCCGGCGGTCACCGCGACACGCACCGGCGGCACCCCGATCTACACGGCGGCCAGCGATAACTCCTCGATGGGTGGCGGCACCACCGCCTCGGCGGGCGCGGGGATGCCGCTCCCCACGATGTCGCCCTATCTGGGCATTAACTTCGCCATCGCGCTCGAAGGCATCTTCCCGACGCGGAACTGAGCCGCTCCCGCATTCCCGACCACGCCTTCTTCGATAAGGCGTGGTCGTTCCTCCGGCCCCTTCGCCCGCTTGGTTAATTTTTTCCTCCGTCCCACAGCCATGACCACCAAGATCGTTGTTTCCCTTTCCTCCGTCCGACCCGCGCTCGCGTTTGATCGCCTGCGTCGGTCCTTCCGCCGATTCCGCGGCGGTCTTCTCTGGCTGGCCGCCTCGCTGCCCGCGTTCGCCGTCACTCTTTCCACCGGCGACTTGCTTGTGTCCGACGAAGGCACCAGCGCCGCCAACTCCGGCGTCGTTCAGGTCGTTCCGTCCACCGGCGCCCGCACCTTCGTGACCGGCAACGGCGTGGGCAGCGGCGCCGCCCTGGATGTTCCCCGTCTCGTGGTCGCGGGCACGAACGGCATGGTTTACTACTGGGAGACCTTCGCGGGCGGCACCGATGATCACATCATCGCGCTCAATCCGGTCACGGGCGCGCGCAGCACCGTTCCCGGAGGAGCCTACGCGACCCTGCGCTCCCTGTGTTGGGATGCCTCGACGGGCACCCTGCTCGTGGCCGACGTCGGCACCACGAGCGCCAACTCCGGCATCGTGCGCGTGAACCCCGCGACCGGCGCCCGCACCTTTGTGACCGGCAACGGCGTGGGCGGCGGCGCCGCGCTCGACGTGCCCCGCTACGTCACCTGCGCGCCCAACGGGACGATTTATTATTTCGAGACCGGCTCCGCGGCGGCGACCTTCCGTCAGATCATCTCGGTGAATCCCGCGACCGGCGTGCGCACGGTGGTGCCGGGCGGCACCTTCCCGACTGTGAACGTGGCCGACGGCGACTACGCGAGCGCTCTCGCTTGGGACCCTTCCACGTCCACCTTGCTGGTCATCGACGAGGGCACCACCGCCAGCAACTCCGGCATCGTGCGCGTCAATGTCGGCACCGGCACGCGCACCTTTGTGACCGGCAACGGCGTGGGCAGCGGCGCCGCCATCGACGTGCCGCGTTTCCTCGTCTGCTCCAGCTCCGGGCAAATTTATTATCAGGAGCGCACCGCCGCCGCCACCCACCGCCAGCTCATCTCCGTCAACCCGGCGAACGGCGCACGCACCGCCGTCCCGGGCGGCGCCTACTCGACCCTGAACGGCCTGGGCATCGTGCCCGTGCCGCCCCCGAGCGTCACCAGCTCTCTCACTGCGAGCGGCACCTACGGGAGCGCCATCACGACCTACACCATCACCGGCAGCAATTCCCCCACCTCCTTCAGCGCCTCGGGACTGCCCTCCGGCTTGTCCGTCAACACCGCCAACGGCCAGATCACTGGGACGCCGACGGCCTCCGGCGCCTTTAACGTCACCATCGGTGTGGCCAACGCTTCCGGCAGCGCGACCGCCGTGCTCGTCTTCACCATCGCCAAGAAAAACCTTACCGTCTCGGGCGTCACCGCAGCCAACAAGACCTACAACGGTAACACGAGCGCCACCCTCGGTTTCGGCTCCGCGAGCCTCGTCGGCGTGGTCGGTGGCGACACCGTCACGCTCGCCACGGGTTCCGCCAGCGGAAGCTTCGCCGACAAGGCCGTCGGCACCGGCAAGACCGTGACCGTCTCCGGCCTCGCCCTCGCTGGCGCCAGCAGCGCGAACTACACGCTCACGCAGCCCACGACGACGGCCAACATCACCGCCGCCGGCCTGACGGTCAGCGGAGTGAGCGCCTCGAACAAAACCTACGACGGCGGCACGAGCGCGACGCTCGGCTTTGGCTCCGCCAGCCTCGTCGGCGTGGTCGGCGGCGATACCGTCACGCTTGCCACCGGCTCCGCCAGCGGAAGCTTCGCCGACAAAAACGTCGGCACCGGCAAGACCGTGATCATCTCGGGCCTCACCCTCGGCGGCATCGACGGCGGCAACTACAGCCTCACGCAACCCACGACGACGGCCAACATCACCGCCGCCGGCCTGACGGTCAACGGGGTGACGGCGAACAACAAGACCTACGACGCCACGAGCAGCGCCACCTTGAGCCTTGGATCGGCATCGCTGGTCGGCGTTATCGGCGGCGACAACGTGACGCTCGCTACTGCTTCCGCCACCGGCGCCTTCGCCGACAAGAACGTGGGCGTCGGCAAGACGGTGACCATCTCCGGTCTCGCGCTCGCCGGCACCGACAGCGGCAACTACACCCTCACGCAGCCGAGCGACACCGCGGACATCGCCGCCGCCACGCTCACCGTGAGCGCAGACGACAAAACCCGGGCCTACGGTTTCGCCAACCCGACGTTGACCGCGACCATCACCGGCTTTGCCGGAGGCGAAACCGCCGGCACCGTGCTCACCGGCGCTCCGGAGCTAGCCACTGCGGCCGGCGCCGCCAGTGCTCCCGGCGATTACGCCATCACCGCCGTCCTCGGCACGCTCTCTGCAGCGAACGCCAACTACACCTTCGGCTTCGTCGATGGCATCCTTACGGTGCGGCTGCTGTCGCTGGCGGATTGGGAGGAGGAAAACTTCCTGCCTGAGGATTTGGGAGACCCGATGATCGCCGGCCCCGATGCCGATCCGGATTTCGACGGCGTCACCAACCTCTACGAATACGCCTTCGGCACCGATCCCAATGACATCACGTCGGGTCCGGGCGGGTTGGTGTATTCCGGCACCCTCGAGGGCGGCGGCACGCTGGTCGAAACGGGCCAGCCGGTCGCCTACTTGCAGACGGTGGACGGGAAGCTGGTCACCCGCCTACTCTTCGTTCGCCAGAATCCGGTGTTCGCCGGCGACCTTTCCTACACGGCACAATTCAGCTCGAACGGAACTACTTGGGTTTCGAGTTTTGCAGCCCCAACCGTCCTTGCGGAAGACGGGCTCTATCAAGTCGTGAGTGTTCCCTATCCGCTCTCCACGGGAGGGAAGAAAACCCGCTTCCATCGTGTCGCGGTCGATCAACTTTGAATCTCTAGATAAAAGAAACATGAAGTCGTTATTAGCATCCTGTGTTTGCGCCGCTCTGTCGTTTTCGACCGCCTCTGGCGCGATTGTTCACTTCGATCTCGGTAGCGTTGAGATCCCTCGAAACGTTTCGGATCCTTCTGACCCCGTGAATCTCGCGGGCATCTACATCAATATCTTGGATGGCACGGTCGCCTACTCAGCGCCGACGTCATTTAATACAGCTCCGTGGCTGAACCTATTTGCCGGCGGCTTGGGCATCTCGAATGGCGATGCCCTTCGTCCGTGGGCGAGTGTGGATGCGGTCAGCTACGATCCCGATACGGAGACGCATTATTTCCTCAATGTAGCTGTCGGCACGCTGATCAATGAGACTGGCCAGTTTGTCGGCGGCGAGACGGTTTCCTTTAACCACTTAGGCCCTGCGGTGGATGATCCGTTGCCGCATCGTTTTGTCTCCGGAATGACGGGCTACCTCGCTTTCGCCTATGACACGGGCGCCGGCGATGCGTTTGGGTGGCTGAGTTTCATGCCGAACGACAGCGGTCCAGGCATGAGCTTCGCGCTCGCTTACAGCGATACTCCGGGGGAGTCCCTGCTGGTAGGCGCCATCCCTGAGCCCGCGACTTTTGCGGCGCTCGCCGGCTTAGCGGGGCTCGGGTTCGCCGCCACACGGCGTCGGCGTCTCAGCTGAGCTTCGCGCCGCGTTGTTTCCACGAGGGCTGCACAACATCGTTTTGCGGCCCTTTTGTTTTTTTCTATTCGTTGACCGCTGTCGCCCATCGAAACGTCCATGAATAAGCGCACCACGATCCCCTATCTACTCCGCGCCGCAAAAGCGGACTTCGCAGCCTTTCCGAAGGCCCGCGTAACAAAGCTGCTTGTCGATTGGGCGGCCCGATTCAGCCCCGAAGTTCGGGTGCAAACCGATGCTACCCGTTTATCGGAAGATTCGATGGCATGCGTTCAGTTATGGGTTCTCCGCGCACCAGTCGGGTGCCGACGCCTTGAGTTCCTATCTGGCGCACCGTCTCCCGGGTAAACTTTACCTCTTGGACGAGATGGGCCGGGAGGGTTATCAATTTTCGAGTTCGTGCCCGATCGATTTCTCCACGTGCGCAAGAGACATCTACATTTTCCCGGAGACGATGGAGTGGACCATGGTGTTTACGCACGAGCAGCCACACTTTGGCCCTTACTATGCGAGGGCGACGGGACTCGTCACGTCGCCTAAAGCGGCGAGAGTTCGCCGCACTCCATAGGCTCTATTCTTGAACGGGGCTGATCCACGTGATCCATGCAGCCCACGCCCAAAACGGGAAACTGGCGGCGAGCGGCAGGAACCAGAGTGGAGAACGTCCGCGAAAGAGAAACCACACGATGGGTATCCACAGGGGCCAGAGTTTCACCACGTAGAGGCTCCCTTCGCTTTCGCCTTGGCCGACGAGCGCCGCGACCAAAGCGAGCATCGCGTGGATAACGGGAAAGCCCATGTAGCGCCAGCTGTGGTCGATGCCCAGCATCGGACTACAGCAGCGAACCTTGGTCGCCGCCGAGGGCCGATTTGAGTCCGATGGCGTGGTAGCCTTTGGCCGTGAGCATGCGGCCTTGGGGCGTGCGTTGCAGATAGCCCTCTTGGATGAGGAAGGGTTCGTGAACCTCCTCCAACGTCTCGGCTTCTTCGCCCACCGCGACGGCGATCGTGCCGAGGCCCACAGGTCCGCCTTTGTAGTTTTCCGCCATTACACGGAGCACGCGTTTGTCCATTTCGTCGAGGCCGGCGGCGTCGATCTCAAGCAGCTCAAGCGCGGAGGCCGCGGTAGCTTTCGTGATCTTTCCCTGCGCGCGCTCTTGGGCGTAGTCGCGGCAAAAATTGATGAGGTTGTTCGCGATGCGGGGCGTGCCGCGTGAGCGGGCGGCGATCTCCTTGGCGCCGCCTTCGTCGATGGCGACGGAGAGGAGTCCGCAGCTGCGCGTGACGATGCCCATAAGCGTGGGCACGTCGTAATAATCGAGGCGCGTCTGGAGCGTGAAACGCGAACGCAGCGGCGCGGTGAGCAGGCCGGCGCGCGTGGTGGCGCCGATCAACGTGAAACGCGGGATCGTGAGGCGCACGCTGCGGGCGTTGGGGCCTTGGTCGATCATGATGTCGAGGCGGAAGTCCTCCATCGCAGAGTAGAGGTATTCTTCGACCGTCTTCGGGATGCGGTGGATCTCGTCGATGAAGAGCAGGTCGCCTTCTTCGAGCGACGTGAGTAGTCCGGCGAGGTCACCGGCTTTTTCGACCACGGGGCCGGAGGTGACGCGGACGTTGCGGCCCATCTCGTGTCCGAGGATGAACGAGAGCGTGGTTTTGCCGAGGCCGGGCGGGCCGGAGAGCAGGATGTGGTTGAGGGGGTCGCCGCGACGTTTGGCGGCGCCGACCATGACTTGGAGGCGTTCGATGGTCTTGGCTTGTCCGGTGAAGTCGGAAAACGACAGCGGGCGCAGCGCGGCCTCGGCGGAGGAGACGGGCGCGGCGAGCGTCGAGGTGATGAAGCCGAGGCCTTTGTTGTCGGACGGGGAGGGCATGGATTAGGAGCGGAGCCGGAGAAGAAATCGGAGTTTTGACACAGAGGGCACCGAGTTCGGCAGAGAGTTTGAGGAGGGCTGGACGACTTCGCCGGGTTGCCGTGGGTGAGGAATGTTAGGGATCGAACTCTGTGAACTCAGGATCGGGACTCTGTGTTCTCTGTGACCCAATCCGGATTTTATTTCCACTCCACCTCGGCGCCGAGGCTGCGGAGGTTTTCGACGAAGCGCGGGTGGGCGCGTTTGATGATCTCGGAATTGCGGACGACGGAGCGTCCGGGGATGGCGGCGGCCACCATGTAGAGGCCGACGGCGGCGCGGATCACATACGGCGAATCCACGACGGCGGGGCGCAGCGGTTTGTTGCCAAACACAACGAGGCGGTGCGGGTCGCTCACCAACGCATGAGCACCGAATTTCGCGAGCTCGGGGATCCACGAAAAACCGTTTTCGTAAACCTTGTTCCAGAAATGAATCGTGCCTTCACAGCGCGTGCTCAGCGCGATCATCAGTGGGAGCAAATCGACCGAGAAATACGGCCATGGCGCGGCTTCGATCTTGGGAAGGAGGTTGGTCGTGAACGGGGTTTCGATGACGAGTTTTTGTCCGCGACGCACGACGACGGAGTCGTCTTCGTGCTCGATGACGACGCCGAGTTTTTTGAAGGCGCGCTCGATGAGATCGAAGTGGTGCGGGAGGGCTTTGTTGACGCGAACCTCGCCGCCGGTGATGGCGCCGAGGGCAAGGAAAGTAACGATCTCGTGGTAGTCGCTGTTGATGGTGATCTCGGCGCCGTGGAGGTTTGCGACTCCGGTGATCTTGAGCATCGACGTGCCGAGGCCGTCGATTTGGGCGCCCATCGCGACGAGGGCGGCGCAGAGATCCTGGACGTGCGGTTCGCTGGCGGCGTTGATGAGCGTGGATTCGCCGTCGGCGAGCGCGGCGGCCATGGCGAAGTTTTCCGTGACGGTGACAGACATGTAATCGCACCAGTGACGGGCGCCCCTGAATCCTTTGGGCAACGCGATGACGAGCGGGTCGCCGTCGCTGACGGTGGCGCCGAGAACGGAGAGGATTTCGAGGTGCGGATCGATTTCGCGCACGCCGAGGGAGCAGCCCTTGGTGTTGGCCTGAATGGTGATCTGGCGAAGGCGATTGAGCAGCGCCGGGTAGAGCAGGACGGTCGAGCGCATGTCCTGCGGCAGCTCGTCGTTTTCGAGCGTGCTCTTAAAGTTGGCGTGGCAGACGCGCATCTCGGCGCGTTCGCGGTCCCAATCGATTTGCGAGCCCTGCGACTGGAAGAAGGCGACCAGTTTGTTAAGGTCGGTGATGTCGGGGACGTTCTTCAACGTCACGGGCTCGTCGGTGAGGAGCGTAGCGCAGAAGATGGGCAGGACGGAGTTTTTGTTGCCCGAGGGGGTGATGGAGCCGGTGAGCGGTTTGCCGCCGTGGACGATGAGGTCGGACATGAAAAGAAGAGGAGCGGGGGACGCGAAGGGACGCGGAAAGTGGGCGCAAAAAAAGGCGTCCGCAACCGGTGCGGACGCCTTTGAAATGCGCGGGGGCGGGAAGCCCTTGGCAAGGTTTAACTCGACTTAAGCGGAGGGCGGGATGCCCGAGCCGCCGCCATCGTGGCGGTGGCCACCGGAGCGACTATGGCCGCCGCGGTTGCCCTGCTGGCCACTGCGGGAACGGTCGCCGCCACCGTGGCCGTGCGAGGGATGTCCCTGGCCGTGGCTTTGGGTGGGTTTGACTCCGCCTTGCGGACCGGACGAGCCGCCTTGAGAAGCGCCGTCGGCGCCGGAGCGACCGCGACCACCGCGACGACGACGACGGCGCGGGCCGCTATCGGGGCCGCGTTCGCCGCCGCCTTGAGCGGGCTGCGGGCGGTTGCCGGGCTGCACCGGGGCGCCGGG
>DFYA01000096.1 GCA_002382525.1 Opitutaceae bacterium UBA4094
GCGGGGAGGTTTGCAGCGTCCGCGACATGAAAGAGCTTATTGGATGTGTAGTCGCGGTGTGCGTGTGGGCGGTCGTTGCGGTCGCGACCCCGGGGACGGTTACGCAATGGTCCACCATCGATGCGCTGCTCAAGGGCTACTACGATGGGGTCGCGACGTTGGCCGAAGTGAAGCGGCACGGAGACTTTGGTCTCGGCACGTTCGAGGGGTTGGACGGCGAAATGGTTTTGTTGGACGGGAAAATGTATCAGATCGATGCGGCCGGCGTGGTGCACGAGCCGGGTGACGACGTGCGCACGCCCTTCGCGGCCGTGGTGGCGTTCAAGCCGGAGATCGAATTGACGGTGCCGGCGGGCCTGTCGCTGGCGGAGATGCAGTCGCGGATCGACGCGGTGCTGCCGTCGAAGAATTACTTTTACGCCGTGCGCGTGACGGGGGCTTTTGAGGAGGTGCGCACGCGCAGCGTGGCGCGTCAGGAGAAGCCGTATCCGGAGCTCTCGGACGTGGTGAAGACGCAGGCGCTGTTCACGCTGAAGAAGACGGACGGGACGCTGGTGGGACTGTGGTGTCCGAGCTTTTCAAAGAGCGTGAACGTGCCGGGGTATCATTTTCACTTCTTGGCGAACGACCGTAAAAGCGGCGGGCATGTGCTGGGGCTTGTGACCGGTGAAGGTGTGCGGGTGAGCGTCGCTGTGGTGCGGAACTTCGCGATGCGGCTGCCGGAGGAGAGCGGGTTCGCGGCGCTGGACCTGGTGGGCGACCGCTCGAAGGAATTGCATGCGGTCGAGTCGGAGCGGAAGTGACCGGTGCTGGGGGCACGGACGGGCTCGGCAGGGTTGCCCACGGAACACACGGAATACACGGAAGAAGGGGCGGCGGAATTTTAACCGCGAAGGGCGCGAAGGAGCGCGAAGAGGCGGAGACGCAGGAGCGGAGCTTTTGTGGCCCCACGTCCCCGTCGGAGTGACTTAGAGGCGCCAGTCGATGGGGGGGCGATGATGGCCGACTAGGAGGCGGTTGGCTTCAGCAAAATGATTGTTCGCGGCGAATTTGTGTTCGGGCGGGAGGCGGTTCTGCGCGAGGGGTGACGGGTGTTGGTCGATGAGGATCGCGTGCTTGGAGGTGTCGATGTGCGGCTGGGCGGACGCAACGGCTTTGCCGCCCCAGAGCATAAAGACGATGTAAGGCGACTCGGCTTGCACGAAACGAAGCACGGCTTGGGTGAACGNNTTGCCGGACGTGGGCGGGGTCCAATCGGGCACGCAGCGGGCGAGGGATTGGAAGATGTTTTTGAGGGAGGCGGGCGTGCGCGCGGGCGGTTGAACGGAGAAGGAGAGGCCGTGGGCGTTGCCGGGGGTCGGATAGGGATCTTGTCCGAGGATGACGACTTTCACGTCGGCGGGCCGGACGAGTTCGAGGGCGTGGAAGATGAGTTGGCGCGGAGGGAAGACGTCGCCTTGCGCGTAGGCCTCGTCGATGAGCGCGGAGAGCGTGGCGAATTGGGCGGGAGTGTATCCGTGATCGAATACGCCGGACCAGGCGGAGGGGAGGGGTGACAGCGAGTTCATCCTAGTAGGGTTTTATGACCGGAAGAACGAAGGCCGTTAAGAAGAACGGCCATAAAAGAATGCTAGGTCGCCACCGCCTAAACCTTGTGCGGTGACGAAACAGGAGAATGACGAATGGAGCCCACAACAAAGCAGCCATGGACACGACCATAAGATAATAGGCTGAAGAGGCGCGGGAACGCGAGACACCGGTGTTACTCCAGCTTAATTTCTCATCAGGCGTAGGTGTATATTCGCCGATATCGATTCCGGGAGGAAGCGCTTCATAGATGTTCGGCGTCTTACCTTCTCCACTGTAGCGCGTGAGTTGTCTTTCGGGGGACCTTACGTCAGGGAAGAAAGCAACGTGTCCACTAGCGAAGGCAATGTAACCACCATCAGTCCCATAAGGGCTGTGCGGTGCCCACGTGCCATCAGTTCGCAGTCCACGAGACCAGGCGATTGGAGTCGTGGGCGGTGCTTTGTTGAGCGCAATAATTCCTAAGGGAACCGCGAAGGACGGTTTAATTTGGCGAAACGTCGGATTCAGCGTGTGGGGCGTTTCGACACCGGTCTTCGCGAGAACGGTGGCGAATTTGCGGGAATCTAAATCGCGCGCCGGATCCGGGCTTGGTTGCCAAAGCGTGGCGTCGTTAAGCCCGGTTTCTTGTGCCAGAACGCCAGCGTATTCCCATACGTCTCTGACGACGGGTAAATGGTCGTTGTGGCCTGCAGCATAGATGAGGCTTGCTTGGGCGATGTGGCGAAGGGCGGAACTCATGGTCCATGGGCTCGGGCGTTTCAGTGAAGCGTTTAGCCAAAAGCCGGCCGCCAGTATAATCGCGGCGGTAAATGCTGCGCCGGCTAAGTGGAGCCGGAGGCCGGGGCGCGCCGTCATAGCCACGAGACGCTCACGCCCAGGCGTAGTTGAAGCTGATGCTGATGCGTTCGTCTTCGACTCGGTTGGCGGCGACTTCGTGGCGGAGCCAGCTCTCGAACAGGATCACGTTGCCGGCTTCGGCGGGATACGTCGTGTAGACGCGGTTCTCGTTGCGGGCGTTCGGCAGCTTCGGCGGGGCGGCCATGAATTTGCTCAGGCGCGGGTCCTCGAACTTAAGGCCCGAACATCCATTCGGCGTGCGCACATAGTAGGTGCCGCTGATGAAGGAGTTGGGGTGCAGGTGCAACGAATGCGCGGCGGTGGGCGGCATGATGTTCACCCAACAATCCGTCATGCGGATGGAGCGTCCGCGGAGGTCCATATCGAGGGCCTTGGCGTAGGCGCGGACGTGTTTGTTGATCTTCTTCTCCAGGTTGCCGAAGGTGCTGGAGAAGCCGTGCAACTGGTGCATCGAGGCGTAGCTGGTGTAGCCGCCGGGGTAGTTTTTCTCGGACCAGGCGCGGCCTTCGTCGTCGTAGTCTCGGAGTTGGTGGCACTCGTCGGCAAGGTCGTCGTTGAGACGGGCGAGTCCTGCGGATTGGAGTTTTTCGACGTAGATGTAAGTGGGGAACCAGGCTTGGATCGGCATAGGAAGGACCCCAGCGATATGCGTCCGTTTGTGTGGGGCAACGAGCAAACCTTGGCCCGAATTGACGGAGCCTGAAAAAGGCTGGCACCGTCACTGAACCATCGGGAATGCACCTTGTCCGTGGATCAGCTGACGTCACCGTCAGATATTACTATGAACCATACCACTACTACCCCTTGGATAATTGGTCGTCGTCTGCTGGCGGCCTTGTGTATGATCACCCTGGTCGGCGCGACTTCGCTGCAGGCCAACGACGTGAAGGCGTTGAACAAACACGCGGCTGCGAACGAGGCGCGCGTGGTTGATAGGATCAGCGATCGTTTTGAAAATTTCGCGGGCTCGGAGGACAACGCGTTGGCGCTTGTCATCGGGTTGCGCGCCGGCGGCGAAATTACGCTCGTCGAAACCACGCCCGAGACGATCGACCCGGAGACGGGCGAGTTCGTGGACGCGGTGGAGGTCGAGACGGTGTTCACCCCGGCGAAAAGTCCGTTGGGCTACGGCGAGATCTACCTCGCCCTCGGCCTGGCTCAAGCGAGCTTGAGCAAGCTCGGGATTCTCGAGCCGACCTCAGCGGATGTTGTGGCGTCGCTTAACGGCGGCGTGGTGTTGGTCGGCGACGACGAATTTGCCGAAGAAGTCGAGTTGGTCGGTGTGCTTGCCCTGCGTGCCGAAAATCACGGATGGGGCAAGATCGCCAAGGAAACCGGCGTGAAGCTCGGTGCCGTGAAAAAGGCGCTCAAGAAGGATGTGAGCGCGCTGAAGTCCAAAAAGAAACGCGGCTGAACGTATCGAGTGTAGTTTTGTAGTGGCTCCGTGGCCTTGGTGGTCACGGAGCTTTTGTTTTTGAGGGG
>DFYA01000095.1 GCA_002382525.1 Opitutaceae bacterium UBA4094
GCCGGCTCAGATGTGCTTCGAGTCGTCGGCGTCTTTTTTAACGTAGCCGGTCTCCTGCCGCTGATGGTTCACCGCGTTTTTCTTGAGATACGCGTCGTAAACATCCTCGGCCGTCATGCCGAGCGTCTGCGCGAGCGAGACGAGAAAATGAAACAGGTCCACGACTTCGACCTTCGCGTTTTGCTCGTCGAATTTTTGGTATTTCGCCCACCACTTCCACGGCACGCTGTCGATCAGCTCGGCGGTTTCCTGCTGCATGGCGCGGGTGTAGTTGAGCACCCACTTGGTTTTCTCTTCCTCGGTCGCGGGAGGGAGAACGACGCCAATACGCGCATTGAGCGCCGCTTGCATACGGAAAATTTCTTCGAGCTTGTCCATGCGCGGAGGTTTGGCGGGCGCCCGTCGCGGTTCAAGTGGCAAAAGGCAGCCGGCGTGCGCGCCCCTCCCCCTCGGCATCCTATGCACGCGTTGCTCGCACGTCGCCGAGGCGCCGCGCGCCCCTCAACCGCGCGCCGCCTCGGCCCAGGTCCAGCGGTCAACGTCGTGAAAGTTAGGCGCGTTCAACGCGTTCGTCGCCGCCGACATGACCGGCCGCACCCGCCCGGGTTGATAATCGTAGCGGCTCAACAAAAACCGGAAGCGCCGCGATCCATCTTCCCGCGGCTCGTCGAGCACCAGCGGGAGCTTAACGCGCATGATCGCCTCCCAGCCCGTGCGCGTCGCGTTCACCCGGGTCGCACTCTCAAACCGGCTCTCGGCGATCATGAGCCGCTGAAGCGGTCCGCGTTCAGCAAAGGCGGCGCGGCTCGGGAAAAACAGCTGCAGCCGGCAATCCTCCGGGGTCACGTGGAATTCGTAATACCCCGGACGCTCCTCGGCTTGAAAAAAGAACTCCAGCGCGTCGCCCGTGAGCCACGTGCGTTCGTTCCAGTTGGTCGCGCGATTGGCCGGTTGGTCGTCCTTGAGCACCCCGTAAACAATCAAGTCGTCGCCGCTCACGCCCAGCCACACCTCACCGGGCGCGAAGTCGGGCTCGATCTCCGGAAGCCACGGTTGTCCGAAATCGAGCCGCGCCCCGGCCGCCATCGACCGTGCAGTCGCGTCCCAGTCGCCCAACTCGAACCGCGTCACGGCCGGGATCGACAAACACTTGGGCGCAGCGGCGGAGAGGTCGGACATCGGGAGAGGTGTTGAAATGAAGGCACTTGTCGTCCCCGAAACCTCGCGCCACCGCAAGCCGCTGCCCGACGTGCCCCGGCAAGGGGCCGGCAACCAGCGACATCCAACGTTAATTGCCCGCCTCGACCCCGCATCGCCCCACCGGCGGCGGCCCCAAATTAGCAGTTGCTCCAGAGGCGCAAACGCACGACTTTTCGGCCCTGTTGCCTACGTCGAGCGCTCCTGCGCCCCGCGGCAACGCCTCCTTGCAGCTCCCGCCCTACGCGGTGAGCGCGAGATTAACCCACAGACAAACAAAGACATGTCAGATACATCCACGTCCGGCGCCACGCCCTCCGGGGCTCCCGCCGAGACCGCCGGTGCGCCAGCAGCGCCCGCCGCCGAATGGGGCACCTTCGCCGGTGCCAATCGCGGCTCGGGCCTCGCGCGCGGCAAACGCGTCAGCAGTCCGGCCTCGCCGGCATCCGCCAACAACACCGCCGCCCCCGGCGCCTACCAACCGTCCGCTGTTCAGGTCCTGAAAGCGGAGACGGAATACCAAAACCCGTTCGCCCCGGCGAACGACGCTCCGTCCGCCCCCGCCGCCCCCGTCGCTGAACCGGCCCCGGCCGTCGCGACCCCGGTTGCTCCGGTCGTTGTTGAAAAGAAACCCGCGGAGGCCGCCCCGGCCGCCCCCGCTTCGGTCGCGCCCGCCGCCGAAATCAAGCCCACCGCTCCCGCCCCCAAGGCCGAGCTCAACATCCTCCCTCCCGCCGAGGTCAAGCGTCCCGCCCAAAGCTGGGAAACGCCCGCCTTCCCCTATGAGGGCGACAAAGCGCCTGCCGCGTCCACACCCGTCCCCTTGGCCAAGTCCCTCGAGGGCGAGCGCCCGGTGTTCCGCCCCGTGCGTCGCAGCGAAGTGCCCATGCTCGAATCCGCTCCCAATGCGAGCGGCAAGGGCGGCGGCATCCCGGCACCGCCTCGCTATGGCAACCAGCGCTCTTCCCGCAGCAACAGCGGCGGGAACAGCGGAGGCAACCGTTCGCAGCAACGCGACGGCCGCTCCCGCCAGCAGCAAAAGCCGCAGCAACCGCGCGACCAAAAACGCCCCGTCGGCAACCAACCTGCGGGCAACAAGCCTGCGGTCAGCGGTGCCAACACGCCCGCCTCCAAAAAACCCGCCGGCCTCTTTGGCTGGGTCAAAGGTCTTTTCGGCACGGGTGCTCCCGAGGCCGGCGCTCCGGCTCTGCCCGGCGCCCCGGTGCAGCCCGGCAACCGCCCGCAGCCCGCTCAAGGCGGCGGCGAACGCGGCCCCGATAGCGGCCCGCGCCGTCGTCGTCGTCGCGGTGGTCGCGGTCGCTCCGGCGCCGACGGCGCTTCTCAAGGCGGCTCGTCCGGT
>DFYA01000178.1:0-5155 GCA_002382525.1 Opitutaceae bacterium UBA4094
ACCGCCGACACCACCGCCACCGACGAGGAAGGTTGCGTGCGCGCGGCGAACATCACTCGGAGAAAAGCGCGGGGTGCAGCTCGCGTGCGAGGCGTTCATACGCGGCGACGCGCAGGTGGCTCACGCAACCGAGCATCCACGAGGGAATCACCACCGCCCGCCCTTCGCGCACCGCCGGCATAAATTGATAGGGCGGCAGCTTCCGATACGGCGCCAGCGCCTCCTTCACGTCCGCACCCGACACCACCAGTCGTTCTACCGGCCACCTTAACAGCCGCTCGTTGGGCGGTGGCGCGTGCCCGCGCAAACCGCCAAGCGTCACCGCCAAGTTCTCGGCACCGGCATGGTCGCAGAGGTCTTGGAAGGTCGTGGCCGCCCCCGCGATCACACCGTAGGTCGAGGGCGCGATCACTTTCACGGGTTTCACGTCCGCGAGCCGCGCGTTCAACGCGGCCATGCGCTCTGTATCCGACTCGATAATACGTTCGGCGCGCTCGGCCGCCTCGGGGCCGATGATCGCCGCCAGCCGCTTCAAGTTGGCGTGCGCGTCGGCCAGCGAGTGATACCGGTCGAAAATGATCACCTCGACGCCCGCGCGCCGCACCTGCTCGATCAGCTCGATGCGGCTGTAATCGGCGAACAACGCATGCGTCGGCCGGTGGCGCAGCAGCGTCTCGGCGTCGCCGAGCGCGAGTTTGGGAAACGCCGCCGCCTCGCGAGAAACGCCGGAAAACATTGGATCCTGCGCGAGGTGGCTGAGCGCGGCGATCTGCTCGGGCGCGGCCACCGCGAGCAGCAGCTCGTCGGAGCCGACGGTCTGCGACACCACGCGCACCGCCGTCGCCGTCGGCGTGGCGTGAGCCAAGCCGAGCGCAAGACCGAGGAGGATGAGCAGACGCAGCATAGAGTTCACCGTCAGCTTGCACTGGCAAAGGTGCCGGTGCCAAGCGAACGTGCCGCGACTCAGAACGCCAGCGAGGTCCCCACGTAGGTGAACCGACCTTGCCCCGGGTAGATGCTGCCAAAGACTTGGTAGGCGATGTAGGATTGATCGGCGATGTTGTTCACCCCGGCATACACGCGCCAGTTAGGCGTCACGCGATAGCTGATCTTCGCATCGAACAGATCGACGTGCGGGACCTCGTCGGGCGAGGCGGAGAAGTAGGAATCATCCTCGGGCATCGAGCCGATGTGGCGGTGCGTGAGACTCACTTCCACGCGTTCAATCGGGCGAGCAAACACGGTGTTCGTCAGGCGCCACTTGGGAACCATCCGCAACGCGCCCTCGGCCGCGCCTCCGGCGGCGTCGCGCAGCTCGGCCTCGACGTAGTCGGCTTGCAGACGGAAGCCCGCCACGCCGGCGTCGTAACCCAAGTTGGCCTGCACGCCCGTGCGGCGGGTCCGTGGCAGATTCTCGTTCTGGAAGGTCGCGGTGGAGAAAAACACCTCGTCCTTCGTGTCGAGCAGGAAAACGGCCGTGCCCGCCGTCCAGCCGCTGTTTTTGTAGGTCGCGCCGATTTCGTAGTTGTCGCTCAACTCCGGCTTAAGATCGGGGTTGAAAGAGAACGGGAAGAACGGAGAACTGCTCTGATACGAGGCGATCTCGTCGGTGGCGGGGAAGCGGTAGGCGCGGTCGTATTTCGCGTAGAGCCGCACCGTCGAGGTGAGCTTGTAGTTCACCGCGAGTTGCCACGCGTCGCCGTGGTCGCGGCGATCGTCCTCCCGGGCGGGCGCCGGAAGCGTCTGGATCACCTCGATCCGGTTCCAATCACGACGATAGGCGGCCGAAATCGTCAGCGCATCCGAGACGCGCCACTCGCTCCCGAGGTAGGCACTGATGCTCGTGCGATCCACCTGCGCGTCCGTCGGCGCCGAGAAGAGGCCCGACGTGGCGACATCCAATCGGTCGTAAGCCACATCCACACCGGGCGTAAAGGTGAAGTCGCCGTAATCCAGATGCACCTTGGGCGAGAAATAGTAGCCGTCGATCGTCCGGTCGAAATCGGTGCCAAAACCACCTCGGTAAATCTCGTCGGTGAAGTTCACCCCGGCGTCGGTCAACAGTTTCGCTTGGGGCGTCGCACCGTATTCATTACTCAACGACGCACGCTTGTAACGAGAGACCCCGTCTGATGCGAAAAACCCCTCTTGGGTGGGGTCGTCTTTGTAGTCCGCCTCGACGAGAAAACCGGGCTGGTCGAAATCGGATTTGAGATACGAGAGGTTGAGCCGCGTGATTGAGTTCTTCTGGTTGTCGTAGCCGAAGCCCGCCGAGCCGTATTCGTTTCTAAAGCCGGAGTTGTCACGGTAGCCGTCCGACGCGTCGTAGCCGCCCGAAACTCCCGCCCAGGCGTTGCCAAACACTTGGGTATAGCCGCCGGAGATTTTGAAGGTGTTGTCGCTGCCGACCAGCGCATGGACGCTGCCACCGCTCTTCGTGGGCGAGCCCAGCGTGTTGATCTTGATCACGCCGCCCACCGCGTTGTCGCCGTAGAAGGCGCCGTGCGGCCCTTGGAGAACCTCGATCGACTCGATGTTTTGCAGGTTAAACTGCAGCCAATTGAAGTCGCCCATGTCGGGCCGATTGGTGCGGATGCCGTCGAGGAGCACCAGCGTGCGCCCATTGCCCGTCGTGCCGGTTCCGCGGAGAGAGACCTTGGTGTTCGCCGCGTTGCTCGAGAGAGAAACGAAATGAAGATTGGCCTGGCTCTCCAGCAACTCGATCAAGTTGGTCGCCCCACTGGCGTCGATGTCGGCGCGAGTGATGACATGCGTGTAGGCCGGCACGTTGATCGGGTTCTCGGCGACGCGACGCGCGGTCACGACCACGGGTGGCAACTCAACGCCGGCGGGTGCGACACCGTCGGCCGGAACATCGGACGTAGCGCGGGCGGAAATGACGGGCGCCACGAGGGCGCACGCGATGAGAAAACGGCCCGTGACACAGGCGCGCGAGGGAAGGCGGTTCATTGAGGTCTGCTGTTGTCTGATTAAGCCAAGAGCAGGCCTTCTGGATTGATGTAGCCGGGGTCGCCGCCCCCGGTTCCGCCTCTCAAGAAAACAACCACTCTCACGCTTCATTTTTGCGATGAAGTTAAGCGATCCAAGGCGCGCAATCGCCCCGGCCGCGTGAGCCTTCGCAAAGTGGGTGTTCGGACTCCGCATATCTCCGCGCCCTGCGCGGAAATCCTAAACCCTAAGCGGCTAAATCCTAAAGTTCAGCCCGCAGGGCGGACTCTTTAGGATTTAGAATTTAGGTTTTAGGATTTCGCACGCAGCGCGCGTTCCTCTCCTCTCGCCTTCACCGAGACGCGTGTCTCGATTGGCTTTGTTCCCGCCAGCGCGGGATGAAGGTTTGGATTGATGCGTTACCGCAGCGCAACTGTCGCCGGTTTTCACGGCATTCCCTATGTCTGCAAAGTTATACAAAGAACGTCTGGAACGCGGACCCTGCAAAACACACTAACGCGAATCAAGCCCCAAAACCAGAAACATATCAACGCATACGAATATGTAGATATGTTTTCTTGCCAACCCCGTTCTCGTTGTCTTCGCTCCCGCCCATTACACCGCCTTCCGCCATGTCGTCCGCCTCTCCCGTAGTCTCCTCCGCCGAAACCGAATTGCGCCGCCTCCTCGCCGAGCGCGTCGCCATCATCGACGGAGCGATGGGCACGACCATTCGCAGCTATAACATCACCGAGGAGCAGGCGCGCGGCGACCGGTTTAAAGACGCCCCCAAGGACCTCAAAAACAACGGCGACATCTACTCGCTCACCCGCCCGGACGAGATCGGCGACATCCACCGGCGCTTCCTTGAGGCAGGAGCGGACATAATAGAAACCAACACGTTCTCTGCTACCGCCATTGGCCAAAGCGAGTTCTTCATCGAAGACCCGCGCGAACACGGCGGACGCAAGGACCCCGCCTTCTACCAGTCCGTCATCGAGAACAAGTTCCTCCAGGAGCTCGCCCACGACATCAACTACCAGTCCGCCCGCCAGTGCCGCGAATGGGCCGACCGCATCGCCAACGCCACAGGTCGTCGCCGCTACGTCGCCGGCGCGATCGGGCCGCTCACTGTCTCGCTTTCCAACTCCCCCGACGCCGACGACTCCGGCTTCCGCGTCATTACGTTCGACCAAGTCAAAGCCGACTACCGCCGCCAGATCCGCTCTCTCATCGCCGGCGGCTCCGACTTGCTCCTCGTTGAGACGATCTTCGATTCCCTCAACGCCAAAGCCGCCCTCGTCGCCATCGAGGAGATTTTCGCCGAGGACAACATTCGCCTCCCCCTCATGATCTCCGCCGCCGTCGGTCGCGGCGGCGAGACCATGATCTCCGCGCAAACCGTCGAAGCCCTCTGGAACGCCGTCCGCACCCACAAGCCGCTTTCCATCGGCCTCAACTGCTCGATCGGCCCGGACCTCATGCGGCCGTTCCTCGCCGAACTCGCCGAGAAAGCCCCCGACACGTTCATCTCCGCCTACCCGAACGCCGGCCTCCCGAATCCGCTCACGCCCACCGGCTTCGACCTCGAGCCCGCCGACATGGCGCGCTTCATGGGTGAGTTTGCAACCAGCCACCTCTGCAACATTGCCGGCGGCTGCTGCGGCAACACCCCCGAGCACATCGCCGCGATCGCCCAAACCCTCGCGCCCATCTCCCCGCGTAAACCCATCGCGACCCGCGTCCCTTCTGCCGTTGTAGCCGGGGTCGCCGACCCCGGTCCGAAACCCTCCGCCTCCGACACTTCAGGTCTCAGCTCTCAGGTCTCAGCCCTCCCCCTCAAACTCTCCGGCTCGCTCCCGTTCACGCAGCAGCCCGGCACCTATCTCATGGTCGGCGAACGCACCAACGTCGCCGGCTCCCCCAAATTCGCCAAGCTCGTCAAAGCCGGCAACTACGAGGAAGCCGTGTCCGTCGCCCGCCAACAAGTGGACAACGGCGCCAACGTCATCGACGTGTGCATGGACGACGGTCTCATCGACGGCGTCGCCGCCATGACGCGCTTCCTCCAGCTCATCGCCTCGGAGCCCGAGATCGCCAAGGTCCCCATCATGGTGGACTCCTCCAAGTGGGAGGTCATCGAAGCCGGCCTGAAATGCATCCAAGGCAAAGGCATCGTAAACTCCATCTCCCTCAAGGAAGGCGA
>DFYA01000178.1:5177-6004 GCA_002382525.1 Opitutaceae bacterium UBA4094
GCCTATCGTCTCCTCGTGGACCAAGTCGGCTTCCCGCCCGAAGACATCATCTTCGACCCCAACATCCTCACCGTCGGCACCGGCATCGAGGAGCACAACAACTACGCCGTCGATTTCATCGAAGCCACGCGCTGGATTAAACAAAACCTCCCTCACGCCAAGGTCAGCGGCGGCGTCTCCAACGTCTCCTTCAGCTTCCGCGGCAACAACCCCGTGCGCGAAGCCATGCACGCCGTGTTCCTCTACCACGCCATCGCCGCCGGCATGGACATGGGCATCGTCAACCCGTCGATGCTCGAGGTTTACGAAGAGGTCGAAAAGGAACTCCTCGAACTCGTCGAGGACGTGATCCTCAACCGCCGCCCCGACGCCACCGAGCGCCTCGTTGACTACGGAGAGAAAATCAAAGCCGCCAACTCCGGCACCAAAGCCGCCGACACCAAGGTCGAGGAAACCTGGCGCAAAGGCACCGTCGAAGAACGCCTCTCGCACGCCCTCGTGAAAGGCATCGACCAGTTCATCGACATCGACACCGAGGAAGCCCGCCAGAAATACGGCAAACCGCTCCTCATCATCGAAGGTCCGCTCATGGACGGCATGCGCGTCGTCGGCGACCTCTTCGGCGCCGGCAAGATGTTCCTTCCGCAGGTCGTCAAATCCGCCCGCGTGATGAAGAAGGCCGTGGCCTATCTCCAACCTTACATGGAGGCCGAAAAAGCCGCGCTCATCGCCTCCGGCGGCACCGCCAAGGCCCAGGGCAAAATCATCATGGCCACCGTCAAAGGTGACGTGCACGACATCGGCAAAAACATCGTCGGCGTCGTCCT
>DFYA01000284.1 GCA_002382525.1 Opitutaceae bacterium UBA4094
CAATTCACCGAGGAAAACTTCCTCCGCTGGGACAGCCTCGGAGAGTTCTTCGCCCTCGCCGCCAGCTACGAACACCTTGGCCAAACCCAGAACAACCCCAAGGCCAAAGTCCTCGCCGAGACCCTCGACGAAGCCAACGGCAAGTTCCTGGAAAACGACAAGAGCCCCGCCCGCAAAGTCGGCGCCGGCATCGACAACCGCGGGTCCCACTTCTACCTCGCCCTCTACTGGGCCCAAGCCCTCGCCGCTCAGACCAAGGACGCCGACCTCAAACGCGCCTTCACCCCGCTCGCCGAAAAGCTCACCGCCCAAGAAAAGCAAATCGTGAGCGAGCTCATCGCCGTCCAAGGTAAACCCACCGACATCGGCGGCTACTACCAGCCCGACAACGCGAAGGCTTCCGCTGCCCTCCGCCCCAGCGCGACCCTCAACGCCGCCCTCGCGACGCTGTAAGCCCACGAAAGATCAAGCATAAACCCATCTTTCCTAAGATATGGCACAATGGCTGACATCCAGATAACGAGAGATACTGGCCCGGCCGAGATCGAAACCTTTCTAGCAAGCGGACGGTTGGCCAAGGAGTGCGTAAAAATTCCAAACAGCCTAACCAACAGTGGTGCATTAGGTGTGTCGCTGGCTGTTACACAGCTGCTCCTAACTTGGGCCCGCCGCAATGAGGACCCTGTTCTTCGAACGAATCTCAACGCTGGCGACGACGAAGAATACAAAGCCTTTACCGGGGGTGCGCATGGGCTAGCTGCTGCATTTTTTGCAGACAGGGCCGAAGCCACCGATGGAAGCGATATTCGTCGCCCGCTATTGGAATCGGCTCGGGAGAGAATCCGTGCAATGCACGAGTCCAACCTTTCGAACACAGCGCGCGGCTCGATAATTGAGTTCATTTTAGTTCAAGGAGCCAAGGCCGAGTTCCACGGAGCCCTCTATTCCAAAGCGCCCTCCGCTGCGGAACTGTTGGACCGCGAGAAGCACGGCCATCTAGTCCAGAGTCCGACTGCGATGAACGCTCTGCTGTCAAGTTGTGCAAAATCGCTCTCGTTGGAAAGTAAGTTGAAGGGTTTGCTCGAACAGAGAAACGCGCCACTGGGACAGCTTCTTCACGAGTCATTTCGTAACACTGCCGAGCACGCCTATTATCCGGCGAATGGCGGGCGATTCCTGCCAAATTTTAGGTGTGTCCGCATCGGCATGCCATACCTAAACCGGGAGCATGTCTCGCGCATTTCCGTAAGCAGCCCTGAATCAGGCGCGATCGCTTCTACTTACTTCCATCGAATCGCCGGAAAACAAAGCGACGAGCAAAGATCTAGGATCATGTTTTTCGAGATTTCGGTCTTAGATTCAGGAGCGGGCTTCGCATCGACTATTTCTCAAGCGAACACCGATGCGCGTCGGTCAGACAGGGACGCTGTAATCCAATGCTTCGGTAAGCACAGCAGCGCAAAGCCTAGTCGTAATTCTGGATTGGGCCTCAATCGGATATTGAAGGAGGTTCATGCTTTGGACGGCTTCCTGCGCGTCCGCACAAACACCGTCGAGGCTTTCTATGCGCCGGTGGATGGGTTGCGACCAGACTCCTCGCCGGAAATGTATGTGCATGGTGGTCTCAGCCCCGTAGAAGGCACGCTTTTGACTGTGGTCCTCCCCGTGGGATACTGACATGAGCTTCCACTCTTTTTGGCTTGAGCGGAAATGGGCGGATCGTGAAGAGACGACCGCAGTGCTCTACTATTTTAGAAACGGACCGTTCGCCGGCAACCTTAACGAAACGATCGACAAGCACTTTAACCGGCGACTCCCACCAAGCCGGCTGCTCATCGTGGTGCCGCTCTATGCGATAGAGAAGATTAAAGGGGCGTGGGAGGGGCTCGACGAACACTCCATCTCGCGGCTTGGGTCCACCTCCAACGTTGCACTGCTGGTCTATGGCTGCGACGGGAAACTTCATTCAACGACTCACCTTAAAGGTAATGCAGCCGGTAAGTGGCCGCCGTCCGATGCCGAGTTGCTGAGCATTACGAAAGAAGGAGTTGGGCAATTGGTCGAGGACTCCAAAACGATCCTTCACGCACCCGAAGGCTACCATTTCCGAAAACCCTCGGATCACCTCAATACAACTTTTGTCCGCGCGGGGAACATGTTCAAGGAGCCAGCTTCACTGGCATTGATCCATCACCTCCTTCGCCGTGTCGTGCCCGTCGGAACAAAGCATCTCTACGTCGACAGCGTGACTATTCTGCCTGTCGCACTCCATTTCCGTGAGGAGTGTGCCCATTTTAAAAATCACTGCGGGATTGGTTCCGACGTCTGCTCGGCGATCTATGAAGAGCCTACCATCTCTAATTTTCACTCCTACAGCATTGATCCAAACCTTCGGTTTGCGGGGCATCACGACTATTTCGTTCTGATCTCAGCTACGTCGTCCGGGAGTTTACGTGAGAGCTTAGCAAGCAAGCATGGGGCTTCCTTGGACCGCATTTTTCACCTCCTCGCTATCTCGCCGAAGAAGAACCTCGAAAAGTGCTCGCTCTATTTCGAAGACCAAGAAGACCTATCGAAAATCTCCCCACAGTCGCTCAAGCAGATCAGCATTCCCAGTGAAGAGTTCGTCGCTTCGCACGGCGAAGCGAGAGCTGTAAAAATTTCGAAGGCGCATGTTTCCGCCAAGGACAAAACCTTTCTGGCGGATCCAGACCTACAGCAGCACCTAGAGCTAAGGCTCGGTGCAAAATACAACTCGGGAACTGCTCCGTTTGGATTTTCAGCCCATGCAAACGGCTTCACCAAGAATTTCCGATCATGGCTACGCGATGAGCTCGCGTTGGGCATCCCGAACAATGTGAGCTACATCGTATCAGGCGAGGGCGCACGGTCACATGCATTGGGACAATATGCAGCAAGTTACCTTAGACAAAAGCTTCGCACCCCGGTAGGTCACGCTCCACTTGCGAAGCTCATTAAGGGAAAAAAACTCACTGATGTCGGACGGAGCACGATATTGATTGTCTGCGATGAAGAAAGCACAGGTGATCAGCTGCTCACGGCGAGCCGCGTCCTGCGAGAATACAGGGATGCGAATCGACATTATTTAGTGGGATGGGCGTTCCCGGAAACCCGAGCTTTACACAACCGGGTAATCGCGAACATTCGGCTGTCTCCTCGTGAAGACCGAAAATATGGATGGTCAATCTTTCATGCGACAGTTATCGGGCAGGCCGGTTTGCATTCGTCGTGGAAAGACGAAATAGATATTCTCACAAAGCATAGCGTTCGATCGGCCAAGCTATCAAATTCTTCGCTCAAAAGGGCTCTACAAAAGCGAGTGTCTGTGCTCGGCCAAGCACAGCTACAGAACCATTATCTTTTCCTGCCAAAGTTCGACGGGAAAACTCTCGAACTTCAGCACAATTCAATTTTTTTAGAAACGGCCAAGCTTAGCCATATAGCAGTCTATTTGGCCGTAGCCGGCGCATTGCAGCGTGCTCGGGAAGGAAAGAACGGCACTGTGACCCTCGCTCCCGAGGAATGCTTCGATAGTAATCCATTCATCGACACCGTCTTGGATCCTGACATGTTTTCTCGATTCAATGATGGCGTATTTCAAGCGGCATTCCTGCGGGCTTCGGCGTCCGACGAACTAAACTTTTCTCGAAGTCACAATTTCAGCCGCCACATGGCGGGAATCATCAAGTCGGCACTCGTGAACCGCCGTGGACCAAATGGGGAAGCCGCTCTCGAGTTCATGTTCGCTCTCTGCTCAAACAGGCTACGCCTCGAACAATCCGATCGCACGGATTTGGAGCGGTTTATAGAATCTGAAACGGAGCTTAGCGAAGTATGGAGGCTCTTCCATCAATCCCCGCCCTTCTAAAGGGTCGAACCGCGAGTCGAGCCGTGAGGTCGAATCCGAATATAGCTGTATCGCGGATTGAGCCGAGCCGCCTTCTCCCCCAACGCCTGTTCGGTGTGTTCCGGGGTCAACCCTCCGCAGCCTGCATATCTGGGACAAGCCAAGGGGGACAATGCGCTTTTGTTGGTTTTTGGTCTGCCCAGAATGAGAATACAACGAATCAACTGACAAAAACCGCGTTGCCCCCTCTTTTCGCTCTCCCCCTCTCGAAGCCCATGAGACAAGACCACCGTTATCTAACATGAGACAGAAGCCAACATTTCCTCAGCAACTGGTAGACGCAATCGCCCGTGGAAATGCAATTGTAGTAGTGGGAGCAGGGGCTTCGGTCGCCCACGGACTGCCCACGTGGGCCGAACTGCTCAAGCTACTCATACTGGAATGCAAAAAACAGACGCCTAACTTCGAAGATGAGGACGAGCTTTTACGGCTACTAAAGGGTGGCCATCTTATCGATGTCGCGGACGCATGCAAAAAGGCATTAAACGAAAGCGCATATCGTGACTTCATACAAAAAACCTTCCGCCCTGCTAACCGCAAACGATCTCAGTTACACAAAGCAATTCTAGACATTCCGTTTTCTGCCGCAATCACCACAAACTATGACACTCTGCTTGAGCGAGAGCACCAGTCAATTTATAGTCAATCCGAAGGTGTGCCCATCTACACCCATAGGAATACGGCCCATCTAGCACAATTAACCGCCTCAAGAAGCTTTTATATACTCAAGATCCATGGCCACGTAGATGATATCGAGTCAGTAATCTTATCAAGAGGAGACTATCATCGTCTAATACACAACAATCCAGCCTTCAAATCGACCATTTCAAATATTATAGGATCCAAGACGCTAGTGTTCATTGGCTACAGCCTTAACGATCCAGACCTCAATCTCCTACTTAGTGAACACGTCACTATGTTTCGCGGTTTCTCAAGTAGGCATTTCGCATTTCTTGCGAAGCCGGGCAAGGTGCTCTCGTCCAGCCTCGCCGACAACTTCAACATCACCGCGATCTCATATGACCCGGCCGACAATCACGCCGCACTTAAAAGAATACTAAAGGATCTTTTGTCCGCCGTGCTAAATGCGCAGGATTCGCTGGACATAGAAGACATTAGAAATCGATCAGCCAAAGTCCCCGCCATGCAGAAGGTCCGCGAGATCATGCGCTACGAAAGCCGAATCTGCACCTACCTCAACACACATATCGAACTTGAACGCGCTCGATTCCTGCAACTGCAGTCACACACGGCAAGCTTTACAACCGGCGAGAAGGATCTAATTTCAAAAAGCATCGAATTCGGAGAGACTCAAAAACGGGAGATGGCCGCGTTACAAGCGGAGTTATCACGAAGCCATAGAATGGAAGCCATTGGAACCCTCGCGGGAGGCATAGCGCACGATTTCAGAAACATTCTCACTGTCATCACGGCGAACAACGAGCTCTCCATCGCATCTAGCGGCGTTCCAACTCACGTCATATCCAATCTCAAGCAAATACGAATCGCCTCCGAAAGAGCGCAGGCCCTCATACGGCAAATACTGGCGTTTTCTCGTGGCGGTGAAACCGAGAAGAAGTCTTTCGACATCGTAGACGCTATATCAGAATCCGTCGCGTTCCTGAGGTCGACGATTCCCGCATCCGCTATAATCAAATGGGCGCCCCCACTCCAAAGCTTTACTATAAATGCCGATCGAAGCCAAATTCAACAGGTTATTCTGAATTTGGGCATTAACGCCGCTCAGTCCCTTAAAGATGCAACAGGAGAGATCGTAGTCGCTGTAAATAGTTTAGAAAAAAGCGCCTCAGGCATTGAGCGCATTGCGAAACTGCCTCCAGGTCGGTATGTTTGCATGACAATTAAAGACAGCGGGTGCGGCATTTCCCCCCAAGATATTCTCCGCATATTCGACCCGTTTTTCACAACCAAAGCAGCCGGAACAGGACTAGGCCTTTCTGTTGTTCATGGAGTAGTGGAATCCCACGGCGGTTCAATAGAGGTTTTCAGCAAATTAGGTGCGGGCACAACATTTGAAGTTATACTGCCGAGTTACGTTGGATCCCTTCCGAAGCCTCAAAACCCGCCAAGGACCGAAAGCGCGGCCACCAGTAAGGTAATTGCATTAATAGACGACGAACCATCAATCCTTTCAGTAACATCTCTCGTCCTTAAGTCGTCTGGACACAAGGTCATCGAATTCGAGGACGCTGAAGCAGCCGTCCGTTACATCCTCGATAAGAATACTCGTTTAGACTTAATCATTACGGATCAGGTAATGCCTAAATTCAGCGGACTAGACATCGCAAAATCGGTAAGAAAAGCGCGCCTCGGCATCCCGGTAATAATATGTTCCGGTTACTCATTAGATATAGACAAGACCAAGCGCGCTGGAGCTTTTGCTATAATAGAAAAGCCCTTCCGCCCAGTAGAGTTTATGGCCGTCGTTAATTCCGCATTAGCCCCAAAATTTTCAAAGCGACGACCGGTCCCCCTAAGGGGTCGGGCCGAAAAACGTTAATCCAGGCTACTGACGGATGAGCCGATGGGGTCAGGCCGCTAGATGCTACTTTTTAAGGCCGGCCGTTTTTCTCTGGCCCGTTGCTCCCATGGCGAGAAAACACCGAGATCAAGCCACCCCCGTTCGCAGCGGCCAAAAAGCCCTCTGAGAACGAGCTTGCTGGTTGCAACCTGTTGCCGAAAGCATCCCTCCACCATGACTCCCCGCCTCCTCCTCGGTCTTTTGCTCCCCCTCGCCGCCGTCACCACGTCCGCCGCGGATGACAAGAACAACCTGTTCAAAAACAGCGACGTCAACACGCCCACCGTCTGGCAGGGCGATCGAAAATTCGACAAAGATGGTGACAACAAAGTCTTGCGCCTCGTCGCCAAGGCGAAGGACGCGCAACAGTTTTCCCAAGAGGCGAGCGTCGGCGACGCGAAGGACCTCATCCTCGTCTTCCGTTACAAGACCACCGACTACAAGGGTCGCGGCCTGCAGCTTCGCGGTCGTCGCCCCGACGGCTCCTCTACGTTCCGCAACATCGACCCCAAGGTCACCGGAGAGTGGACCGAATATCGCTGGCCTTTCTCCGAAGTGCGCGGCGCGAAGAAGATGACCTTCAGCATCACCCTCCTCGAAGGCGAAGGCTCGGTGCTCTTCGACGACGTCCAGCTGCTCAAAAAATAGCGGTCGCGAGAAGGCCAGTGTAACCCACGCCCCCGGACTATCTGTCATCTAGGTCTCCGGGTCATACCCGAGGAGGAACAGTCGCTGCTTATTCCAGCAACTTGATCAACGCCGCAAAGTCCTCCTCGCCCCAGCCCGCGCGCTCGGCGGCCGCGAGGCGATCTCGCACAGTGTCGAGCACGGGNNCAGCTTCGTGAGTCCCGAATAGCCGACGTTCTTCCCCAACGCGCCGAAAAACACGTCGCGTCGAGCAACGGGGTCAGGCCGAGTATTGTTGTATTCCAGCTTGAGCCGAGCAGTGCTCTACTCCCAAATAGGCTCATGGCCAGAAAACTAAGGCTCGAATACCCCGGCGCGATTTACCACGTCATCAACCGCGGCAATTACCGCCGCGATGTCTTCGAAACCGCAGGCGCCGCGAAATCGTTTGTGGAGGCGCTGGAGGAGGCGGTGCGCTTATACGACTGGCGACTTCAGGCTTACGCATTGATGCGTAATCATTTTCATTTGGTCGTCGAAACGCCCAGGCCGAATCTGGTCGAGGGCATGCATTGGCTGATGAGCACCACGGCCACCCGCTTTAATCGCTTTCGCAATGAGCGAGGCCACCTTTTCCAAGGTCGTTATCAGGCGCTCCCGATTCAGGATTCACGGGTCATGGCCCACGTGATCGACTATGTGCATCTCAACCCTGTGCGGGCTCATGTCGTGGAAGCAGCCCACGTCGGAGCTTTTCGCTGGAGTAGTCTGGCGCGTTTTCTCCGGGGACCGAGGTTTGCCGGGCTGGACCCAGAGGGCGCGCTGGCGGGACGAGGTTGGAGCGATACGCCCGAAGGATGGACAAGCTACGTCGAGCACCTGATCGCTCTGGCGGCCAACCAAGAAGAACAGCAGCGTCTCGGCTACGAAGGTTTCACCACCGGCTGGGCGATTGGCGGGACGGAGTGGCAACGCACACTCGCCGCCGAATATAAGAGCATGACGTTGACTCCCGGATTACCCGCCCAAGAAGCGCGTGCGCTGCGCGAAGCTCAGTGGCGAGAGGTGCTCGATGAGAACCTTCGGCGGAGCGGCCGCACCTATGCCGAAGCCGTGAACGCGAAGAAAACCGCTCTGTGGAAACTCCAAGTCGCGCAGTCTGTGCGCACGGAGTGCGGCGCTTCCATCGCCTGGCTCACTCGCGAGTTGATGCTCGGCACCGAGGGCACCGCCCGCTCGCTGCTAAGCCGGTTGAAGAACGCAGAAATACAGCAATACTCGGCCTGACCCCATTCCGAACCGGCCGACTACAAGGGCCGCAGCCTGCAGCTTTCGCGGTCGTCGCCCCGACGGCTCCTCCACATTCGGTAACATCAAAAATTTTGATCACTCCAAAACTCGGCGGCTGGCCTGTTTATGAGCATCGTCAAAACCATTTCGCGAATGCCCCTTGCGCTGGTCACGCGGGTTGCATTGAACGCTGAATGAAATTCCCGATCTTCCGATTCCTCTCGCTCGCGGTCGCCTTAGCCGCATTCGGCTCGCGGGCAGACGCCCAGCTTACGCTCACCATTCAAGCGACTGAGTCGTTCACCACCGACTATGAGCTTGGTATGCCGGAGCTGAGCCTGCACCCTTCCCTGCGAACGTCCACGACGAGCCTCCCTCCTGCCTCGGTGGATTATAACATGCTGACGAACGGGACCTTTACGATGCGGTTCATCGCGCCAGACGACATGAAGTTCGTGATCGATCCCCAAGGCAAAAGCCTCTCGCTGTATTTCCAAGTAGCCTACACGACCTTTTCGAGCGGTGGGGCGTCGGGCGGTTTAAGCACCTGGGGCGAAGGAAGCTTTTCGTTCGTCGGCCTTGAGGGCATCGCACCGGCCGACGTGGTTTATTCGTCCACCATCGCCGATTATCCTCACGCCTACTTGAGCGCGAGTCTCTCGGGGACCGTCACCTCCGCTTTTTCGTTTACCGAGCTGGTCATTACGCGCCAATTTTCCGGCAGCGGTGCGGACCTCCTCGTGCCCTACTTTGAAGGCGGAAACCTGTCCATCTACGACGACAGCTACTCAGGGGCACAACCGCCCGATCACCCCGCCTATTTGAGCCTCGCCGCTATTCCCGAGCCGTCCACTTATGCCGCGTTCGCCGGATTAGCTGGGCTGACGCTCGCGATTCTGCGTCGGCGACGCGGTTGATTTTTCCCGGAGCCAGCCCGCAGGCGTCCCTTTTGCAGGGATCACCCGGGCTCCGGTTCATACCCAAGGAGGAACAGTCGCTGCTTATTCCAGCAACTTGATCAACGCCGCAAAGTCCTCCTCGCCCCACCCCGCGCGCTCGGCGGCCGCGAGGCGATCTCGCACGGTGTCGAGCACGGGGAAGTCCTCGCAGCCGTTCACGACCGAAGCCAACCGCATGTCCTTTAACATGTGCTTCACTGAAAACTGCGGCGCAAAATCTCCCGCGCGCAGCTTCGGCTCCTTCAGCTTCGTGAGTCCCGAATAGCCGACGTTCTTCCCCAACGCGCCGAAAAACACGTCGTCCGATATCCCCGCCCGCCGCGCCATCATCAGCGCCTCGCTCAACGCCTCCATCTGCGCCGCGATGTTCAGGTTCATCGCCAGCTTCAACGTCACGGCCTGCCGATGATCACCGATGTGAAATTGCGCCTGCGACACCAACGCCAACAACGGCTCCACCTCGGCGATCAACCCCGCGTCCCCGCCCAGATAGAATACGCTCTGCTTCGCCTCCGCCGCCGGTTTGCTCCCCGTGAACGGCGCCTCCAGATAACGGGCGCCCGTATTCAACACCGCCCTACAAAACTCGTCGCTGCTCCGCGGATCGATCGTGCTCGATTGCACCACGATTTTGCCCGGGCCGAGCGCCGGCAGTAGCCGTTCAATCACTCCGCGAACTGCGGGCGGGTCCGCCACCACGATCTGCACGACATCCGCTGCGCGCGCCGCCGCCTCGGGTGAATCCGTCCAACACGGGAAGTCTGGCTGCGGCGTGCGATTCCACGCCCCAGCCAACACACCCGCTGCCGCATAATGCCGCGCCCAGACGCTTCCGATGATCCCCAGCCCAATGACGCCGATTTTCATAAATTCCGTTTTCGTGTAGTTCGTGTGTTTCGTGGGCAAAACTCCGCGCTCCCCTTTTCTCACCCCAAAATCTCCAGCAACCGCACAAACAGCCGGTTCACCTTCGCCTGGTTGTCCTTCACCAAGTCCTTGAACTTCGCGAAATCGATTTCGGTCCCCTCCAGTCCATTCGCATAATTGTCCACGATCGCGAGTGAGTTGTAGTTCAGCCCCAACTCGGTGCACAGATCCGCCTCGTGCGCCGCCGTCATGCCGACCACGTCGCCCCAGTTTTTGATGACGCAGATCTCCGCCTTCGTCTCGAACCGAGGTCCGCGCATCTGCACATACACCTTGCCCATCTCCACCCGAATTTCCGGGGCGAGTTTCTCGACGATCAACGGGATCAGGTGGTTTGCGATGCCCGGAGCCCCGCCTTTCAACTCGTCGTCGAAAAACGTCGCCGGCCCCTGCTGCAACGCCACGTAGTCGTCGCACGACACCAGCGACCCCGGCGGCAACTCCGGCTTCAGCGAGCCCACCGAATTCAACGACACCACGTCGCGAAATCCGAGGTCCGCGAGCGCCCGCACGTTGGCCCGATAGTTGATCGCGTGGGGCGGCAATGGCGTGCCGAACCCGTGTCGATTGAGCAACACGTGCTCGCCGCGCGCCTTATACGTCACCTCTCCGTATTTGGTCTCGACGCTTCGCACCTCCCAAGCCGAGAACAGCGGGGAATTAACGATGCTGGTCCCACTGATGAAGGCGATTTTCATGCCGCGACTCACGCGTCCGGCCCCCTCCTTGACAACGGCAAAACACCGCCCCGCCCGCATTCCCGCCCGTCGTGCCAGCTCGCCACGAGTCGCGCGCCTCGCCGCGCTTGCGGCCCTCGCAGGCAGCGCCCTCGCCTTCGCCGGTTGCTCGACGCCCGGACCGACCCACGTCTACCTCGCCAGCCTCGCCGAGCACCCGATCATCGACCGCGGACCCGGCCTGCCGGACGTGGAGATTTCCACCCATCTGATCGCCGTCAACGATCTCTACGGGATGGCCTACGACCCGTTCACCGACCACCTCTTCCTGCGGATTTTCCCAGGCAACTATGTGCACGTGGTCGACCGTCCCGCCCGCGCGCCCAAACGCGCCTTCGCCGTCCCGGATCTGCCCGAAGGCCCCGGTGACCTCGCGATCCGTTCCAGCGACCGCAACTTGTTTTTCGCCCATCCCACGCTCCCCGCGCTGCTCGAAACCACGCTTTACGGCCGCACCGTGCGCACCGTGACGCTGGAGCACCTCGCCGGCCCGCCCGCCGGTGTCGCCTACGATCAGATAAAAAACCGCCTGCTCATTCTTCCGTCCCACGCTGCTCAACGCATCACCCTTCACGATCTCGCCGGCCAACACCTTGGTGAAGTCATCCTGGATCACGCCGTGCGGCCCGTGTCCCTGGCCTACGATTCCAACGCCGCCGAGTTCTACGCCCCCCTCCGCGACCGCCCCGCCGTCGGCGTCTTCGATTCCAACGGTCGCCTGCAACGCACGCTCCCCCACCCCGACGGCCGCCCCCACGACTTCATCGACGTCGGCCCACGCTCCCTGATCCGGATGTTTTGAGCGCGCCGCGAGCCCCTCGCCCCAAGCCTCTGGCGACTAGCAACGTAGTCCCGGCCTTCCTCCGTGCCCTCGGATTGGAACTCCCGCCGCCTCTGTGTCACGAACTCGGTCTCCGATTTTGCGCCTCTTCCGCCTCTTTGCGGCCAATCCCATCCACTGAGGATTTCTAGTTTCCGCCCTCAGGTTTCAGGCCCGCCTTCGCGTCTCTTCGCGCACCTCGCGGTTAACCCCCTCTCTGCCTCTCCTTCCCGACCCGCCGCCTCACCGCCCCAACGCCTCCATACGTTTCGCCAGCTCCACGTCCTTCGCGGTGACTCGCCCGCCAGCGTCATGCGTTTTCAGGCGCACCACGACCCGGTTATAAACGTTGGTCCAATCCGGATGGTGGTCCATCGCGTCGGCCTCGAATCCCGCCTTCAACATAAAAGCCAACGCCTCCCGGAAATTTTTAAACGTCAACGTCTTCACCAGCGCGTCGCCCTCCCACGCCCAGCCGGGCAGGTGGGTCAACGCATGTTCGATCTCGGCGCGGCTCAAAGGGAGCGTTTTCATGTCAGCACCTCTGCCTTTTCTCCTCCGTTTCGTCAACGTGCCACGCCCGTGAAGGCGGCTTGTCAAACCCCTCCACCCCGCCCTAACTCGCTCCCCTGCCTATGCCTGAGACCTCCGCCCAAACGCCCGCCCACGTTGCCATCATCATGGACGGTAACGGCCGCTGGGCCAAACAACGCGGACTCCCCCGCATCGAAGGCCACCGCCGCGGCGTCGAAACCGTGCGCACCGTGATCGATGCCGCCAAGGAACTCGGCATTCGCCACCTCACGCTCTACGCCTTCTCCGTCGAGAACTGGAAGCGCCCCCAAGACGAGGTCGGCGCACTCATGTCGCTGCTCGAGTATTTCCTTAAACGCGAGACGGCCACCCTCGTCAAAAACCAGATTCGCCTCGTCGCCCTCGGCCGCATTCAAGAACTGCCCGACGTCGTTCGTCGCCAACTCGAAGCCGCCATCGCCGCCACCGCCCACTTCACCGAGCACACCCTCGCCCTTGCGCTCAACTACGGCTCCCGCACCGAAGTAGTGGACGCCGCCCGCGCCTATGCCGCCGCCGTGGCCGCCGGTGAAGTTAACCTCAACGACACCTCGTGGGAGACCTTTGCGCGCCACCTCTACACCGCCGNNCAAGCCGCCTACTCTGAATTCGTGTTTACGCCGGTGTTGTGGCCCGACTTCACCAAAGCCGATCTCGTCGCCGCCGTCGAAACCTACGCCAAACGGGAACGCCGTTTCGGTCAGACCAGCGATCAACTCAAACTAGCCGCCACCCGCTAAATCCCAAACGCCAAACCCCAAACTCCAAAACCCCCAAACCCAACCTGCGGCATCCAGCCCGGTGTCCTTTTGGCGTTAGGCCCTTTGGCGTTTGAGATTTTAAACATGCGCAAACGTATCTTCAGCACCGTCCTCCTCTGGCTCATCATCTTCGCGACGATCTTCTTCTTCAAGACGTGGGGCGGTGTCGCCCTGCTCGTCCTCGTCGCCGTGCTCACCCAACGTGAGTTTTACCAGATGGTTGGCCGCATGGGCCACGCCCCCTTTGTGCGCCTGGGCATGCTTTTCGGCGGTGCCATCGCCATCTCCCCGATCCTCGTCACCCACCACCCACTGCTCACCTCGGGCAACCTCCTCGCCATCGCCGCGACCGCTTTCGCCATCCGCATCGTCGGCGAACGCCACCCCGAGAACCGCGTCGAGTCGCTCGGCTGGACCCTCTTCGGCCTGGTTTACGTGCCGTTCATGCTCCAGTTCCTCGTGCGCATCATCCTCATGGAAGGACCCCACGCGCACACCGGCCTCGCGCTCGGCGTGTGGCTCATCGCCGTATCCAAGTTCTGCGACGTCGGCGCCCTCCTTTCCGGCATGGCGTTCGGCAAACGCAAAATGGCGCCCGTCATCAGCCCCAAAAAAACCTGGGAAGGCGCCATCGGCGGACTGCTCACCTCCGCCGCCCTCGGCGCCGCCCTCGTGTATTTCTTCTCTGAATACTTTCCGGCCACCCTCTCTCCGCTGCTCGCCGCGTTGATCGCGCTCCCCATCGCGGCCCTCGGCATCGTGTCCGATCTCGTCGAGTCCGTCATCAAACGCCGCGCCAACACCAAGGACTCCGGCGCGACCATCCCGGGCATCGGTGGCATGTTCGACCTCTCCGACAGCCTCATTCTCACCTCCCCCGCCGGCTTCCTCATCTTCAGCCTGCTGTAGAAAAATCGTCCTCGTTCTCTTACTCGTTCTCCTCCGCCCGAGAACCATCAAGAGAACGAGTAAGAGAACGAGAACGATGACCCAACCTGTCACTATTTCCCCCCGCACACGCGTCGTCCTCCTCGGCGCCACCGGCTCCATCGGCGAAAACACCCTGCGCGTCATCGCCGCGCACGCCGACAAACTCGAACTCGTCGCCATCGCCGCGCGCGGCAATTGGGAAAAACTCGCCGCCATCGCCCACCGATTCCGCGTCCCCCACGTAGGCCTCTACGACGATTCCGCTCTCGCCGCCGCCCGCTCCTCCGGTGCCTTCCCCGCCGGCACCACCTTTCACGCCGGCCTCTCCGGACTCACCGATCTCGCCCGCCTCCCCGAGGCTGACACCGTGCTCGTTGCCGTCGTCGGCACCACCGGACTCCAACCCGCCCTAGCCGCCCTCTCCGCCGGCAAAAACCTCGCCCTCGCTTCCAAGGAGATCCTCGTCCTCGCCGGCCGCTTCGTAATGGCCGCCGCCCGCGCCAGCGGCGCCCGCCTCCTCCCCGTCGACAGCGAGCACAACGCCGTTTTTCAGTGCCTCCAAGGCCACGACACCGCCGACCTCGCCCGCATCACCCTCACCGCCAGTGGCGGCGCCTTTCGCGACTGGCCCGTGGAACGCCTTGCCCACGTCACGCCCGCCGACGCCACCCAACATCCCAACTGGTCGATGGGTCCCAAGATCACCGTCGATTCCGCCACGCTCGCCAACAAAGGCCTCGAACTCATCGAAGCCCAACAACTCTTCGGCCTGCGCGCCGACCAGTGCCACGCCGTCATCCACCCGCAAAGCATCGTGCACGCCCTCGTCGGCTTCACCGACGGCTCCACGCTCGCCCAGCTCTGCCCGCCGTCGATGACCTTCCCCATCCAACACGCGTTGCTCCACCCGGCCCGCGCCCCCGGCACCGAGGCCGCCCTCGATTTCACCCAACTTCTCTCCCTCGAGTTTCGCCCCATCGACGAAACGCACTTCCCCATGATGCGCCTCGCCCGCGAAGTGATGCAGGCCGACGGCGTCGCCCCCGCGATTTACAACGCCGCCAACGAAGTCGCCGTCGCCGCCTTCCTCGCCAATCGTCTCCCCTTCCTCGCCATTCCCCGGATCGTGGATAATACGCTTTCCTCCCTTGATTCCTTTGAACCCGCCGATCTCGACGCCGTCCTCGCCACCGACACCGAAGCCCGGCGCGTCGCAGAAAAACTAGTCGCTAGCCGCTAGGAACTAGCAACTAACCCCTAGCACCTAGCTCGCTCTTTCAACCGCCGCCTCTTCTTCCGTGTATTCCGTGTGTTCCGTGGGCAAAACCACCGATCCTCAAGCCGTTCACCACCGATGACGCAGGTGATCACAGATACGAGCCACCGTCCCCGCCCATCCTGCCCGTTTCTTTTCTCTGAAGCCTTCGTGCCTCTTCGCGTTTTCCGCGGTTAAACCCTCCTAGCCACTAGCTCCTAGCAACCCGCCCCTAGCGACAAGCGCCTCCTCCTCTTTCATGGATCTTCTTCAATTCGTCCTCAACAACCTCTGGTCCGTCCTTCTCATCGCCGTTTTCTTTGGCGGTTCGATCTTCGTGCACGAGCTCGGCCACTTCCTCGCCGCTCGCCGCCGCGGCCTCGTGGTCGAACGCTTCTCCATCGGTTTCGGACCCAAGATCTGCTCCTGGACCGGCAAAGACGGCGTCGAATACCGCCTCTCCTGGCTCCCGCTCGGCGGCTACGTGTCGCTCCCCCAACTCGCCGACATGCGCGGCATCGAAGGCGAAAGCACCAAGGACTGGCACTCCGCCCCGCCCCCCAGTTACTCCACCAAGATGCTGGTTTTCGGCGCCGGCGCTTTCTTCAACATCCTCTTCGCGTTCGCACTCGCCTGCCTCGTCTGGGGCGTCGGTCAACCCACCACCACGTCCCTCAACACCACCCGCATCGGCGTGGTCGCGCCCACCCTCACGCTGCCCGACGGCCGCACCGTCACCAGCCCCGCCGCCGAAGCCGGTCTCCAAGTCGGCGACGTCATCCGCGCCATCGACGGCAAGTCCGTGGACAACTGGCTCGGCTTCATGCAAACCCTCGCCGCCGGCTCCGGCCGCACCGCCGACGACCGCCGCGCCGCCCGCCTCACCATCGAGCGCGACGGACAAACCCTCGACGTCACCGTTCACCCGCTCCTCGCCGGTGAAGACGGCTTCCGCACCATCGGCGTCGAAACCGCCGACACCCTCGTCGTCGGCCGCACTCTGCCCGATTCGCCCGCCGCCGCCGCCGGCATCGAAGCCGGCGATACCCTCCTCCGCGTCGACGGACACTCCCCCGCCGGCGTCGGCGAATTCATCGCCATCGTCCAAAAAGCCGCCGGCGCCCCCGTCACGCTCACCGTAAAACGCGGCGAGCAGACCTTGGACCTTCCCGTCACCCCGCGCCTCGGCGAAAGCCGCACCGGCCAGCCGCTCTACTTGGTCGGCATCGAGTATCGCAACCCCTACATCATCATCCACCCCTCGCCCTTCAAGCAGGTCGCCGACCACGCCACGATGACTTGGCGCGTGCTCTCCGGCCTGGTGAACCCCAAGTCCGACCTCGGCCCCTCCAAGCTCAGCGGCCCGGTCGGCATCGCCCGCGGGTTTCATTCAATGGCACAGGTGGATATTCGCCTCGTCCTCTGGTTTACGATTTTGGTCAACGTGAACCTCGCGATCTTTAATCTTCTCCCCATCCCGGTGCTCGATGGCGGACACATGGCGTTCGCGACGATCGCCAAGCTCCGCGGACGCAACCTGCCCGTGCAATTCATCGCCGGCACGCAGACGGTTTTCATGGTGCTCCTCTTCACGATGATCATCTACGTGAGTTCGTTCGACATCCGCCGCTGGGTGCGCGACGCCCGCGCCGATCGCGCCCCGACGGAGGCCCCCGCCGCCCCCATCGCCGTCGACCCGGCGAAGTAGCGTTACCGCAGATCAGGCAGATCCGCGCCGATAGAATCGGCGGAGTCCCCGCCCGGTGGCACAGGCATTCCTGCCTGTGTTCTTCGCCCACGGCCCCCCCGGGAACGCCGAGCTCCAGCTCGGCATCAGCAGGCATGGGCCAATCTTTGACCGCGAGGCACGCGAAGATCCGCAAAGACGGAAGCTAGCGCCTAGCCACTAGCTCCGAGCCCCCGCCCTCAGGTCTCAAGTTTCAGCCCTCAGGTTTCATTCCGCCCCCTCCCTCTGGTTCCAACCCCTTCGCGCTCCTTCGCGCCCTTCGGCGGTTAAACCCTCCGCCCCCTGCCCGCCTTTTTTCGCGTCGTTTTGAGCTTTTTGTGGCCAATCCGCCCGTCTCCGTCCTTTTCTTTCTCCGTTCTTCGTCCTCCAGCCCTACCGACGCCCCGTGTCTTCCCACCGCCGCCCCCGTTCCGCTATTCCCCGCTCCGACGCGTCTGCTCTCCAAGCTTTTCGCGGTGAGATCCGCTCCACCGCCCACCTGCACCCACACGAGAACGCGTTGGTCATCCTCGCGGGCCTGCTCCTCTGCTTCACGCCTTGGGCGCTGGGCACGATGCATGTGTGGAGCCAATTCGTGAGCCTCGGGCTCGCCTCGCTCGCCTTCATGATGGCTCTGCTCAACCGCCATTACCGCGGCGCCCTCGCCCCGGACGGCGACTTCAAGCTCATCATGTGGCCCAAGCTGATCCGCTTTCCGATCTTCTGGCTCGGCCTCCTCCTCCTCGGCTACATCCTCACCCAAGCCCTCAACCCCGCGTGGGCGTATTTCAGTGACAGCGAACGCTGGTGGCTCGATCGCCTCAACTCCATCGCTTGGTTGCCCGCCGGCATGGACACGCCCTACGCCGACATGAACCCGTGGCGCGTGCTCGTCATCTACGGCACCGCCTGGCTGCTCGCCTGCGCTCTCTGGGTCGGCATCACCCGCCGCGCCGCCGTGCAGACCCTCTTCACCGTGGTCGTGGTCAACGGCGCCCTCTTCGCGATCATCGGCATCCTCCAAAAAGTCACCCAGGCCAAGTTCGTCCTCTGGGGTTTGGATAGCGTGAATCGCGCGGGCTATTTCTTCTCCACGATCATCTACAAAAACCACGCCGGCGCCTACCTTAACTTGGTGCTCATTCTCTGCACCGGCATGCTCTACTGGCATTTCTCCCGCGCCGAGCGCCGTATGGAACGCACCAGCCCCGCCCCGGTTTTTGCCTTCTGCGGCGTGCTCCTCGGCATGAGCGTGCTGCTCACCAACTCCCGCGCCGCCACGATCCTCCTGCTGGCTTTTGTGCTGATCGCCTTCATCGGTTTCATCATCCGCTGTAGCGTCTATCGCAGCGAAACCCGCAGCCCGTGGGTCATCACCCTCCTGTGCGCGATCTTCGCGCTCTTTATCGGACTCGGCGCCTACTTCCTCAACACCGAACGCGCCTTCGACCGACTCGGCAAGCTCTTGGAAGACGGCAAAACGGATAGTTCGGTGGTCACTCGCACCCTCGCTCGGCAAGCCACGTGGCAAATGGCCAAGGACAACCTCGTCACCGGTTGGGGTGCCGGCAGCTTTCGCCATTATTTCCCCGTCTATCAGCGGGAGTATCCCGAGATTTATCAAGTTTCCCGAGGCCCGTCGCGCCCCCCGCTCACCATGCGTTGGGAATACGCCCACAACGACTATGTGCAACTCCTCGCCGAACTCGGCCTGATCGGCGCCAGCCTTATCCTCGCGATGCTGGCCTGCGGGGTGCGCCACCTCATGAAGCTGCGCGTGTATGCGCGACCGCACCTCATGTTCATTGTGTTGGCGTTGGTGATAACCGCCGCGCACGCGTGGGTGGATTTCCAGTTCCACAACCCCGCCATCCTCTTCCTCTGGTGCGCCTCGGCCGCCCTCCTCGGCCGCTGGGCCGAACTCGAAAGCCCGAGAGCGGGCTAGAGCATTTCAAATGAAGGTGTAGCCGGGGTCGCCGACCCCGGTCCGGCCGGAATTCCCAAGACACCGGGGTCAGCGACCCCGGCTACAGCACTCCAGAGTGGCTACGACTCTATTTGAAATGCCCTAGCGGCTAGTCGCCAACGGCGGCAGCTGCTCCCGATAGCGGCTTAACAACGGCAACAGCGCGATGGCTTCCCAATAACGCCGCCAAAAGCGCCCCGGATTCGAGGCCAACCTCAGCAGCCAACCCAAAACCAGCTTATCCGCCCACGGTGGGATATTCGCCTGGCCTCCCGTCAAAAAGGCAATCGCCGCGCCCAGGCACAAAATCGACGGACGCCCATCCAGCCGGTCGCGCAGCATCAGGCCCAACCGCTCCTGCACCCCGCCACCGATCGCCAACATCACGATGCGCGGGTTTCGTTCATCGATGCGCTTCAGCAACTCGTCGTCCTCGATCGGACCGCTCGCCGCGTAGTGCGGCGCCACATACGTGTCCGCCGCTGTCACCGGAAACCCGTGTTTCACCAACCACTCCCGGTTGTGCTCATCCTCGCGAGCCGAGGGCATCACCCAAAATACCGCCCCCGGCTCTTTCAGGCGCGGTTGCGCGAGCACCGCGCGTAAAAACTTAAGGCCCGAGTGGCGGGGCAACCGTTCACCGGTCAACGCCGACCAAAGCAGCACCATAAAACCCGAATCGGTCAGCACTAACGACGCCGTGGTGAGCGCCTCGCGGTAAGCCGGCGCTCGCACCAGATCCACCGCAAGACCGGGAGCGGACGGCGCCACGACGAGTCCGCCGATTTCGGGTTCCCGCTCTCCGCCCTCGCCGTGCAGCCGCGGAGTTCCGACGACTTGAGCGACAGCATTCTCCAACGGGCCGACAAAAAAATCGACCCCCAGCACACGGCGTAGTGGTAAGGCCCTCATCGAGTTCAACTGAGACAATTCACTCACCGGCATATTTTCACGATTAAACGCACAAAAACTAGGGAACCGAGTTTAAACTTTGTAAAACTGAGCGACAGCTCCCGCTCCTTCGCGACCGAATCCCGACATTCAACCGCGAAGCGCGCGAAGACCCGCAAAGTCGGAACCCGGGGGTAGCAGCGAGCGACTCGCGCCTAGTAAGCCGTCTTCGGCGGGAAAAACACCTGCCATGCCGTGCGCAGGATGATCTGGATATCCAACCACAGCGCCCAGTTGCTCACGTAATAGAGATCCCAATACACCCGGCGGTGCAGCTTTTCCGGATCGGTGATCTCGCCGCGATACCCGCTCACTTGCGCCAAGCCCGTGATGCCCGGCTTCACCAGCGAACGCACCCGGTAACGATTGCTGATCTGGCTGAACTCATGGTCGTGTTGCGGCAGATGCGGCCGTGGCCCCACCAAGCTCATTTCGCCGCGCAGCACATTGATGAACTGCGGGAACTCATCGAGGCTGGTCTTCCGCAGGAAACGTCCAAAACGATACACCCGATCATCGCCCGCCGTGGCCTGTTTGTTGATGTCATGGTCCCGCGCATACATGGAGCGAAACTTGAGCATATTGAACTCCGTGCGCCCGCGCCCGCCGCGCGGCTTCACAAAGAACATCGGCCCCGGTGCCTGCACCCGCTGCCCCAGCCATACGAACACGCACAACGGCGGCAAAATGAAGAGCACCACCGGCAGCGAAACCAACACATCAAGCACCCGTTTCGCCCCGCGATTGATCGGATCCTCCAACGGCTCGTTTTGAAGCGCCAAGAAATGCAGCCCCCCCTCCTCTAGAGGTATAAACGTGCGCGCGTAACGCGCCCCGTAGTCGTTGTGAATGAGAAACCGACACCCCTCCTGCTCACATTCTTCGATCATGCTTTCGACCTTCGTCGCATCGTCGAACCACTCCAACAAGATCACCTGCGCAATCCGCTTCTCTTGCAGAATCGCCGGCAGGTTTTTGATCGGCCCCAAATATGGGGCCAGCGCCAGTTCGGCCCGCGACGGCACCTCGTCGGCCAAAAACCCCACCGGCGAAATACCGATGTGCGTGCGATTGGTGATCCACTCGTCCAAGTTCCCCAAGCGATCACCGCGGCCAATAAACAGAGTCGGGATTTTCGACTGCTCGCCAAAAAGAATAGCGGCCATCGTGGCGGGCACCCGGGAGTGCATCGCCGAAAGTAGGCCGGTCAGCAGCAATAGATAACTACTCAAAAATAGACGGCTGACGGTCTGATCCTTCGCCGCGAAAATATAGGCGAAAATACACGCCGCCACCATGGCCACTTGACGCAGCGCGATCCCCAAGCTTTCCCAATTTCCGAGATCGTGCAGATGACCATGTTTTCTGCGGATGGCCGACGAGCTGACCGCCATACCGATAAACACCGCGATCCCATACGGGACCAACGACACCTTCTCAGACAGCTGCACGTAGGTGATCGATGGCAACAACGCCTCGTATCCCGGCAACAAGGCGACCGCCGCAGCGTTGGAAAACACCGCATAGAGGTTGGCTAGCCCGCGCTGACGATAGGTAATCATGAAGAAGTCGTAAAACGAAGCGCGGGAGCCTGCGTGGAGATAAACGCAAAGTGAAGACCGGAAATAAGCGTGCGGCTAGTCATAGCACGGAGCGGCGGTTTCCAACCGCCGAGCTGCGGACGGGGAGTGCGCGGACACCGCGCACTGTCTCCCCACTCACACTCGGCAGTTGTAAACGGCCACTTCAACCCCATCCAACCGCACGACGAGGAGCGTGTCCGCTCCTCGCCCCGTCAGTCCGCCTGCAGCGCTGCGCCGTCCGGCACAAACAACCGCCACTCGACGCGCGGCGCGGGCAACACCAGCGACAACACCTTGGCCGGTTCGTCTCCGTGGTTGCGCACCGAGAGCGTGCGGTCCGCCGGAATCGGCAGCACCGCGTCGGTCTGGATAATGTAGTGCGTCGCGCCCACCTGCACGGTCACCGCGCCCGCCGCCACATACAGCGCGCGCGCCCGATCAACGGCATCAAATGATCGCTCGGCCTTCGGCCCAAGTTGCACAAGTTCACCATCGAGCCCGGCCTCGGAAATCACCGGCTTGGTGAAGGACCAGGGCGTCGCGACAATAACGGAGGAAGCGGAAGGAGTATCGGGAGATGTATTCATGATCTGGATTCGTTTTTAGCGGGCGGTTTGAGTTTCAAGCACGGGAGTGTCCACGGCTTCGAGGAGCAGCCGGCGTTCGCCGCCCGGCATGGCCCAGACGATCTCGTCGCCGCGCGCGTAACCGATGACCGCCGTGCCGAGCGGCGTGAGCACCGAGAGCCGGCCGTGATCCACATCGGCCTGTTCGGGCCAGCTGAGCGTAAACGTGTCGCGCTCGCCGGTATCGAGATCGCGCACGGTGAAGGTGGAGCCTATCCGCGCGACTAGGGGCGAGACGACCTCGGCGGGCAGGATGACCGCGCGTTCGAGTTCTTCGCGCAATCGGAGCCACGACGTGCGGTTCTTGGATTCGACGGTGAGGAGCTTGGCCACGCGGGCGCTCAACGCGGCATGGTCAGGAGTGGTGAGGGTGATGGAGGAAGGCATAATGATTTATTTGGTAGGTGGGAACGAAGCGCCCCCGTCGCTCCGATCATTCGGACGCGGCGGCGGGCGCAGGAGAAAACGCGCGACGAAACGCGCGCACAAAAAATGCGCCATTGGCGCATAAAGGTAGAGGTCACCCGGAGTTCAGCCCGGACCGCAAGGCAGTGCCCAGCCGATCACGGTGCCTGAGCCCCGGGCACGAAAGGAAAGACCACGAGCTCGTTGCTCGCGACTCGACTGGCGTGAATTTGTCCCGTGGCGGTCATGGATTAAACGTCGGCAAGGTCGTCCTATTTCCGCCGAGGTCAAGCCGCGGAGCGCGTTGCCAGTTGCCATGCCGGGCAAGACGGGGTTTTCGATACGCATGCCGCGCCCCGCCACACCCGTGACCAACCTCGCCAAAGGCGACTTTGAACTCCTCGCGGAATTTCGCTACAAGCTCAGGAAGTTCCTCGGCTTCAGCGAGGCGGCCGCCGTCCAGCATGGCGTGACGCCCCAACAGTATCAGGCGTTGCTGGCGATCGAGGGGTTCCCCGGGCGCAACTGGGTCACCATCGGCGAACTCGCCGAGCAGATGCAGGTCGCGCACCACAGCGCCGTGGGGCTGGTTGATCGCATGCAAGCGCTGCGCCTGGTGCGCCGCGTGCCATCCAAAGAAGACCGCCGCCGCGTGCACGTTTCGCTCACCGCCAAAGGGCTCGCGGTGTTGGAAAAACTCTACCGCGTCCACCGTGCAGAACTCCAATCGGTCGGTCCGCAACTCATCGGGCTCCTGAGCCGCGCCGCAACACCAGCCGGAACGGATAAACCCGGGTCGGGATTCGCGAGCCCCGCGTGCTCCATGCCCGAGATCGAGGATTCGAACTAGTCGCTAGGGGCTAGTGGCTAGTGGCTAGTGGCTNNGGCTAGTGGCTAGTGGCCCCGGGAACGCCGACGTCCACGTCGGCTCCGGAAGTGTCACAGACATTCCTGTCTGTGTCCGTTAGGTTCAAAACCCACCGGCAAGTTTCGATGCCATAGGCCAACAGTCCTCCATGCCACCCATGCCGACGCGGACGTCGGCGCTCCCAGGCCCGATCGAGTGACGAGTGGCTTAGCGGCTAGCGGCTTTATCCCACTTCGCGTCCCTTCGCGTCTTTCGCGGTTAAACCGATTCCTCCCGTCCTGTAGCCACAGTTTAACAAATCGGCGCAACGAACACCCCCGGGCATCCCTGTCTTGATAAATCTGCGTGATCTGCGGTCCAAAAGTCCTCTTTCGTTTCCGTCAGCCACGCATCCGATCCGGTTTCACCGCAGATCACGCAGATACGCGCAGATGCCCGAGCCGGTCGCTCATATCGCATTACGATAAATGACTCGCTTTTGAGAGATGAGGAATTTTCATGAGCGGCTTTTCCGTATGCACCCAACGTTTCGCAAATCCCAAATACTCCTCGCGACTCTGGGAGCCGTGTTTGCGGTTTCGGGCTTGGCGTATGTGGCGATGAGCATGCAGGGCCTGATGTTGCTAGGCTCGTTTGGCGCATCGGCGCTGCTCCTGTTTGCCTTGCCCGACACGCCTCTGGCCCAGCCGCGCTCGGTGGTCGGGGGGCATGTCTCCGCGTCGCTGATTGCGATCGGTTGCCTCGCGCTTTTTGGACCGCACTGGTGGTCGGTCGGTCTCGCGACCGGCTTCGCCGTCGGTTTCATGATGCTCACGCGCACGATGCACCCGCCCGCCGGTTCAAACGCGATCATCGTGTTTCTCGCCAAGCCGACCTTGGGTTATTTGATGTTCTCCACGGTATCGGGCGCGATCATCCTCGTGATGAGCGCGATCATCTATCACCGCGCCACGCGCCGGCATAAATACCCGCTCTACTGGCACGCGTTGCCAAAACCTTGACCCGTATCAAGGCGCCTCGACGCCCCCTGCGGCATACTCCGGCGTATGGCTGCATACTACGGACTGTTCGTCACGATCCACCTTCTCTGCGCGATCATCTTTGTCGGCGCGGTTTTTTTTGAAGTGCTCGTCATCGAGCCGATCGAAAAAAAGCTGCCGTCGGGCGTGGGCGCTCAAGTGGCCGAAGCCATCCCGCACCGCGTGCGCGTGTTTATGCCCATTGTCGTCACGCTGCTCTACCTGACCGGCGCGGCCATGTTCTGGGTCCACTTTTCGGCGCGGCCGGACTTTTTTGGAACGCGGTTCGGCTGGCTTCTCACCACCAAGATCCTGCTCACATTCGCCGTTCTCGGCGTCTTCGTCACCGCCATGCGCGCCGCCCGCAAAGGCACCATGGATCCCTGCCGATTCAAATACACGCACCGCATCGTCGGCGCGTTGATGCTCGGGATCGTCCTGCTGGCAAAGGGTATGTTCTACCTCTGACCGCTCACAACTCCGCGTAAGCCTGCAGCCCTCTGCCATCGAGGATCTGGATACGTGCGCCTTCGACCACGATGAGTCGTTCACGACGGAACCGCGCGAACGCGCGTGAAAGCGTTTCGCTGGTGACGCCCAGTTGGCCCGCGAGCACCTTTTTAGTGACAGCCAGATCGAACGCGATCGGACACCCCGCCGCCACCGCCGGCGACTGAGCCAACAGCCACTCCGCCAACCGGTATTCGATCTGGCGTCCCTTGATGTCCTGCAACGACTGCACGAGGTGTTTCAAATGCAGGCTCATGGAGCCGAGCATCTGCAACGACAGCTCCGGCTGACGACGGATCAAATCGCGAAAGTGAGGTTTGCTCACCACGATCACCTGCGACGACTCCAGCGCCACCGCGTTGGCCGGATAGGTTTCGACCGTGGCCAACGTCACCTCGGCAAAACTCTCGCACGGGCGAAACACACAGATAATCCGCTCCCGCCCGTCTGGTGTGAGGCTGTAAATGCTCACCGAGCCGGTCTGCATCACATAAAACCCCTCCGACTTCTCGCCTTGGCGAAACAACAAGTCGCCTTTCTGCAACGAGCGCAGCGAACACCCCTCGGCCACCGCCGCAAGGTCGCCCGGCGACAACGCCGCAAACATCCGGCACCGGCGCAACGTGGCGCTGATCACGGTCTGGCGATGAGAAATGGGTTCTCCGAGGGCGTTTGCCATGGCCGACGATAATGCGGGCCCGGTTTGATATTGATCAAGGCAATCGCAACCCTGAACGGCTAGCCTTTCGCCATGACTCCTCCGGAAACCCCTGCCCCCCTCGAACTCGACATCCGCCCGCTCTGCGACGCGCATCGCCCTCCGTTGCCCGCCATTCTCGACGCCGTGGACACCCTCGCGCCGGGGCAACCGCTCCGACTCATCGCGCCCTTTGAGCCCGCGCCGCTCTATCAGTTGCTCGGCCAGCAGGGCTTCACCCACCTCAAACGCGTGCGTGACGACGGCGTCTGGGAGATCGTTTTCAGCCGCACCTGACCCCATCGTCCAGTCCGCCATGAGCGACGTCACACCCCCGCCCCTTTTCGACCGCATCGGCGGACGCACCGCCTTGTTGAATTTGCTGCGTCACTTCTACGCCGATGTGCGCCAACACAACGAAATCGCGCCGATCTTCGCCGCCAACATCGAAGACTGGCCCTCACATCTGGAAAAGATCGCCGACTTCTGGTCCGGCCTCTCCGGCGGTCCGCGCCTCTACGGCGGCGGCATGCCGTGGAAACACCTGCCGTTGCGCCTGGAGGAGCGCCACTTTGCCGCGTGGCTCGAACTTTGGGGCCGCAACTGCCGTGCGCACCTCGCGCCCGCCGAAGCCGCCGAGTTCATCGTGATCGCCGAAGGCATCGGCCAACGCCTCCGCCAAATCATCGCGCAGCACGGCGGTGGCTGAAGCGCTCCATGGGAGCGGCGGCAATCTTGCCGCCGACCGCGTCTCATCCTCCGCAGGATTGCCGCCGCTCCCGCCCAGCCCCCCGCAAGTCCCCATGCCTCCTGTGCCGTTAACCGCCCGTCGCGCCTTTGCCCTCGCCCTCGGTTTTCTCCTCGTCACCGCAATCCTCGGCACGCTCCTGCGCTTGCACACGGCGGTGCCGCTGCCCGGTTTCGCCTACGGCCACGTTCTCCACGCCCACTCGCACGTCGCCTTCCTCGGCTGGGTGTTCAACGCGTTTTTCGCTCTCGCCCTCACCTACTTCGCCCCGCCGGGCGAACAGCGCGGCTACGTCCGCCTCTTTGTCGTGCTTCAGATCGCGGTCGTCGGCATGCTCGTTTCGTATCCGATCCAAGGATACGGGTCGGTCAGCATCGCCTTCTCCACGTTGCACATGGTCGGCTCGGGCGTGTTCGCTTGGAAACTCTGGCACCGCAACACCGCCTCGCCGGTCGCCCGCGGACACCTCCGCGCCGCCCTGCTGTTTCTCGTCGTCTCCGGACTCGGCCCGCTTGCCCTCGGCCCCCTCGCCGCGTCCGGTCTGCGCGACACGCCCGCTTACCAGCTCTCGATCTATTTCTACCTCCACTGCCAATACAACGGCTGGTTCCTCTTCTTCCTGCAGGCCGTCCTCTTCCAATCCTTCACGCCTGCGAATCCCGCCGCCGCCCGCCAGGCGCTCCATTGGCTCTCGGCCGGCGCCGTGCTCACGCTCGCCCAATCCGCGCTCTGGCTTCATCCGCCCGGCTGGGTTTACGCGCTCGCCGCACTTGGAGGCGGCGTGCAACTCGTCGGCTGCGTTTACCTCCTCCGCGCCTTGCGCGGCGCGGGGACGCTCTTCAGAGGCATGGCCCGCGCCTTGGCCGTTTTAGCGCTCGCCTCCTTTTTTCTCAAACACCTGCTTCAAGCTGCCTCTGCCGCTCCCGCGCTCGCACACCTCGCGAATCATCGGTTCACCGTCATCGCGTTTCTGCATCTCGTGTTCCTCGGTGTGGTCGCGCCCGCGCTCTTCGCCTGGGCGTTGCGTCACGGTTGGTTGCGCGCCACGCCGGTTACCCACACCGGCCTTGTGCTTTTCGTCGG
>DFYA01000194.1:0-11253 GCA_002382525.1 Opitutaceae bacterium UBA4094
CCCTCCTGCAACACGGCATCGCCGCCTGGCCCGAGCACGGCAACATCCTCCGTGCCATGTTGCTTGGCCAACACGGCGAATTGAGCGACGAACAGAAAGGCGTCTTCCGCGAATCCGGCACGATGCACCTGTTCTCCATATCCGGTCTGCATATCGCGGTGATCGCCGGTGTCATCCACATCCTGCTCGGAATGCTGCGCCTGCCGGCACTCGCGCGTGTGATCGTCGGCGGCGTGCTGCTCTGGCTGTATGTCGATATCACCGGCGGCACGCCGTCCGCCGTGCGAGCGTTCCTCATGGTGATGTTTCTGCACGCTTCGCACGTTCTGCGCCGGCCGGGCAGCCCGTTGTCAGCGCTGGTCGCCTCGGCCGTATGCGTGCTGCTGATTCACCCGCTGCAATTGTTCACCGCCAGTTTTCAGCTCAGCTACGGCATCGTCGCCTCGCTGCTGCTCCTTGGACTCCCGCTCGGCGAACGTTGGATGGAACGCGGCGCCTCCTTCACGTCGCTGCCCAAAGTCACCTGGCGGTGGTATCACCATGGCATCGACGCTTGCTGGCGATGGACGCTGGGAGTCATCGCGATCGGGCTCTCCACTTCCGTCGTGAGCGCCATCAGCGGCGTGGTCATCTTCAATCTCTTCACGCCCGTTTCGCTGCTCGCCAATCTCGTTCTCATCCCCGTCGGTTCGCTGGTCATTATCTCGGGTTTTCTCTCGCTGCTCTGCGGTTTGCTCGGGCTCACGTGGATCTCCTTGGTCCTTAATCACGCCAGTGTTCTTTTGCTCATGGCAATCGAGCGCGGCGTGCGTTTTTTCGTGGAGATGCCGGGGGCGTTCCACGCCGCGCGGTTCTCGAGCGAGTGGCTCGGCTATACCGCGTTCGCCGGACTCGTCGCCGTGATTCTCTTCGGATACGCCCACAACTGGGAACTCCGCCGCGGCGGCTTTTGGACGCCGTTCCTATTCACCGCCCTCGCGCTCTTCGCCGGCATCCGTTTCGTCACGCCGATTTAAGCGCGGCGAACCTGCGCCCGAGTTTGCGCTTCATTCGTCCGTCGTCATTCGTCATTGGTCCTCTCTTTTAAGCCCATGACCACGCCCACTTCCGACGCCACCGCCCCCATCCCTGTCACCGTCCTCACCGGCTTCCTCGGCGCCGGGAAGACCACGCTCCTCAATCGCATTCTCACCGAGCAGCACGGCAAAAAACTGGCCGTCATCGAAAACGAGTTCGGCGAAGTCGGCGTGGACAACCAACTCGTCATCCAATCCGACGAGGAGATCTTCGAGATGAACAACGGCTGCATCTGCTGCNNCCCGTCGCCCAGACGTTTTTCACCGACGATGAGATGCGCACCCGCTTCCGCCTCGACAGCATCGTCACCCTCGTCGACGCCAAACACGTCCTCCAGCACATCGACGACTCCCCCGAGGTGAAAAAACAGATCGGTTTCGCCGACGTCATCATCCTCAACAAGACCGACCTCGTTTCCCCCGCCGACCTCGACGCCCTCGAAGCGCGTATCCACAAAATGAATGCGGCGGCCAAGATCCACCGCGCGCGCAACGCCGACATCGACCTCAAGCACGTCCTCAACGTCGGCGGCTTCAACCTCTCCCGCGCCACCGAGCTCGACCCGCAGTTCATGGAGCCGTCCTACCCGTTTGAATGGGCCGGCGTCTACGCGATCCCGAAGGGCGAACACCAACTCGTCATCGGCCACGCCCACGACGACTGCTGCGGACACGACCACTGCGACCACGATCACGCCCATGGCGGCGAAGGGCACTCGCACGACCACGCCGAAGGTGAAGGGCACCACCATCACCACCACGGCGCCGACGGCACCCTCGACATCGTCGTCATGCCCGTGAAGTCTTTTGCCGACGCCGATCTTGCCGCAGCCCGCGACGCCGCCGTCCTCGTCTTCTCCGACTGGGAGAACAAAGTCGCCCCCGGTGAAACCGTCACCCCCGGCGGCACCCTCCACCGCCTGCAAATCGGCGAACACGCCCACGCTCACTTCACCCTCAACATCGCGGAGCCCGGCCTCTTCATGGTCTTCGAAGCCTGCGGACACCACCCGCTTCATATCCAAGTGATGGGTGAGAACGTGAAGCCCGGCTGGCAGCAAGACTACGAGCACACCCACAGCCACGACGACGACGTGACCAGCGTGGGCATCACCGAAACCGGCGATCTCGACGGCAAGCGACTCAACGACTGGATCGGCGAGCTCCTCAAGGTGAAGGGCAACGACATCTACCGGTGCAAAGGCGTGCTCTCGATCAAGGGCGCGCCCAACAAATTGGTGTTCCAAGGCGTGCACATGCTCTTCGACGCCAAGTTCGACAAACCTTGGGCCGGCGCCCCTCGCACCAACACCCTCGTCTTTATCGGCAAACACCTCGACCGCGAAGCCCTCACCGAGGGCTTTCGGGCCTGCTTCGTGTGAGTTCGCCTCTCTGGTCCGAATCAAAACCTTGAAGTTACAAGATTCCCCGAACAGTTGGGGATGAAGGTGGTTTGTCTGCGTGTTTTCGCACCGAGCACAAGGGATGGCCCCTTCGCAAATTGAAAGATCCGCTCGTTGCTGCCGTTGCAAAACGCAGCAATACGGGGGTGGGAAACATTCCGTGGGGTGTGCCAACTTCCTCTAAGGGGGCGGGTTGCCGCGACTGGCACGGGACGGGCAAGACTGGGCCATTCACGCGCCGACGGAATTGGCCCCCCGGCCTCTCCGTCCGTCGCACTCCCCTGAACACAGAACCCCTCCTTACCCATGAAGTCCGAAATCAAGAGCACGATCAAAACCCTCAACGATCTCGTCGAAATCCTCCGCGACGGCCAACACGGCTACAAAACCGCCGCCGAAGACGCCAAGGACGCCGAACTCTCTCAGCTTTTCCGTCGCTACTCCGAACAACGCGCCGAATTTGTCAGCCAACTCCAGACCCGGCTGCTTGCCCTCGGCGCCGAACCAGAAAAATCAGGCAGCGCAACCGGCGCACTGCATCGCACGTGGATCGACCTAAAGGCCGCTCTCTCGAAAAACGAGCCGCATGCCGTTCTCGCGGAGGCCGAACGCGGTGAAGACGCCGCTGTGGAGGCGTTCCAAAAGGCCCTCGACAGCAATGATCTCGACCTGCCCACCCGCGATGTTCTCACCCGTCAATACCAAGAAGTGCAGTCCGCACACGACCGCGTGAAGCAGCTGCGCGACGGCGCCACTTACCGCAAGGCCTCGTAAAACCAACGTCCCGGCCTCGCCACGGCGCCTGCCCCGCCGCCACCCCCAATCGGCACACCTCCGCCGCCCGCTCAAACGCGAGAGGGCGGCGGTTTTGCTTTCAGCGGATTTGCCCGCGAGGCTGAAACGCGTTTTGTCCGCGCATGCTTGTCATCCGCCGACTCGTTGATCGCCACCGCGCTTACACCGGCATTTTCCTACCCGGTGAACCCGCTCGCGTCTTCCCGACCTCTGAATTCGAGCACGGTCGCATCCTGCAGATCTACAAACAGGACAAAGCTTACGAGGGCGTCGTGAACGACTTCACCGATGAATCGCGTAGGTCCCCGCCGCCGGCCTCATGACGAGGACTCCTACCAAACGCGTGTTGCGGCTACTGCCGCCCGATTAGGATAAAAACAGTCCGATTACCGGGCCGCGTCGCGAGCGGAGAGTTCCTGCAGACGGCGTGTGGTGATCAACTCAAACTTGCCCGAATTGCGCCGCGTGAGATCGCTCAGGTTGTCGATCGATGACTGTGGCTTTTCGTCGGGTCCCACAAAGAGGAAGTAATTGATGCCAACCTGATTCTTGATGAGCGCCCGCTTCAGCTTGGAAATATGCATGACCACGTCGCTGAACTCGGCCCGGGCTGTGCTGTTCATGCCAATCCACCAAATCGGGCGGCCCTGCTTGTCGGCCCAGCCTGCAGTATCGAGCTTGATTTCGAATCCACCGCGCTTGAGTTCAGCTTGGAAGTCGCGGTCAAAAATACGCCGCGTGTCGGTGACGATGAGGGGCGGTTTGCCCTGCGCGCGGAGCTTGGTGTTGACTTCGTTTAACTGACCTCGGGCCTTGGAAAGAAACCGCTCACGGGCTGCGTTGACGGCGGCCGGATCGAGACCGTCGCGCTTCATGTCGGCGAGGAACTTTTCATGTTCCCGTTTACGACGTTCCAACTCGGCAGGAGTCAGATCGCGGGAAACATCACCTTGGCTACCGGAGATAATATAAACGGTGTCGGGCTCCATCTCCATCGCATAGTGGAGCGCCCGCGCCCAAGTGGGCGGGTTCAATTGCGCATCGATTCCCGCACTGCTCAGATCCTTGGGCGTCCACCGATTCCGGCGCCCGCTGGCCGACGAAATCCCGAGTCGGTCCGGGTTGGCGTTCACCGGCTTCATCCATTCAAAAAACTCCTGTTTGTTGCCCACCGTCGCGGGCATGAGCTTGGAATTAAACGATACAACCGCGTTGTTATTCCAACCGTAGCGTTCGAAGAGCACGACACCGAATTCGGCGCTCGGGGGCAGGCGACTGATGAGTTTCATCATCTCCTCGCGAATGATCGCAAACGCCTCGAAACCGCCTTTACGGATGTCGAGCAGCTCGCGGCCTACCTCGACGACAAACACGATCTTCGAGCTATTCTGACTGGTGACGCCCAGAAAGCTCATGTTCATAAAACCCACACCGGTGCCGCTACCCGAGCCGATTCCCGTGTTGTAGCCTGTGCCCGTGCCGACCGCGCCCATGCCCTTGCCGAAGCCCATGCCACTGAGCGAACTCGCTCCCACGGAAGGAAGGTCTGGCATCTCGGGCATTTGCAGTGCGCCCTCCGCCGTCGAAAAGATGCGTGAGGCCGACACCGGCGACGAACTCGCCGAACCGCCACCTTTGCGCGCCACCTGCAAACGGTGTTCCACCTGTTTCTGAGCGATCGATTCTGTCGGGGCCGATGGCTCGAACTTTTTGCCGCCGCCGATGATCTGCTCGGTTACGAAATAACCGGCGATGCCCAGAAGGATCACATGCACCACGACCGTCACCAGCAAAGGCACACTGGCGGTGATGCGCCGATAAAGATTGGGATGGGGCGTGCTCATAGGAATAGAAAGGCTGCCGGACGCTTAAAACTCTTCCGAATCGGACGTGAAGGTGACGTTGGTGATGCCCGCGATCGACAGGGAGTTGAGCACATCGATCGTGCGATAATACGGAGATTCCGGATGACTGATGAGCGTGACCACCAGCTTGCTCTTAGCCGCTTCGCTCGACGCCTTTAGGCGCATGAGCGTGCCTGTGAGCTGCGGGAGTTCCCGGCTGGCCGACGAATCGTAGGACTCGTCGTTGAGGGAGACCTCGCCGTCTTCACCGACTTGAAGAATTTGCTCGTCTACAAATTCGGTCGCGGTGGAGGCGATCGCGACGCCGGGCAGCTTCGTTTGAAGAATCTGCTCAATGCGGATCTGCGCCGCCAAGGCCATAAAGAAAACCAAGATCACGAAGACCACGTCGATCATCGGCGCGATTTGGAAGCCCACATCGGGGTTCCCCTGCTGGATGGGCATTTTCATGGTCGGAGAATCAGCGGCTGAGGGTGGCGAACGTGACGTCGGAGATGCCGGCTCGGGCCCCCGCCTCGATGACAGCAGACACATAGCGGACCGGGGTGCGAGCGTCGCTGCGCACAAGGATACGCACGTTAGGATCGGCCTTTTTTCGCGCGGTGAGCGTGGCCACCACATCATCGAGGTTCACCACATGTTCCTCGAACATGGTCACGGCGGTCTGGGTTTGCGGACGCCAAGCGACGTTAAACACGAGTTCGCCCACGGAATCTTCTTTCTTGTTCGCGTCGGGCGCGATCGGAAGATCGATGGCTTGGTCGTAGCGTGAAACAGCCGTCGTCGCGATGCTCATGAAAAAAATGAGCAGCACGAGCAGCACGTCGATCATCGGGGCGATTTGGAATTCGGGCTCGCCTTCGCCGCCACCACTACTGGCCATGGGATTGAAAAATTATAGGGTTAGAAAGCTGCACGGCCGACTCACGCCGACCGTGCGAAATAAAACAATCAAGCCTGCTGAGCTTGGCCGGGAGCGACGTAGGTCGGGCTTCCCTGCACCCAGTTCGGCGTGGCGGCAAACGTCTCGGCGCCCTCGAACTCGACGTTGGAGAGGTGCTCGTAAGGGAACTTACGGAAGAGATCGTTGGTGGCATCGGAAACAGCGTGAATTGCATGACCGACGCGGTTACGGATGAGGTAGTAGAAGATGAACGCCGGGATAGCGACGGCGAGACCGGAGGCGGTCGCGTGGAGCACGTGACCGATGGCGCCCGAGAGCTTGGACGGATCGGCGGCGCCCGCTTGGCCCATCGCGGCAAACGCCTGAATCATGCCGACCACCGTGCCGGTGAGACCGATCATCGGCGCGATAACGCCGATAACGGAGAGATAGGCGATTTTGCTCTGGAAACGGGAGTTCTCTCCGAGGATCGCGGACCCCATGGCGTCTTCAGAGGCCTGCTTGCCGCCCGGGGCATGCTTCAGACCGGCGAACACCACAGAGGACAAAATTCCCGGGTTTTGCTGTGCCCAAGTATAGGCACCCCGATAATCGCCAGCGCGAAAAAAGGAACGGAAAGAGTCCACGGCGACGGGCGGGACAAACTGTTTGTCGCCCGTCTTCATGTAGAGATCGATCACGAGATAAACGATCAAGGCCGAGCAGAACCAAAGCGGAATGATTGCCGGGGCGCTGAGTTCCTGCAGTAGGGACTTCGTTACGACCGTGGGCTCGGCCACTTCTTGGGCGAGAAGCGCGAGCGGGCTAGCGGAAACAAGGGCAGCGAAGCCCGTAAGGCGGCGGAGGGTGGATTTCATAATTCGCGGGAGATTGTATGTATCAGAGAAAGCAAAAACGGGGTTACAGGGTGGCAGACTCAGTCTTGGCGATCGCCGCCTCCGGACTATCGGGATAGGTGACCATGATGTCGAGGTAGGCGCGTTCGGCACGAGCCGTGTCGCCATACCCGCGATAAGAGCGGGCGCTGCCGAGAAGCGCCAGCGGCATGACCGCCTCCTCAGTTCCGTAAAACGCCGGGACTTGGAGATAAAACTCGATCGCTTTTTCGAATTCCTTGCGCGCAAAAGCGATATCGCCTCGCAAGATCGCGGCGCGCGCTTCGATCTCGGACGACGCGTCTTTGCGCATGATTTCGTCCAACATCGCATCGGCGATGTCAGGCTTGTCCAACAGCATCTGCACGCGGGCCATGATCAACTGCGCGGCGACCACCGTATCGGGATCGGCAGAGGTGGACATCAGTTCCCGGGCGGCGCGTTCGGCCTCTTCCCTCTTCTCTTGGGCCAACAGGGCACGCGCACGAATCAAAGCTGCGTCGCTCCACCAAGAGCCCGGGAGCTTTGAAAACGGCGCGAACTGACGATAAATCGGAGTGATCTTTTCCTCGGCCTCCGTCGCCTTGCCAGCGGCAAATAATTGGCGCGCCTGCTCAATGTCCTCGGGCTCTGGCCAGTCCAGTCGAGCAACCTGTGAAATGGGATAGGAGATCTCAGCGCCGTCACCAATCACTCGGACCAAGTTGGCGCCCTTGAGGGTGACGTCGGCATGGTTGAGAACGCGATTATCCCTGAGGATGTAACGCTGGGCGCAGAGCGGTGAAACCGCGACTAAGGCGGCGAGAGCACAAAAAAGCGATTTCATGAGGCACCTCCCGTGGATGCGGCCGTGGCCGACGCGGGGACTTGCAATTCCAAGACCGCGATACGTTCACGAGCTCGGGCGGTTTCGGGGAAAGGGTGAAGGCGTTCGTCGCGTAGCATCTCGCGATAGGTGTTCAACGCCTCCGGGTTTTGCCCAAGCCGTTCGAACGTCTGACCACTGTTTAGATACGCTTTAGCGACCCAAGGCGTAAACTTCTTGTAGGATATGAAGACGCGTTGAAAATGCGCCTGCGCCTGCGCTAGGTTTTCGGAGCCGCCGCGCTTGAGCAAAATCTCGCCCAGCGAATAGATGCTCTGCGCCGTGGCCTCGCCGCGCCACGCGCGGTTGCTGGCAATCTGCTCGAAGAGATCCTTGGCCGCGTCCAGTCGGTTGTTCGCGAGCAGCGTCTTGGCCTGACCAAGGGTGGCCTCGAGCAGCTTGAAACGCGCGCCGGCCCGATCAATCGCGTTGGTGAAATAAACCAAGGCGCTGTCGTAGTCGCCCGCTATATAGGCAAGTTCGCCCAAACCTACATATCCGAAATCCGCATACATTGAACGCGGGTAACGCAGCACGAGATGGTCGTAGCACGCACGGGCGCGATCCAGCTTGCCCTGTTCGCGGAGCAAGTCGCCCACCCGGCCGAGCAGGCCGGGCGAGAGGTGCTCGGGAGCAATCTCGTCGCCGATGCGGCCCAATAGTCGGTCGCGCAAATCGGTGTTCTTCCGAAGGGAGGCAACCTCTGCTTCGGTAAAAAGCACGCGGGCCTTAACGGTAGGCTGGCGGTGATTCTCGCCAGAGACTAACTCGCGCTCGATCCGTGCCGCGATCTGCTCCGGCGACGGGGGTGGCGGGCGAACCCCGTCGGGGCCTGGGCGCGGGTTGCGCGCCAGCAACGAGGCCATTTGCGTGAGCAGGCGCTCGACGGCGTCGCGATTCGGGTCGGTGATGTAGCGACGGGCGATCTCGCCCATCTGCCCGATGGCCTCCTCGACCTTGCCCTCACGAGCCCGCAGACGGCCGATCCAATACGCCGCGTTGATGACAAACGGATGATCCGGACGCTCGCGGGCGAAGTTCTCCCACATCACCGCCGCCGTGTTAAAGTCACGCTTCGATTGATAATGCTTGGTGAGTTCGTCCAAGACGTAGCCGAGCTGATCGTCGGACAGCGAACCATCCAGCGCAGCACGATAACTCTTGATTGCGTCTTCAACCCGGCCTTGGCCCGCATACACGTCACCCTGTGTCGAGAGCGCTTCACCGCGTTGATGATGGTCCGAGGAATAGTCGGACAGCCACGAGTCTAACTGCCTCTCGGCCGCATCGTAATCCTGCATGGCATATTGTGCCGCAGCGATTCGATACCGCCCGTCGGCCACAAATCGGCCTTCCGGATATTTCGCCAGATATTCGTTGATCTCCTTGATCGCATCGGACGCCCTGCCCAGCACAAGTGTCGCCATCGCGCGCAGGTAAAACGCATCTTCGGCGAAGCGGCCTTCGGGATATTTGGTAACGTATGCATCTGCCGATTCGCGCGCCTCCTCAAAACGACTGCCTGAGAAATGAGCATTGGCCTGCATGAGCATCATGAACTCCGTCATCTCGGCCTCGGGATAACGGGAGATGCCGACCTGAAGAAACTCCAGCTGCATGTCGGCGCGGCCTCGATCATACGCGGCTTGGGCGGCGACGTAGAGCGCCTGCGGCAATAGCTTGCTGTCAGGGGTCGCCCGCATGAACTCGTCCAATGCCGTCCGCATGCGGTCAACACGCCCGGTATCTGCGTAAGCGCGCACGAGTTCGGCAAACGCGAGTTCACGCTCCTCCGCCTGTGGATACTCCTTGAGCAAACGTTCGAAAATGATCGCTGCTTCCCACGCGCCGCCACGCTGCAAGAAAGTGTGGCCAAGACGGTAAAACAGCGTCGCGTCGTAATCGGCGCGCTTGCCGATTTCCTCCAGCGCCTGCTTCGTGGCCGCGACACGAGCTTCGACGCGGCGAACCGCGTCGGACTCGCTCACGGAACTCTGGGAAAGGGCCTTATACCGAGCGGCCAAAGCCTCCATCCGCGCGATGCGCTGTTTCTGCAGGCGGACCAGATCGGCGCGCGGAAGGACGGTGCGGTAAGCGGTGAGCGCGCCAGCGAGGTCCGGCGGATTGCTGTTGAGCAATGAGTCGCCGAGCTGGAGGCCGAGCACGTTTAGCCCGGCCAAGTTGTCCACCGTGTTCAAACTCCCGCGAAGGAGTTCGAGACCGCGACGGGCTGCAGGAAGGTTGCCCTGCTGGAGCTGCAGGGAAATGAGCGTCAGCGCGGAATCGGCCCAGTCGGCGTCGCGAGGTGCGGAAGCGAGCAGGCGGTTGAGCGCGTCGATCGCGACCTCGGGCTGATTGGACTGCTGCGCGGCCATCGACCGATACATGAGGGCCTTGTCGCGGTGCGTCGTCGATTCTTCCAACGCGGCGAACACCGGCACGGCCTCGGCAAATTTATCCTGAAGGGCCAACGAGAGACCGAGAACCAAACGCCCGTCACCCGCCGCCAACCCTGTGGTCGTGGTCTTCAACAACTCCTTCGCAACCGCCTCGGCGCGCGGATAGTTCTGAACCTGGAAATGGGTATTGGCCGCGAGCAACTGCACGTTGGCAAGCGACACGCCGGGCGGGAGGGCCTCCCCCTTCGCCACACGGTCCAATACCATGTCCAGCAGCGCGGCGGCATCGGCTGCCTTGCGGGCCTTAATTGCGGCATCCGCCTCGCCCAAAATCATCGGCAACGGGACCTGGATTTGGGCGTGCACGCCGGCGACAGCTACCATGGCAACGCCGAGGCCGCAGACGAAGCGGGCGGGATTAAGCGGAGATGAAATCCGGCGCAGGGGTAAACGCATAGGGAAAAGCCCGGTAATGGGAATTGCTATGAGCAGGGTCGTCAATGCTTCGTTCGGCTTTTGTCCAAAAATGCACACCGTTTAGCAACGCATGCGCGCTGCACTAGACACCAATTCCGCGGGCGCCGAGCGAGATAGACAACGCAGTATCCGAAAAAGCGCTACACAGGTCCAAACCAACCTCTCCGCAAACCGCGGTCGATTGGTGCCCGGGACAGGACTCGAACCTGCACACCTTACGGCAAGGGCTTCTAAGACCCTCGTGTCTGCCATTCCACCACCCGGGCGGGCTAACTGGGGACGCCGATTGCGGAGGCGCCGCGCGCCCGTGGCAAGAACGAAGGCGCCTTATTCCGAGGCGATCCCGAGCCGGTCGCCCATGCGCGCGTAGGTCTCCACATGATTCGCACTTTGCGCCACCACATCGTCGTCGAACCGGATCCGGCCTTTCTGAAAAACCGTGATGACGCACGACCCGCCAAACGTGAAAAATCCCTTCTCGTCGCCTTTCGCGACCGGCCTTCCCGCGACATAGAGGTTCTTGATCGTTCCCACGCACGTCGCTCCGACCTCAAACACGGCCACACGCCCGAAGCGCGGCGTGTCGTTAATGAG
>DFYA01000194.1:11452-15984 GCA_002382525.1 Opitutaceae bacterium UBA4094
CCCGGCGCGATCGGGCGCGCTTCTTTCTTAAGTGCACGATAGAAAAATTCGTTAAACGTCCGGTAATCCAGAGGCGACTTCGCGAAGTCATCCACGTCGAGGTCGTAGTTGGCGATAAACGGCAGCACCCGCTGCGCGCTGATCGGGCGATTCATGCGCCAGCCATACCAATGCGAAAAGGCGGCGCGCTTCAGCAACGCCTCCGCCGAAAACCGGCCCGGCAACGTCTCGTAGGTCCACCGCAGCCACTTCTCGCCATAGACCTGCTCGGTTTCGACGGATTGCGTGTAACGGTTAAAAAAGCGGATCGGTTCAGCGGGCATGTTCACGTCACGCTCGCCAACCCCCGCGTCGGCGCAAAGCAGAAATTCACGTCTCGAACGTCAACACATCCGCCTGAAGCCCCGATCAGGAAATGGCACAACTTATGTCAGGAGTGAATTCACGGGCCCGCATCCGTCCGTGCTATAGTCGCGCCACACCCTTCCACCACATTATGAAGCACAGCCTACCCCGACTCGCGTCGTTTGCCGCCCTCCTCTGCACGGTCACATCCCTGCATGCGAGCACCACCGTCATCGATTTCTCCGGCACCCAGTATGCCGATAATTTCACCGAGACCTTCAACGCCACCATGCTGACGCCCAACAATGGCGGGGTGGAGATGAAGAATGGTTCATCCGCCGCCGGTATCGCCACCTACAATTCGTCGTTTCCTAGTGCGGTCACCGACGACTTCAGCCTGAAGATCGACGGGAAATTCAGTTTCATCTCCACGTCCACTTTCGACGGCCACAGCGTCGGCTTCTTCAGCAACATCAGCGGAACCACCGGCTACTTGGCGGTGTTCCGGATTCGCACACAAAGCGGCGTAAGCTATGCCGACTTGCGGATCTTTGAAGGCGCTTCGACCACCAGCACCGCAGTAGGAGCGCAAGTCGGAGGATCGGGCGGCACCGCCACCTTGAGCGGAGCCAGTCTTGGGACGACCTTCGCCAGCAATACCTTTTACACGTTCAATCTCGATGTCGCCGTGGACACCGACGCCGACACCATCAGCTTCACCGGATCGATTCTAAGCACTGACAACGGCTCAGTCATCGGGTCCTTCCTGAGCATCGTGGACACCTCCCCTACATTGGGCGGAACCGGCGTTGGTCTGCGCATCGGCACCCAAGGCGGCGACGGTCGTATCACCACCGTGGATAACTTCGTGCTCTCCACCATTCCCGAGCCTTCCACCTACGCCCTGCTCGGCGGCGCGGGCGCCCTTGGCCTCGCGCTTATGCAGCGTCGCAAGCGCAGCTAAGCCGTTCCCGAAACACGCTTCTTTCGTCGGTCAAAACCAAGCCCCGCCCTCGCAAGAGAGCGGGGCTTTTAATGTTCATCGCTGTTCGCCTCAAGACGCTCGGACGCGCCTAAACCACACAGCGGTTTTCCGAACGCGGATCACCGGGCTTACGTGACGAAGAAATCAGGAATCGACCGAAGCCAACCAACGCGCACTCCCACCCTTCACCGCACGCTCGTCGTGTTCGCACGAGGGTTCTTCGACTGCAGCCGGAGCGTCGATGAAACGCCGCCCGCTCCCTCCGCCCCGACTCGGTGCTGCCGCTGGAACTGACCCGGCGTTTGCCCGGTGATGCGTCGAAACACTTTGGTGAAATGGATACGGTCCGAGAAGCCCGACCTCTCAGCCACCTCATCGATGCTCGCGCCCGGCCGCTTCAACAGCTCGCTCGCGTGCGCGATCCGCAAGCGTCGGATATGAACACTAAGGTCTGTTCCCGTTTGCTGCTTGAACTTCCGGCTCAGGAAATCCGGGTGGCACCGCAAGTGCCCGGCGAGATCTTTAATATTAAACGCCTCGCCCACATGCGTCGTGATGTAGCGTAGCGTCTCTTGGATCACGTAGGGTTGCTCCGGCCCGTCGTCCGGCACGTATTTCTCAAGCTCTTCGCCGTTGCTCGCGATCACGTCGCGATACCACAGCGCCGAATCCTTCAACGTCCGCCGCTGCGACACGAAATCCACATGGATCAACCCGAAGCGGTGCTTGTAGCCCTCCTGCCACTCGAAGTTGTCCATCAATGACCAGACAAAATACCCGCGCACATCGATGCCTTCCGCGAGGGCGCGTCGTAGCTGCAACAGATAACTGATCATGAACTCCACGCGCACCGGGTCATGCACACACCCGTCGTGCCCGACCATGTCGCAATTCGACATGCCGTTTTCCGTGATCACGATCGGCAGCTTGTAGGTCTCCGCCAAAAACTTCGGCCCCCAGTAAAGCGCCTCCGGCGTCTGATTCCATAGATACAACGTGCGTGGATGCCCCGGCGGCACCGGCGCGAGCACCGGCGCTCCGGTAGGTCCCGCCTTGATCGCCTCGCCTTGAAAGATGTTGCACCCGTAGAAATCGATCGGCTGCTGGATGATCTTGAAGTCCGCCTTCGTCGCCTTCGGTGCCGCCGCGCCATACACACGCAACCCTTCCTCGGGGTATCCACCCAGCACTACAGGATCTCCCCACCAGCGGTTGTTCCATACACCGTCGGGCCACACCGAATTCGTCGCGATGCGCGCGGCGTTCACATCCTCGGGTGACTCCGTCGCCGGGTAATAGATCGTTCCCGCCGGCGACCAGCCCACGATCGGCTTCTTCTTCGCCCGTTCACGGATTACCTCGACCGCGCGCCCATGCGCCAGCAGCGCGTTATGTCCCGCCAGCAACACTTCTGGAAAATCCAACCGCAGCCCCGGCGCGTGATTGCCGTCGTGATAACCGAGCCCGATGAAGCACTGCGGCTCGTTCAACGTTACCCAATGCGTCACCCGGTCAGACAAACGCTCCACGACCGCCGCCGTGTATTTGGCAAACCAAGCCGGGCTCTCCGGGTTCAGCCAACCTCCGCGCAGAAACAACTGATACGGAAAATCCCAGTGAAACAGGGTCACCCAAGGCTGCACACCCGCCGCGAGCAGCTCGTCGACCAACCGGTCATAAAACGCCAGCCCGGCCTCGTTCACCGCGCCGGTTCCCGACGGCATCACGCGCGGCCACGAGATCGAAAACCGATATGCATTGAGCCCGATCTCCGCCATCAACCCGACGTCGCCCTTGTAGCGGTGGTAGTGATCGCACGCGACCTGTCCGGTTTGTCCCTCCCAGACATGGCCTCGGCGACGCGTAAACATATCCCACACCGATTGCCCTTTGCCGTCCGCATCCCAAGCCCCTTCCAGTTGATACGCGGACGTCACGGCGCCCCAGTGAAAGTGTTTCGGAAAGCTCATGCAGGGAGGTCGTTCGTGACCCGTTTATGTGAAACAACGAGGTAAGAGATCAGCGAACGTCGACACCTAGATGGTCAAAACCCGATACGATGCGAGCAAAACCACGCGCTCGTCCGGTTTTTACGATCAGTAAATGACATATTTTCCATCGGCAGATGCCTACCGCCTTCGAGGCGTTTGGTGCTATCTTCACACCCGAGCCACCCCTGCTCCCGCTCAGTGCCGGTCCCCGCCGGCAACGCCCGCCCTCACTTCTTTTTTTCCATGAGTTCATCCTTTCCCTCCAATTTCACTTGGGGCGCCGCCGCGGCTTCCTACCAAATCGAAGGCGCCTGGCAGGCCGACGGCAAAGGCGCCTCCGTCTGGGACATGCTCGCCCACCAAAAAGGGCGCATCTGGGAAGGCCACACCGGCGACACCGCGTGCGACCACTACCACCGTTACAAAGACGACGTCGCCCTCATGGCGCAGATGGGCTTGCAAGCCTACCGCCTCTCCGTCTCCTGGCCGCGCGTGCTTCCCTCCGGAACCGGCAAGGTCAACGAAGCCGGCCTCGGTTTCTACGACCGCCTCGTCGACGAGCTCCTCGCCGCCGGCATCCAGCCGTGGGTCACCCTTTTCCACTGGGACTTTCCCTACGAACTCTTCCTGCGCGGCGGCTGGCTCAATCCCGACAGCCCCAAATGGTTCGCAGACTACACCGCGGTCATCGTCGACCGCCTGTCGGACCGCGTCAGTAATTGGATCACGCTCAACGAGCCGCAGTGCTTCATCGGCCTCGGGCATCTCCACGGCGAACACGCCCCGGGCCTCAAGCTCGGTCTTCGCGAGGTCCTGCAAGCCGGCCACCACGCCCTGCTCGCCCACGGTCGCTCGGTCCAAACCATCCGCGCCCGCGCCAAGAGCCGGCCGGTCATCGGCTGGGCTCCCGTCGGTTGTATCAATTATCCCATTACAAATTCTCCCGCCGACATCGCCGCTGCCAACGCCGCGATGGACACCGTCTGGGACGGACATTGCTGGAACAACCGTTGGTGGGGCGACGCGCCCGTCCTCGGCTCCTATCCCGAGCAGGGCCTGAGCGCCTACGGCAAAAACGCGCCACGGTTCAAAGACTCCGATTTCGACATCATCAAGCAGCCGCTCGATTTCTACGGCTGCAATATCTACCACGCTACGCCGACCAAGGCCGGCCCCGACGGGCAACCCGTCACCGCCGAGCTCGCCGCCGG
>DFYA01000301.1:0-5267 GCA_002382525.1 Opitutaceae bacterium UBA4094
GCGAGGACGCCGATGACCTCGTTTTCGTAGAGAACGGGCGCGGCGAGCAAGGAGCGCAGAGACGGGTCGCGCGGGAGATCGACGACGTCGATGAACTCGGGCGATTGGATGTTGAGGTATTCGATCTGGCGGCGCGTGTGGATTGCGGAGGACACCAAGCAGGAGGCGACGGGGAGGTCCGGGTCGGGCAGGGGGATTATCGAGGCGTTGGTGAGCGAGATAAGCCGCAGCGTTTGCCGTGGGGAGTCGTAGAGGTAGAAGGCGCAGGCGCGGGTGTTGGTGATGATGCGGGCGTCGCGCGTGATCGTGTCGAACAGCTCTTGTTGTTCGAGTTTGCCGACGAGGGACTGGCCGATGGTGATGAGAGATTCGAGCTGGCGGGCTTTGCCACTGAGGTGGCGCAGTTGCCAGAGGCGTTGCATGACGGCGGTGGCCTCTTCGCAGATGCGCAGGAGGAGCGCGAGGTCGGTGTCGTCGAAGCCGTTGAAGCGGTCGCTGTCGAGGTTGACGACCCCGAGGATTTGTCCGCTGGCCTCGACCATGGGGGCGGCCATTTCGCTGCGGACTTCTTTGCGGATGGAAATGTAGCGAGAGTCGGCGGTGACGTCGGTGACGAGCTGGGGGCGTCCGTGGAAGGCTACCCAGCCAGTGATGCCCTGGCCGAGGCGGAGGCTGATGTCGTCGGCGGTGCTGAAGAGGCCTTGGTGGACGTCGATCTCGAGTTTGCCGGTGTCGGGGTTGAGGAGCGAGACGGAGCCGGAGGACGCGTTGAGTGTCTCGATCGCGATCGCGAGGATCGTCTGCAGGGCCTCGTGTGGATCGTCGATGCGACCGGCGAGACTGCTGATGCGATAAAGCGCGCGATCGGCGCGCGGATCGGGTGCGGCTTCCATGGATTGCCTGGGACTATCGCGGGAGGCGCGCGGCGGGCAAACTCAGATCGCGGTGCGCAGGGGAACCGGGGGCGGGGGGCTTTTGTGGGAAGCGAGCTTGCTCGCGATTCGAGAGACGAACGATCTCGAGCAAGCTCGCTTCCCACGACGGACGGGGCGGCTCAGACGGCGGCGGCGTCGGCGTCCGCAGGCGTGATGATGAGCGATAAGGCGTCACGCAGGCCGTGCAGGCGCGTGTTGTCCTCGGCGGTGTCGGGCGAGGCGTTTTCGATGTAGAACGTGTCGATCGCGATACCGCGTTCGGTGCCGATGCGGGCAAAGGTGATGTCGAAGCCGTGGTCGCTGATGGTTTTTGCGAGGCGGAAGAGGAGGCCGATTTCGTCGCGGGCCTGCACCTCGACGATGGTGCGCTGCATGGAGAGTTCGTGGTAAACGTCCACCGTCGGCGGGAAGGAGGCGTGGATCATTTCTCCGGCGTTGGATTGAGCGTAGCGCGGCGGGGCGAGCTTGCGGGCCTGCGCAACGATGTCCGGGTAGAGGTCTTTGTTGGAGACGAGCGCTTCCTCGACGGTGCGGGCGAAGGCTTCCTGGGCTTTGACGCTTTGCACGATGCCGCGGCCGGGTTCGACAACGTAGAAGGTGTCGATGGCGATGTGGTCGGAGCGCGAGATGGCTTTGGCGCCGAGGATGGAGAGGCCGGCGACGCTGAACGCGCCGGCGAGTTTGTAGAAGAGTCCGGCGCGGTCCCACGTGACGATGTTGACGACGGTGAGGGAGCGGTTGAGGTCGTCCTTCCACTCGATGATGGGGCGGAGCGTGCCCACGGAGTCGGCCTGAGTGATGGATTTCAGCAGGCGGTTGACCATGCTGATGTGCAGAGAAATTTCCGCGGGGTCGGTGTGGATGAAGTAGCGCTCGGGAAGGAGATTAAAGTGCGCGGTGATCTCGTCCGGGCTGATGCCGGGAATGGTTTTCGAAACTAGGTCCTGGTAGGTCATTTGCAGGCGTTGCGAGTTGCGGGTAACGAGGGCAGCGCCGTGGATCAGTTGATCGAGGGTAGCGCGGAAGAGGCCGGTGTGGAGGGCGTCTTTGTAGCCGTTCCAGAGACCCGCGGCGGTGCCGCGCGCATCGCAAAACGTGTGGACATACAAGTGCCGGAGTTGGTCGGCATCGGGCACGAGTTCGGCGAAAGCGGCGGCGGTATTGGGATCATCTACATCCCGCTTCTGCCAAAAGCGTGCCATGATCAGATGATTTTTTATGACAAAGAGAACAATCTCGGCGTTGTCATGGCTCACGTTGAGCCGCTTGAGGATCGGGCGGGCGATCTCGACGCCGCTCTCGGCGTGGCCTTGGATGCCGCGCGCCTTGCCGATGTCGTGGAGCAGCAAGATTAAATAGAGCAGCGCGGGCTCCGGCGTTTCGTGGAGGGCCTCGCGGTATTTGAGCGTGATGGGCTCCGCCTCGGTGAAGACATGGTCGAGTTCCCGGATGGAGTTGAGCGTGTGAATATCCGCCGTGTAGCGGTGGTAATATTCGTGCTGAACCAGACAGGTGAGCCCGTCGAATTCGGGGATAAAGCGGCCGAGCACGCCGAGTTCGTGCATGAGCGCGAGGGTGGGGTGGACGTTGCCCGCCTCGTCGAGAATGGCTTTGAAACTGGTGTTGGCGTCGGCCGACTCGGACACCCGCCGCGTGATGAGCGGGATGGATTCGCGCACGAGCGTCTGGAGGTTGAAGTCCATCTGCGCGTCGAGGCTTTGGCAGTGGCGGAAAACGCGGATGAGGCGCGCAGGATCTTGGCGGAAGATCGCATCGGACTCGGCGCTCAGCTCGCGGTTGCGCAGGACGAAACCGTCGATGCGTTTGACGCGTTCGTAACGACGGGCGCGCACGACATCGCGAAACGAGATGAATCGGCTGGGCTTTTCCAGGGTCAGCGCGAGGCGGCTTTCGACCAGTTTTGAGATGCGGAAAACCGTCTGCGCGGAGCGGTAGTAGTCGCGCATGAACTGCTCGACGCGGCCGAGGATGTCGCGGTTGCTGTAACCGAGCCCGAGGGCGATGCGCGGTTGGGCTTCGAGATCGAGCACGTCGGTCGGGCGTTTTTTTTGAAAATGAAGCTCGTTGCGCACGCGGTGCAGGAACTCGTAGGCGCGCTGGAAATCGCGGAGTTCGTTGCGACGAAGGTAGTTTTGGTCGGCGAGCTCCTTCATCTGGCTGATGCCGAGCTTCACGCGGGCCATCCAGAGCGCGTTTTGATAATCGCGCAGGCCGCCGACGCCGCTTTTGACGTCGGGCTCTTGCAGGAACACCGAGTCGCCGTATTTGGCTCGGCGCGTGCGTTGATCTTCTAGGCGTGCGGCGATGTAGCCTTTCGGGTCCTCGACGGTGTAGTAGGCCTTGTAGGTCGCGGCCAGGCTGTCAAAGAGCGTGGACGACCCGGCGACCAGACGCGCCTCCAGCAACGCGGTTTTACTCTGGATGTCCTTACGCGCCTCGACGAATACCTCGTCGATGGTGCGCGTGGAGTGGCCGACCTTCAGACCGCAATCCCAGAGGATATAGAGTATCTCGTTAGTCAGGTGCTCCTGTAGCGGTTTTACCGCCGCCTCTTTCATCTTCGATGGGAAGAGGAACATGATGTCGATGTCGCTGTGCGGGCTCAGCTCGGAGCGTCCGTAGCCCCCGAGTGCGATTAGGGACACCGGCGTGAACAGTTTTCCGTTTTTCCGCTCAAACGAGGCGATGGCGTAGTTGAAAAGATGCGACAACATCACGTCGATCATCGCGCTGCGGGCGCGGGTGATCATAAGCCCGGATTCACCGGCGTCGTGGCGCATGCGGATCATTGCGCTTTCTAGGCGTAAGAACGTTTTGCAGGCCGAGAGACGCTTGGCGGTGGGGACTTCGCCGACGAAATTGAGGCGCTCGAGGGCGTGTTTTTGGATGCGACCGGTCACGATGGGTAAGAAGATGAGAATCAGTGGTGGCGCGCGAAATTGGCAAGCAACGCGTGCGCGTCGGCCCTGCAACGATTGTGCCATTTAACGCGTAATTCCGGCGCTTGCCAGCCGGGGCGGGGACCGGTTGGCTGGCCGGCTTAATTTTCACCATGGCCGAGATCACCAAGAGCTACGAAGCACGCGACGTTGAATCGAAATGGTATGCCGCCTGGCAGGAAGCCCAGTGCTTCGCCGGCCGCGCCGCCCCGGGGCAGGAGACCTACTCGATCGTCATCCCGCCGCCCAACGTCACCGGCATCCTGCACATGGGCCATGTGCTCAACAACACCCTCCAAGACGCCCTCATCCGCCGCGCCCGCCTCGAAGGCAAGGCCGCCTGCTGGATACCCGGCACCGACCACGCGGGCATCGCCACGCAGACGATGGTCGAGAAGCACCTCAAAAAGACCGAGGGCAAGGGCCGCCGCGATCTCGGCCGCGAGGAGTTCCTGAAACGCGTCTGGTCATGGCGCGACGAGAAGGGTGACAAGATACTCCAGCAGCTCCGCGAACTCGGCTGCTCCTGCGATTGGGATCGCACGCACTTCACGATGGACCCCGGCTACTCGCGCGCCGTGCTCACCTCGTTTGTGAAGCTCTTTGACCAAGGCCACATCTACCGCGGCAAACGCATGGTCAACTGGTGCCCGGTTTCGCTCACCGCGCTTTCCGACGAAGAGGTCGAGATGCGCCCGACGAAGGGCCACATCTTCCGCCTGCGCTACGAACTCGTCGAGCCGTCCACCACCAAGGATGCCGAAGGCAACGTGATCCCGCTCACGCACCTCATCCTCGAAACCACGCGCCCCGAAACCATCGCCGCCGACGTCGCCGTCGCCGTGCATCCGGACGACGAGCGTTACAAGCACCTCGTCGGGAAGAAAGTGTGGCGTCCGCTCGGTGAGCGCGTGCAGATCCCGATCATCGCCGACGGCGCGGTCGATCCGGCCTTCGCCGCCGGTGCGCTCAAGGTCACGCCCGCCCACGACAAAGTGGACTTCGAGATCGGCCTCCGCCACCAGCTCCCGATCATCGACGCGCTTAACGCCGACGGCACGCTCAACGAATTCGCCGGCCCCGAACTCGCCGGCATGGAGCGTTTCGCCGGACGCAAAAAAGCCGCCGAGATCCTCGAAGCGAGTGGCGCCCTCATTGAAGCGAAGCCCTACGAAAACAACGTCGGTTATTCGCAACGCGCCGGCGTGCCCATTGAACCGCGCCTCACGCAGCAGTGGTGGTTGCGTTATCCGCGCGTCGAAGAAGCCAAGCAAGTCGTGCGCGACGGTTTGATCCAGATGCACCCGGAGCGTTGGACGAAGGTCTACCTCAACTGGCTCGATAACATCCAGGACTGGTGCATCAGCCGCCA
>DFYA01000301.1:5321-8456 GCA_002382525.1 Opitutaceae bacterium UBA4094
GTGCTCGACACCTGGGCGTCGTCCTGGCTCTGGCCGTTTGCCACGCTCGGCTGGCCCAACGCTGAGGAGCAGGCCAAGGCCGGCTTCTCGCAGTTCTACCCGACGACCACGCTGGCGACGGGCGCGGATATCATCTTCTTCTGGGTCGCGCGCATGATCATGGCCGGCCTCGAATTCGCGCAACCGGGAGCGCCCGTCGAACAGCGCATTCCGTTTAAGCACGTTTATTTCAACGGCATTGTCCGCGACAAGCAGGGGCGCAAGATGTCGAAGACCCTCGGCAACTCGCCCGACCCGCTCGACCTCATCGCCAAATACGGCGCCGACGGCCTGCGCTTCGGTCTGCTGCAAATCGCGCCGCTCGGCCAGGACGTGAAGTTCGACGAAGACCGCATTGAGAGCGGAAAAAACTTCTGCAATAAGGTCTGGAACGCCTGCCGTTTCCGCCAGATGAGCGGACCCATGGCCGACAACTCCTCGCTCGACGCCATCCTCACGCGAGTTGATGCCGCCAAGCTCGACGACGACGACCATGCGATCCTCACCGCGCTCGTCGACACGATGCGCACGGTCGAACGCGGCTTCACCGACTTCGAATTCGCGGGCGCGACGCAGCGCTTGTATTCATTTTTCTGGAACGACTTTTGCGACTGGTATGTGGAAGTCGCCAAGTCGCGCGTGCAGGACCCCGCCGCCAAGGATCACGCGCTCGCCGTGCAGGACCTCGTCATCCGCGAGTTCCTGCTCATGTTCGAGCCGTTCGCGCCCTTCATCACCGAAGAGCTGTGGTCGTTGCTCGGCTATGCGCCCGCCGACAAAAAGTTCCTCCAAGACACGCGCATTGAAACTGCCGACGGCCTCGTCGCCGCGCTCGCCGCGCGCGGCACGCAGATCGACGCCGCTGCGTCCGGCCGCGTGGAGAAACTCAAACAGTTCACGACGCTGGCCCGTCAGTTGAAGGCCGACCAAACCGTCGCGCAGAAACGCGACGTGAAGTTCCTCGCCCTCGCCGGCGACGCCGAGTGGACCGCGATCGAGAAGGCCGTTTCAAAACTCACGCGTTTGGTCGGCGCGGCCGAACTCGTGCGCACCACTGCCGAGGTCGCGTTGCCCGCCACGGTTACGCCGTTCGGCACGCTGTATCTCGACACCGGCATCAAGGTTGATCCGGCTGCGGAACGCACGCGTCTCACCAAGGAGCTCGGCGTTATCAACAAACACATCGCCGGAACCGAGGCGCGTTTGAACAACGAGGCGTTCACGAGCAAAGCTCCGCCGGCCGTGCTCGAAGGTGCGCTCAAACAGCTGGCCGACCAGCAGGCAAAACGCGACGAACTCACCCGGCTACTGAGGGCGTTGTAAACCTGCTCCGGCGGGGCTCACCGTAGGAAGCGAGCGTGCTCGTGATGTTTGCGACACCGTGTCGTTCCATCGCGAGCAANNCCTTATCTTTACTTAGGACATAAATTCACTATCACTTTGCGCAGTTCTCATGAGTGCACCCACGATTCCAGCTCCGTCCACGCCTACTGAACGCGACTTGGATCTTGAGAAGGCCACCGCGCAGGAGCGCGTGCAATGGGCGGTGGACACCTATGGTGACGGCCTCGTTTTGACGACGAGTTTTGGCATTCAATCGGCCGTGATGTTGCACTTGGTGACGCGGATCGTGCCTGCCATCCCGGTGATTTTTATCGATACCGGCTATTTGTTTCCCGAGACGTATCGGTTCGCGGCGGAGCTCACCAAGAAGCTCAATCTCAACCTTAAGACTTACGTGCCCGCGCAAACGGCCGCTCAACAAGAGGCACTTTACGGGAAGCAGTGGGAGCAGGGCCTCGACGGCCTGCAGCGCTATAACCACATCAACAAAGTCGAGCCCATGGCCCGCGCGGCGAGTGAACTCAAAGCCACCGCCTGGCTCGCCGGTTTGCGGCGCTCACAGGCCACCACGCGCGAAAAACTCTCCGTGGTGCAGAACCAAAACAAAGTCGCGAAGATCCACCCGATCATCGATTGGGATAATCGCACGGTGCACCGTTATCTCACCGACCACGGGCTCAACTACCACCCCCTCTGGGAGGAAGGTTACGTGTCGGTCGGCGATTGGCACAGCACGACCAAACTCGTTCCCGGCATGACCGAAGAGCAGACGCGCTTTGGCGGTTTGAAGCGCGAGTGCGGTTTGCACGAAAGCACCGGCCGCGTGGACTTCCAAATTTAAGGCCTCGCCGAGAAACGAGCGCGCCATGGCGGCGTGCCGCCGCGTCCAGACCGAGGAATGGGTGGACAAATCGCCACCCGCTGGCCAGATAGGTCGCCACTCCTTCAACTTACATACAACTATGAGCGACATTAAACCGGCTGGTGCAGACAAAAAAATCGCCGCAGGCATTCTGGGGATTCTCCTAGGCGGCCTCGGCATCCACAAATTCGTCCTCGGTTACACCACCGCCGGCGTCATCATGCTGCTGGTCTCCGTGCTGACGTTTGGCTTTGGCTATTTCGTCATGGGTATCATCGGCCTGATCGAAGGCATCATCTACCTCACGAAGTCCGACTCGGATTTCGTCGCGACTTACATCACCGGCAAAAAAGCCTGGTTCTGATTTTTCCCGTTATCCGACTCCTGCGAGTCACGCCGCCCGCTTTTGCGCGGGCGGCTTTTTTTTCGTCCTTGCGCCGCCGGGTGCGCGTTGCGGTCATAACCCTTCATTTTTTTCCGCCATGGTCTCTCCCGAAACTTTCAACCACATCGAAAACATTAAGAAGCGCGCAGGGCATCTATGGAGGTTTCTTTGACTGCGAACAAAAGCTTCGCGAGATAGAGGCCCTTGAGGCTCAAATGGGCGATCCCACCTTCTGGGACAACAACGAGCGCGCCCAGAAACACATCGGCAAGGTTAATGGCCTCAAACGTGCCGTCCTGCCCGTGGTCGATTTCAAAAAACGCGTCGATGACATCGACGTGATGATCGAACTCATCGAGGCCGGTTCACCCGACGAGCAGGAAGAATACTCCCGCGAACTCACCACGCAGGTGGACGCGATGATTCCCGAACTCGACGAGATCGAGATCGGCGCGTTCCTCACCGGTCAGTTCGACCGCAACAACGCGATCTTCTCGATCCAGGC
>DFYA01000038.1 GCA_002382525.1 Opitutaceae bacterium UBA4094
GGTGGGCGGCGAGGCGATTCAGCAAGGACTCCATGCGCTGGCGGCGTCGGGACGATATCTGGAGCTGGCGACGCATGCGTTGATGACGAGCGGGAAGCTCGATCTGTCGAATCTGCGGTTTAACCAGTCGATCCAGACGGTGGCGTTTTTGGAGATGCTCTCGCGGGCGGACGGAAGCGCGGTGCGCGCGTTGCTCGACACGCTGGTGGCGCGGGTGGAGGCGGGGCAGATCGTGCCGACGGTGTCGCGGGTGTATCCGCTGGCGCGGATCGCGGAGGCGCTGGAGTTTGTGGCGGACGGACGGCATGTCGGTAAAGTGGTCATCAGCCACACGGCGGATTCGATGGAGGACCGGCTTGAAGCGTGTATTCAGAAGATGGATGCACAACGGCTGAAGGCGGAGCAGGCGATCGCGAGCAAGCTCGCTTCCCACGATCGGACGCGTCCGGCGGGGCGGAGCGGGGCGGGCGAAGCGGTGGCGATCGTCGGCATGTCGGGGCGGTTTCCGAAGTCGCCGACGCTGGCGGCGTTTTGGGAGAATCTGAAGGCGGGGCGCGACTGCGTGACGGAAGTGCCGCCGGAGCGGTGGTCGGTGGAACGGTATTACGATCCGAATCCGTCGGCGCCGGGGAAGACCTGTTGCAAGTGGATGGGCGTGCTGGAGGACGTGAATAAATTCGATCCGTTGTTTTTCCAGATCTCGCCGGCGGAGGCGCGCATGATGGACCCGCAGCAACGCCTGTTTATCGAGCAGAGCTGGAGCTGTCTGGAAGACGCGGGGATCAATCCGCGCAGCCTCAGCGGCGCGAACTGCGGCGTGTTCGCCGGGTGTGGAATCGGCGACTACGGGATGGGCGCGGATCGCGAAGGCGTGATCGGCGCGACGGGCGTGGCGCCGTCGATTTTGCCGGCGCGCGTGTCGTATCTGTTGAATTTAAAGGGGCCCTGCATGGCGATCGACACCTCGTGTTCGTCGTCGTTGGTGGCGATCGCGAACGCCTGCGACAGCCTCGTGCTGGGCAACTGCGATCTGGCCCTGGCGGGCGGGGTGTTGGTGATGACGGGGCCCTCGTTGCACGTCGGCATGAGCCAAGGCGGGATGCTGTCGCCGGACGGCCGCTGTTATACGTTTGATGAGCGAGCGAACGGGTTTGTGCCGGGCGAAGGCGTGGGCGTGGTGTTGTTGAAACGGTTGTCGGACGCGGTGCGCGACAGGGACAATATCCACGGTGTGATTCGAGGGTGGGGCGTGAATCAGGATGGGAAGACGAACGGCATCACGGCGCCGAGCATGACCTCGCAGGCGGCGCTAGAGCGCGGCGTGTATGGGCGCTTCGGGGTGAACCCGGAGACGATCGGGATGGTCGAAGCGCATGGGACAGGCACGCGGTTGGGCGATCCGATCGAGGTGGAGGCGTTGACGGAGGCGTTCCGCGGGACGACGCGGAAGCGGGCGTATTGCGCGCTGGGATCGGTGAAGAGCAACATCGGCCACCTCGGGGTGGCGGCGGGGATCGCTGGTGTGTTGAAGGTGTTGCTGGCGCTGAGGAATCGGACGATTCCGCCGACGGTGAATTTTGAGAAGTTGAACGCGCATATTCCGCTGGAGGGGAGTCCGTTTTATGTGAGCACCGAGGCGCGGGCGTGGGAGGCCGCGGCCGGGGAGCGTCGGCGGGCGACGGTGAGTTCGTTTGGGTTTAGCGGGACGAATGCGCATCTGGTGATTGAGGAGGGGGCGGCGGACGTGCGCCATGCAATCGCGAGCAAGCTCGCTTCCCACGTTCAGGCGGGCGGATCGGACGGGGCGGAGGCACTCGTGGTCGTGTCGGCGAAGACGGAGGACGCGTTGAAGGAGGCGGCGGGGAGGCTGCTGGCGTGGTTGGCAACGGACGAGGCGGCGGCGTGCGCGTTGCAAGACATCGCGTTCACGCTGCAGGTGGGGCGCGAGGCAATGGGCGAACGGCTTGGACTCGTCGTGACGACGAAGGACGGGTTGCGCGAGGCGCTGCAGGCGTGGGTGGACGGGCGAGGTGGCGCGAAGGTTTATCGGGGGCGGGCTAAACGCGATGCGGCGAAGGAGACGCGCGCGACGGTGGAGCGTTGGGTGCAGCGCGGAGAGTTGGGGGAACTGCTCGCGCTCTGGGTGGCGGGCGCGGAGATCGATTGGAACGTTTTGTATGCGGACGGGCGGAAGCCGCGGCGGGTGAGTCTGCCGACGTATGCGTTTGCGCGGGAGCGTTACTGGTTGGAGACGGCGGTTGCGGAGGTGGCGAGCGGTGCGACGGACGTGTTCATGGCGCGTCCGGTGTGGAGGGACGTAACGGTGCGGGACGACGCGCGGGTGTCGGACTATGCGCGGCATGTGGTGATCCTTGGCGGCGCGGCGCGGGCGATGCGCCCGGAGGTCGAGCGCCGGTTGCCGGGCGCGATGTGCGTGCGGTTGGTGTCGGGCGCTGCGGATGCCTGCGTGCGGTTTGGCGAAGAGGCGCGTCAGGTGTTTGAGGTGCTGAAAGGCGAGATGAGCGCGAAGCGGGCGGGGAAGACGCTGGTGCAGGCGTGGGTTGAGGAGGGTGAAGTCGCTGCGGGGCTGGCGGGTCTGTTCAAGACGGCGCGCCTGGAGAATCCGGCGATCGTGGCGCAGGTGATCGAGGCGGGGAATGAAACGGATGTAGTGGAATGGTTGATACACGCGGTTTCGTTGCCTGCGGAAACGTTGTTGCGTCGGCGAGGCGGGGCGTGGGCGGTGCCGGCGATGGAGGAAATCGTGGTGTCCGCGGATGCGGCGGTCGCGCCGTGGAAGGACGGCGGGGTGTATCTGATCACGGGCGGGGCCGGCGGGCTCGGGCGGATCTTTACGCGCGAGATCGCGGCGAGCGTTTCGGGGGCGACGGTGATTTTGGTCGGGCGTTCGCAGGTGGAACCGGAGGCGGAACCGGCGGGCGCGGCGAAGGTGATTTATCGGCGCGTGGACGTGAGCGATGCGACGGCGGTGGACGCGTTGGTGCGCGGGATCGTGGCGGAGCATGGGCGACTCGATGGCGTGATTCATGCGGCCGGGATGGTGCGGGATAATTTTATCATAAAGAAGGACGTGGCGGAGTTCGCCGGCGTGTTGGCGCCGAAGGTGGCGGGAACGGTAA
>DFYA01000292.1:0-4526 GCA_002382525.1 Opitutaceae bacterium UBA4094
CCCCATAACCCCATGTATCCTACAACCACCCCACAGTCAGAACACCGGAGGCCTCGTGCATTCGTTCGCGGTCCCCTACCCCGTTGGAAAACCCTGCTGACGGTCGCCTCCGTTGGGCTTCTCTCCTCCTCCCTCGCGACGTCGGTCCAAGCGGAGCGTGTCTTATTCAACGACGATTTCAGCGGCGGCATGACGCAGTGGAAACGCGTCGGCAGCGCCACCAAACCCACGGTCACCACGAACAACCACGCCCCGCTCAGCGGCAACGTCATGCTGTCCGAGTTTGGAAAGGTGGCCACGGTCGCCTACTTCCCGGCGATCACACTTCAGAATCCGGGCGACTACATCCTGGCGCGCTGCGATGTGCGCTACACGTCGAAGCAGAGCACCAACACGACCGGACCGACCCTCGCGCTCTACGACTCCAAGGGCACCCAGCTCACGGCCGATCACACCAGCGCGGCCGACGGCACGCTCCCCGCTTCGTTGACGGACGACCGTGGCTATAAGGCTTACAAGAGCTTTCAAACCACCGGCGACCTCATCCTGTTTGAGAATCATCTCGGCTTTGCCCCGCTGCGTTTTAACGCCCTCAACCCGACCCTCCACAGCGTCGGCACCGGCTCGACCATCGCGCTCAACGCGGTGTATGCCATGTCGCTGAAAATCGAGCTGGCCGCCAACGGCTACGACTTGCTCATCACCTCGACCTTCGGCGGCTCCAGCCAGACCAGGACCGTCGCGGGCACCAACGTGCTGACCAAGACCTTCGACCAAATCGGCGTCAACTTATGGGGCGGAGATTATTCCTCCTCCGGCGTGATGGACAACGTCCGGGTCACCACCAACCGGCCGATCATTCCGGCCGACACCACGTCTTCCTTCCACGATAATTTCGACCCCGGGTTCACACAGTGGAGACGCATCGGCAGCGCGACCAAGCCCGCCATCGGCACCGACAATACGACGCCACTCAGCGGCAACGTCCTGCAGTTCAACTACGGCAAGGTCGCCTCCGTGGGTTACTTTAGGACGGTGACGCTCAAGTGGCCCGGCGACTACATCCAGGCCAGCTACAACGTGCGCTACACCGCGAAACAAACCACCAACACGACCGGGCCAACACTCGCGCTCTACAACTCACAAGGCACCCAGCTCACGGCCGATCACACCGGCGCGGCTGACGGCACGTTGCCGCCCTCGTTGACCGACGACCGCGGCTACAAAGCCTACAAGAGCTTCGAGACTGCCAACGATCTGATCCTCTTCAAAAACCACCTCGGCTTCGCCCCGCTGCGTTTCACCAATCTCAACACGAGCCTCAACACCGTGAGCACCGGCACCGGCATCGCGTTGAACTCGGTTCACACGTTGGCGCTCAGAATCGAGCTGGCGGCGAACGGCAACGACCTCCTCATCACCTCCACCTTCAACGGTTCGTCCCAGACCCGCACCGTCACCGGCGCCGATGTGCTCACGAAGAGCTTCAACGAAATCGGCGTGAATCTCTGGGGTGGCGATTTCTCCGGCGCTGGCTCGTTGGACAACGTGGTGGTCTTCACCAACGTGAACATCCCTGCCGGAGCGGCCGCTCTCGGCTACACCCGAATCGTCATCGACGAACGCCCAAGGCTCGCGGACATCGCTCCCGGCAAGACGGGAAATCACAAATGGTTCCGCGGCGCCGTGTGGACCTCGACCCAACCACCGCTCGGAAATTTCACGGAGACCAACGGCGTGCTCACGATTTTACAGAAAGCCGACGGCACCACCAACTCGCTGGTCGGCGCACCGCATGATTTCGCGGGCGGCGCGCTCCCCCGGCTTCCGGGCTCGGAAGGTTTTTATATCGAGTTCGATGTCAGGCTATCGACCAACAACACCGACCACTGGCCCGCGGTCTGGTTGATGCCGGCGGAGCATAACGGCGGCAATGGGCAGCCGCTGCAGGATGTATATCCCAACATCTATCCGAACGATCCTCCCGGCTATCAGCGTTGGATGGAGCTCGATGTCGATGAAGGCGGCTTCAGCCCTGGCATGCTGGGAAGCGTCATTTCGTGGGAAGGCCAATGGAATCAACCCGGCGGCTATACCCACGTGATCGCCAACTCTTACACCGTCGGCGCCCCACCGCTGGATCGCACCCAACGTCATATCTTCGGCGCGAGTTACGACCCCATTCACCAACGCGTGACCTGGTGGCTTGATGGAAAAAAATTCTACGTCGCCGACAACACCGTGCTCGCGAACTGTATTTCCCCCGTAGCCGAGTTGCAGAATTTCTACCCCATCCTCGGCGCACAGGCCCATGGACCAGGGAAGAATCCGCCCACGCCCGCGGTGCCCTACTCCATGTATATCCATGCCGTCCGCGCCTACACCCCCGAGTAACAAAACCAAGACCACAGGCTGACTCTCACGCGGGCCGGACATGGAAATGTCCGGCCCGTTTTTGCGTCACACGCAACGACCGATCACACCACCACGTCGCATGGCACCTGTTGCGCGTTCAATCCGCCGTCGATGACGATGCGACTTCCGATCAACGTCGGCGCTTGGCGTGAAGCGAGGAACAGCGTGAGCCGCGCGATCTCGTCCTGCTGCGTCGGCTCGTGACACGGAGCATTGGCCCGGCGACGCGCGAGTTGCTCCGGCGTCAGATCGTTCCACCGCGGCGTCCAAATGTAGCCCGCCGAGATGCAGTTCACCTGGATGTCGTGCTGCGCGAGCTCCAACGACATGGCACGCGTCAACCCCTCCAGCGCAGCCTTGCTCGCGCAATACGCGCTGCGGCCCCAGATGGGACGCTCACCGGCCAGCGAAGTGATATTGATGATCGAGCCGCCCTTGCCGAGGTCGCGCAGATGCGTCGCGGCCAACTGGCAGCAACGCGAGGTGCCGATCAGATTCGCACCGATGACTTCGCCAAAAAACTCCGGCGTCTGCCCGAGGAACGACGTGTCCTCACCGAGCCCCAGGTGGGCGGCGTTATTGACGAGGATGTCCGGCATGAGCCCGCGTTCGGCGAGCCCGGCGAAAGCGATCTCGATCGATGCGTTATCACCCAGCGAAAAGTGCGTGGCATGCACCTCGGCGGACGGTGTATCCGTTTTGATGCGACACGCGGCGGCCTCGGCGTCTTCGCGCGCACGACCATGCACGATCGTCTGCGCGCCAGCGCGGGCGAAAAGCAGCGCGATGGTGTGCCCCAAGTTTTGCGTGGAGCCGGTTACAAGCACGGTGTGCCCGGTGAAATCAGGAAGCGGTGAGGAGATGGGGTGGGTCATAAAGGTAGCGCAGGCTTCCAGCCTGCATTTTCCAAAGGTGCAGGCTGGAAGCCTGCGCTACGTCAGAAGGTGGTGGTCGCATCCGGCGGACGGATTGCCGTCAGCGCCCCGGTGTAATGGCGCAGTTCGTGGACCTGATACGGATGCGCGGCGAGGGCCTCCTCGTTGATCTCGATGCCGAGGCCCGGCGCATTGGGGATGGTCATCTCGCCGTTGACGAGTTTACACGTTTCACGAGCGACCTCGGAGCGCCACGGCACGTCGGTCGCCATGGTTTCGAGATAAAGGAAGTTCGGCGTGCAGGCGGCGAGTTGTAGCGTGGCCGCGTTGGCGATGGGGCCGGACGGGTTGTGCGGACAGAACGCGACTTGCGCGACCTCGGCCATCGCGGCGATCTTGCGCAGCTCCCAAATGCCGCCGGCATGTGAGACGTCGGGCTGAATGAAGTCGGCGCAACCGCGTTCGAAGACCTCGCGAAAATCCCATCGCGTATAGAGACGTTCGCCCATCGAGATCGGCGTGCGCGTCTCGTGGCGCAACCGCGCGTAGTTTTGCAGATTGCCCGGGATCAGCGGTTCCTCGAACCACTGCACGTCGTAGTCCTCCAACGCACGCGCGATGCGGCGCGCGGCCGGCAATTCAAAGCGACCGTGGCCTTCGATGAGCAGCTCGGCGGAGGTGCCGACGGCTGATTTGACCGCATCGACCACGGCCAGCGCGTCGCGGAGGCCTTGCGCCGAGATCGTGCGGAAGACCGCGCCAAAGGGATCCCACTTCAGCGCCTTGTAGCCGATCGCCACGGCTTTCTTCGCGCAGGCGGCGAACTCGTCGGGCGTCTTTGCGTTGGCAAACCAGCCGTTGGCGTAGCACGGCACCGCGTCGCGGACCTTGCCACCGAGCAGTTGATAAACCGGCACGCCGAGGGATTTTCCTTTAATATCCCAGAGCGCCATCTCGACCGCCGAGAGCGCGCTCATGAGCACGGGCCCGCCGCGCCAATAGGCGTCGCGGTAGGCATCCTGCCACCACGCCTCGATGTTTTCGAGATCGCGTCCACGCAGACCGCGTTCGAGTTCCTGCACGGCTTGAATGACGGTGTGCTCGCGGTATTCGAGCGTGGCCTCGCCCCAACCATAATGGCCGGAATCGGTCTCGATCTTAACAAAGCACCAGTTGGTGCGGTAGGCGTCGCAGAGGTAGGTTTTGAGCGATGTGAGTTTCATAGCAGGGGCAGCA
>DFYA01000292.1:4630-9435 GCA_002382525.1 Opitutaceae bacterium UBA4094
TCTTCCGACAACCAGTAGGCGAAGAGCGGCGCGCCCCGGCGCGCAAAGCTCGCGCACTGGACCGACGCCAGCAGACCGGACTGACGCGGATGCTGATTATCGACTTCCGCAAAACGCGTGTAGAGTTCGCGACGCTCCGACTCGTCGTCGAAGAGCGAGCAGATACGGCGCAGCACCTCGAAGGAGTATTTGGGCTCGTAACGTTTGCCGTGCAGCAGGCCCATCATCACGGGCTTGTTGATCTTGTTGCCCGCCTGCCGGTAGGGCCGGTCCATCAGGTCCACCGCGTGGAAGTAGAGCGCCAGATCGAAGCCGATCTTGAGGTCGATGAGGATACGCCGGGCGATCCACTTGGCCTGCGTGACCTGGTCCATGTCATACACACCGAGCCAGTCGTCGTTGTGGCCGGCGGTCTGCGACGGACAACCGTTTTCGCCCTGCCAGATGGCGATGCGACGCCCCTTGCCGTAGCGGTCAAGCAGGCGCCGCACGAGGTCATACATGTTCTGCAGGTTGTGCTCGGGGACGAGTTGGTAGGGGTGGAACGAAAACACGTCGATGTCGCCCGCCATGCCTGCCTTGAGCGACTCCTCCAGGAAGTGCGGATCGAGCTTCGACATCGCCCCGCCCACGATGATCGCGTCGGGGATGGACGAACGAACCGCGTCGGCGGTGATGCGCACCAGCTCCGCGTATTCGCGACCACAGGGTTTTCGCGGATGCCAGAACTGCGGGATGTTGGGCTCGTTCCACACCTCCCAGTGATCCACGCGCCCACGGAAGTGCGCGGACACCGCACGCACGTAGGCGAGCCAGGCCTCGCGCACTTCGTCACCGTAGTAGAGCGGCGCGTAGCCGACCGCCGACTCGTGCGGCGCATCGGGCATGTAGAGCTGGTTGCCGAAAGTGATTGAGAAAAACGGCTGCACGCCGATGGCACGGAGCTTGTCCACGATGACATCGAGCCAGGCGAAATCATAGACGCCCTTGACGGTCTCGCAGCGGCTCCACCCGGTCTGCACCCGGGCCCACTTCGCGCCCAGCACGGCGAGGTGCGGATAGGTGCGCTCGGGATCAAACATGAATCGGTCGAGCGTTTCGAAACCGACGCCTATGCGCGAAGACGCGATCTGCGCGGTGGAGCGCGGCGTGGCGAGTTCACCGATAACGGGAAGGTCGTTCAAATCGATCGGTAACAACAGTCGGCCGACCAACGCGGGAATGTCCTGAACCTCAATCAGGCTCTCAGCGGGGATGTCGTTCATAGGGTAGATGGGGTTTCCTCCACCCTGCCCGGCCGCCGATGCTCCGACAGCAATCAAGACTTCATACACCTGCTCAAAAAGTTTACAGATCTGTGCATGAACTCGTTCCCACGCCAAGCCACACCCTGTTACTGGGACGGACTACGCGTTACGCTCATCCGCTGTCTGGAGGGTCCGCCCATCGGGCGATACGGCTTGTTTCATGGTGTGGTATTCACGGTTTTCCACCTCTTGGAAGGCTCGGTGAAGATGAAAAAAAACGGGACATCTGCGGAGGCGCGAAAGGGTGAATGGATCGCCTGCCAGCCCGGGGAGCGCTTTCAGGCTTTTAGCGATTCTGCGCGCATTCTTTCCATTCACCTCCTCATCGAGAGCCCGGCCAACGCCGCGGCCTGGACCGGACAACCCCTCGTCACGCTGGCGGCGGATCCCACGCTCGAACGGAGAGCGCGGCGCCTCCGCGACACCGCCATTCTGCGCCGCGTGCGCGTCAGCGGCGCGCTCACCCCGCAGTCGGAGCCCGCGACCTTCGCGGAGATTATCGCGCTCCAGGAAACCACCGCGGCTTTTTTCGGCCGCCTGCTGGAGCTGCTGGAGATGGCTGGCATGCGTTACGACGCGCCGTTGATCCGCGACCCCCGCGTGTGCGAAACGCGTCAGCACCTGGCGTCCGCCAGCCTGCGCACGCCGTTCTCGCGCGAGTCCCTGGCGAGCGGCTGCAACCTCAGCGCCGCGCAGCTTGACCGGCTGTGGCGACAGGAACTGGACATGACACCCGCGCAATTCTGGAACCAGCGCCGTGTGCAAACCGCGTGCGCCCTGCTGCAGGGCGACGGCCACACCATCAAAGAGGTCGCCTACGAAACCGGCTTCGGCCACCTCAGCCAGTTCTCGTTTTGGTTCACCAAGAACCTGAAGGAATCGCCTCGAAAATTCCGCGCCCGTCATGAACGAGACTGAGCTTCGTCACGCCCTGTCGCGTCCAGCCTGCAGGATAAATTCCACCACCGGTTTCGGATCATCCAAACCATGCGGATGGTGCAGCGCGCCGGGCTTGATGATCTCACGATACGACCCGCCCGCCGCTTTGAAGCGCTCGCGCAGCACATAACCATTTTCCTCCACCGGCACGACTTCGTCCGCGTCGCCGAGCACTTGGAAAACCGGAATCCCCGCCTTTGCGATCACCTCCGCGCGATCCACGGGATTGTTTCCATACGCCCGCGCCTGCTCCTCGGAGAATCCGTAAACCGCCAGACACTTCGCCCAATCCGCCGCGCTGCCCGGCCCCGCACCCCACCCCGCCGGCCAGCTCTTAAAATCGCACACCGGATTGTCCGCATAGATGCACGCCACCCGATCCGGAAACGTCGCCGCGTAGTTGTAGGCGAACAAACCGCCGCGACTCAGCGCGATGAACGCACATTTCGTCGCGAGGCCAAATTGCTCCGTCACAAACCGCCACGCCGCATCGCCGTGCGCGACGGCCTTCGGACTCCCGTAGTGGTCGCTCACATCCAGATAAACGAGGTGAAAGCCACCCGCCACGATCTGCGCGTCCACCTCGGCAAACGCGTTAAAAAACTCCGGCCGCCATGCCCAAGGGTTTTCCTGCGCCGGCATTGGCGGAACCACGATTTTGCATGCCCGTCCGTCGATCACGCCTTCGTAACCGGTGAACCCGCGCCACTCAAACGGCCTGCCCCATTCCGATAAAATCATGTCGCCGCCACAAAACTGACGCAGCGCCGTTTCTCCAGCTTCAATAAGAAGCCCCGCGAGAAATCGAGAGCCCCCGCGACCCTCTGCAAACTCTGCGGTTCACCAGCGACAATGTTCGTATTACGAACATTGGCTGGTGAGTCGCTCGGCGCCGCGCGGCTGGTTCGCTCAATCCTGCACCCGCAGCGTCTTGATCTCAAACGGCCCGAAACGTAGGGAGTCGGACTGGCCGGCGAGTGCGTTCTCCATCAGATCGCATTCGCTCCACTTTCTGCCTGCGAACGTCGTTTCCACCGCCGTGCCCGTCACGTTGACCAACCGCCAAATCCAGCCGTTACCGTCTTCAGCCCGCTTCACTGCGGCGACTTCGATGGCGGATGAACTCACGTTGAGCGTCTTCGGTGCCGCCTCTCGCACGACGCCCGGCACCACGCGCAGCGGCGTGTTAAACGCCCGCGCCTCCGCCGTGATCGTGGCCGCATCGGCGTCACCGGCATGCGGACGCAACGCATAACGAAACACATGGCGCCCGAGATCGCCGTAAACTTTCCCATCGCCCGCCGCGCTCTCGCCCGCATCGGCATCGCCTTTGCCGATCAACGCCGCGCCCGGATGCGGAACACTGCGGAGGAGCGCCATGTCGATGACGTTGCCCTTTACGCGGAAGCCGTGCTTGCAGTCGTTGTAAAGCGCGACGCCGTAGTCGGCCTGCGACAAATCCACCCACTGCAACGCCGCCACTTCGATCTGCGCGCGTTGCACCAGCGTCTCTTCGCGGGTCGTGCGCTTGATGTGCCCGAACGGAATTTCAAAGCGCGCCTCGTCCGCTTTCACTGCCACCGGGAAACGCACGCGCACCATCTTCGCGGGATCGCGCCAGTCGACCTCGGTGTCGAATTCGATCTGCTCCGCGCCCGCCAGCAACCGCACCGTCTGGCGGATCTCCGACTTACCATAAACCCATACTTGCCGCAGCTCCGCGCTGGGTCCGTCGACGACTGCGGTTTGCTCGCGCAAGGTCGGCCGTTCGGTGACGAGGCGCAGGTAACCCCACACGTCCTTATTCGGCAGATCGGTCACGAAATCCCACGCGTCGCCCGTGTCGTCTATGACCACGAGGTCGTTGCCCACTGCGCCGGCGGCCAACACCTCGCGCGACGCACGTTTGTCCCATACCGATGCGATGCGACCATCCGGAGCGAACGTCACGCGCAGGTTCTCATTCTCGAGCAAAGTAGCGCAGGCTTCCAGCCTGCCTCCGACTTCAGGTGCAGGCTGGAAGCCTGCGCTGCCCAGTCCTGCGGCATCGACCCAGCGCCACGCACCTTTGTGCCGCACCCATTCGGCACGTCGCCAGGACAACGAATTGAAGATCGTCGCCTCGCGCCCGTCGCCCGCGTTCACCAACGCCGCATAGCGCTCCGCCGTCAGCGCCTCGATCTCCGCCAAGATCACCGCGTAACGTGCGTTGCACTCATCATAGACCCGTTTGATCGACGAGCCCGGCAGGATGTCGTGAAACTGATACAGCAGCACTTCCTTCCACAGCCGGTCCAACGCCTCCGCAGGATACGCCACTTCCGCCTGTGTCGTGGCCAGATACGCCGCCCATTCCAACTCGCGGAGACCGATCTCGCATTTGCGGTTGTTGCGCTTCACCAAGGCCTGCGTCGTCAGCGTGCCTTGATGGCGCTCCAAATAAAGCTCGCCTGTCCACACGGCGAACTCGTCCGCGTCACGGCTCCATTCGTCAAAAAACTCCGTCACAGTGCCGAACTTCACCGCTGGCAAGCCCGGCAGCTTCGGCGCACGCAGCAA
>DFYA01000239.1 GCA_002382525.1 Opitutaceae bacterium UBA4094
GCGTCGCGGGCGCGGGTGCGCTCGTTTACGCATCTGCGTGAGCTGGAGGACGCGGCGCGGGCGCGATGCGCGCGGGCGGGTTTTGACCTGGAATGTTTTTATCAGGACGAAGGGACGGAGGCGGGTGCGCGGGCGACGGAGCGAGTGCTGCGCGCGCGGGGAATTCGCGGGGTCATTCTGGCGCCGTTGATTCGGCGGCCGCAGCGGCACCTGGAGTGGGCGTGGGAAAACTTTTCCGTGGTGATCGCCGGCAGCGGGCAATGGCATCCGGAGTTTCACCGCGTGCGGTTCAGTCACTTCGAGGACGTGGGGCTGATCGTGCATCATCTGCTGCAGCGGGGGCGGAAGCGGATCGCGTTGGTGGCGGACACGCGGGTGGACAACCGTTCGCAGCATGCGATGACGGGCGGTTTTTTTGCGGTGGTGCCTCCGGAGGTGCGGCGCGCGGATTCGGTGTATGTGTCGAACGGACGGGATCGGCGTGCGTTTGGGAAGTGGCTGGAGGAGCAGCGACCGGAGGCATTGATCGTGGGCAGCTCGGAGGCGTTGGCTTGGCTGGCCGAGCGGAAGGATGCGCCGGAGGTGGTCGTGACGAGTCGTGAGCTCGCGCCCGAAGCGAAGCGGTGCGCCGGGGTGAAGCAGGACTACGCGGCGCTCGGCGAAGCGGCGGCGGAGCAGTTGCTGGGGCTGTTGTCGTTTAACCAGACGGGCGTGCCTGCGAATCCGCTGCGGGTGTATTTGCGCGGGCGGTGGGTGGAGGCGGGGCGTTAACTAAGACGGGCCGAGCTGGAGCTCGGCGCTCCCGGGGTGGCAAGCGTGGCGATGGCCGTTGAAGATGAGCGTGAATGGGGCGGTGGTGTTGACCGTAACGGTGCCGTCGGGCTCGCGGATGAGATCGACTTCGATGTCGGCGAAACGGAGGCGCCGCAGGCCAACGCGACCGGGGAGGCGGCAGGTCCATTCGACCTCGCGCGCAAGGCCGTCCACGCGGTGGAAACCGAGCACGTTTTCGATGAAGAGCGAAATGGGGCCGAGGGCGGACCAACCGCAGAAGTCCGGGCGCGAGAAATGCGCGTCGTCTTTTTCGGTGGCGGGACGCGGGGCCTCGGGCGCGTAGCATTCCCAGATCGTGTGCGGTGAATGGTGCTCGAACGTCGCGGCTTGGTGGCGGACGAGACGGAGGGCGAGTTCGTCGGCGAGCGGGGCGTGTCCGTGGCTGTCGAGGGCTTTGGTCGCCATGTAGGCGGTGGGCAGCCAGATGCCGCCGCGCCAATAATGTCCGGTGGCGCGGTAGTCCGGGTCGTCGCGGGACACGGACGGCCACGGGGCGGGGCCACCGAAGCCCTGCGGGTCGGCGGCGTGCGCGGCGAGGCGAGCGGTTTGGGTGTCGTTGCAGAAACCGGCGAGGAGCGGCCAGTAGGCGGCGGGGGTTTTGACCTTTACCGGGGTGCGCGGATCGGCGGCGAGCACGTCGTAGTAGATGCCGTCCTGAGAATCCCAATACAAGCGGTCGGCCAATGCGCGCAGGCGCGCGTGTTCGGCGCGGTGGAGCGTGGCTTCGGCGTCGTCACCGAGGAGTTCGGCGATCTCGGCCATGCAACGTGCGGCGAGACCCTGTTGGGCGAGGGCGTCGAGCCAGAGGATGCGTTCGTGCCCGTCGTATCCTTCGGGCAGGACGCCGCGTCCGCGCGGGGTGTTGTCCATGCCGCTGGCGACGCCGGACCACAGGTAGCCGTCGGCGGTGCGGTGAAGGTCGTTATGATAACGGGCGAACGGCGCGGTGACGGTGCGCGGGGTGGGTTGCGCGTCGAAGAAAGCGTAGTGCTTTTGTAGATACTTCTGCTCCCAGACGCGACGGAGACGGGTGAGGTCGCCGGTGAAGCGGGCGTGTTCGAGCTCGATCCAGGCGAAGAGCGGCGGGTTGTCGGGGTGCTGGATCTTAAAGGGAGAAGGGCGGCCGTCGTGGATGGGTTGGTAGAAGTTTTCGAAACTCTCCACACCGGGGAAGACATCGGGCGCGTATTTGCAGAAAAGCGCCATGAAGCACGTGTCCCAGATCCAAAGCGTGTTGCGCGCGAAGCCCTCGTCCATGTAGGGCGACTGGGGTGCGTCGTCGCGATGAATGACGTGGTCCCACGCCTGGCGCCACGCCTCCCAGTAGAGCGCGATGAGGCCCGGCTCGGAATCGAGCACGGGCTCGGGGATGCGGTCGCGCAGGAGGGGGAGCGGGTTTTTGGCGTAGGACACGGGGCGGGGGCGTGGCACAGGCATTCCTGCCTGTGTGGGTCAAACGGAGCAGCACAGGCAGGAATGCCTGTGCCACGTGTGGAATCGGAGCGGCTCGACGAGCGTGCCGAGCTGGAGCTCGGCGTTCCCTGCGAAGGCAGCACAGGCAAGAATGCCTATGCCACACTCGGAATCAGAGGGGTTCGACGGTGACGTCGTCGAACTCGGCCTGGCCGGTCCAGCCGATGCCGAGGATGCTGACCTTGATGCCGATCGCGTCCGTGGGCTTCGTGAGCACGGTTTCAAGCGGCTCCCAGTTTTTGGACGGGGCGACGAGGAGGAGCCATGAGCCGGGGCCGATCTCGCGCTCTTTGTTGTCGGCGAGGAGCCAGGAGTAGCTCAGGCCGGGGACCTGCCAGTCGATGTCACCGGGCTGGAAGTCGGCGGAGCGAATGCGCAAGGCGACGCGGACGTGTTGGACCTTGGCGTCGAGGAGCACGCGCTGCTCGCCCAGGCCCACGGTGGCGGACTTGGTCTTGTTGACGCGCAAGTGGCTCTGCGTGTCCTCGATGATGAGTTCGACGGTGGTGCCGGTTTGTTTGAGGTAGTTAGGGTGGGAGATGTTTCTCCAGTCGGCGGGCATGCCGGTTTCGAGGGGATCGGTGAAGTCGCCGTTTTTGACGAGGTTGGCGCTTTCGAAAGCGAAGGCGGGCGCGGTGGCGAGGCCGAGGAGGAGCGTGAGCAAGGCGGGGGTTTTCATGGTTGTGCGATGGTTTTGAGTTCCTGAAGGAAATCGGTGAACGGGCCGGCGAAGGAGAGGAAGACGGTGTGGTTGCCGACGGTGGAGCCGGCGGGGAGTTCGTTGGCAAAGAGGTCGCGGGCGACGAGTCCCTCGCGCGGTTCAGGCAAGGCCAGCGAACCGTGGCCGGCGCGCGGGCAAAGGACGGCGACGGAGCGCTCCGGGCTGGTGAAGACGTAGGCGTAAACGCCGTCTTTCATCCGCACCATGCGGTCGAACGTCAGCCCCTCGATGTGCCAGGCCAGTGAGGCACGGCCGAGGGCGGACGGATGGAGCGAACCGTCGGAGGTGACGAGCGACCGGTAGGAGCCCGGGGAGCCCTGGCTTCCCAAGTCGCCCATGGAGTAGAGGAAGATTTTGGCGACCCCGTTGCCCAACATGGCGACGTCGTAGCGGAGCACGTTTTCGGTGAGTTGGAGAACGTCCTCGCCGTTGCGGTAAGGGAGCGAGTGGCGGTAGAGGCCGTGGCGGACGCGGCCGCTGACGGTGGAGGAACCCTCGCTCATCCAAATCGGGAGCGACGTGCGGCGCGCGATTTTTTCGTTGGGGCCGAAGGCGGAGCGCACGGCGCGGGTGACATCGTCGTCGGGGAAGCCGCTGGTGTCGCCGGTGTAGTGGTGAAAACTGGCGGCATCGGCGTAGCGTTCGCCACCGGCGGCGATCACCCCGGCGGTCCATTCGGGGCCGCTGAAAACGCCTTCCGGGACGGGGCGCGATTCGGCGTTGGAGGAGGTGTTGACGCCGACGACGGTGATCGCGGGGTCCACCGCTTTCACGGCCTCGTAGGCGGTGCGCATGAGGGCAACGTAGTCCTTTTGGGGCGTGGCGCTGGTCATGATCTTTTGGCGTCCCTCGTGTTGGACGTAGTGCGAGCCGAACCACTTGATCTGCCACGGCTCGTTCCAGACCTCGTAGGCGCGGATCTGGTCCTTGTAGCGCTCGGCGACGGTGCGCACGTAGGCGCTGTAGTCGGCAAGGTCGCGAGGTTGGAAATACATCTCGAAGTAACCGGGACCGCCCTTGGCGGCGCGGCCGCGTTCGGTCTGGCCCCAGAGGCTGGCCCACTTGGGCGCGGTTTCGAGCATGCCGAGGATTTCGAGGTGGCCGTCGCGGTAGCGGGCGAGGTCGGCGTCGGCCCAACGCCATTCGCCCTTGGTGGGTTCAAGCATGGCCCAGGCGGTGATGTGGTTGCCGTCGTTGTGGAGGCGGGTCCAGTTGGCGCCGATGGCCTTGGCCATGGTGACGTGGCGGACGTTGGGGCGAACATGCACGCCGAACGGGGACTCGGGGGCGGATTTGCCCCAGTGGCGGGGTTGTTTCACGCGGGCCACGATGAGTTCGTTCCACCCGCTCAGCGGGCGGCCGCGTTCGTCGACGACACGGGCCTCGACGCGGAAGGCGCCGAGCGGTTGGTGGGCGGCGGCAGCAAAGTTGAACGTGCCCTCGGCCAGGTTGTCGCCCGGTTCGAGGGACGTGGGCGGGAGGGCGGCGGTGCGCTCATGAGCGTCGGTGACGTTGGCCTCGATGCGGCTACCGGCGGGGAGATTGCCGGTGGCGACGAAACGCAGGACGGCGGGTTCGTCGTCGAATTGGACGCCGGCCACGGACGCGGCGCCGGTCGGGAGGGCGAGGGCGAGTTCGGCCTCGTGGCCACCGGCGAACGGCGCGGCGGTGTCGCCTTGGTTGACCATGAGGCCGTCGATCCAGATTTCTCCGCGGGAGTGGAAGCGCAGGTAGTGGTTTTGTCCGTTGGCGACCGGCTTAAATGTGATGGCCTCGCGGCGCCAGTCCTGGTCGGGGGCGACGCGGAGGACGCGTTCGGCGAGTTTGGTTTCGCGCTCCATGGCAACGACGCGCAGGTAGCCGTTGCCCTTGAGGTGCACGGATGCGGTGTGGGGCGTGGCGCGGTTGCGCAGGCGGATGAGTTCGCCGTCCCATTGAAATTCTTTTTCGGACGTCATGCGCAGGCTCGGCGCGCCGCTCGGGCCGCGCTGGTCGGAATCGGGTTGGAGCGTGTAATGCGTGCCCTCGGAAAACTCGCGGGCGACGGTCATGGGCACTTGGAGACCGAGGGGCAGGCGTGAGTGGCGGAGCAAGTTGGCCGACGGGTCGGTGTCGGTGACGGGTGGGACGCCGCTTTCGAAACTGACCTCGGCGATGTCGACGGTGACCGGAGACGAAACCGTGATCATGAAGATGACGGGACGCGGCAGCGGGCCGGCCTCGAATTCAAACTCGTCGTTGGAGAAAAAGCCGGAGACGCGGACCTGTTCGCTCCACCACGTTTTGTAAGGCGCATCGGTGTCGCGGATGGCGAGGTGGATGGAGGTGGGCGTCGAGGCGCGCGCGCGGAAGGTGACGCGCACGGGGCCTTTGGGGAGATTGGTGGGAAAGGGTGTGACGAGCTGGACCTGCCCTCGGCGGATTTCGCGGATGACGACGGAAGTGAAGGCGGTGCCCTCGAATTGTTGGGGGGCGTAGTGGACTTTGACGTCGGCCCAGGCGGAGTCGTCGCGCCAACCCGGGGGGACGGTGCCGGTGGCGTTGCCGTTGGCGCGATCCGCAGCGGGGACCGGTGGCGCGGAGAGGTCCCAGGTGGGGAGCGAGGCGACCGCGTGGGTTGCGAAGACGGCCAGTGATACGAGGGCGAAAAGGGTGGGGAGGAGGCGACGCGACATGGGTGAACGAAAGGCGGAAAAGGGCTAAGGGGAGCGGGGCGAGACGAGGATGCGGACGCGTGAAACGACGGAAAGCGTCACGGACTGCACACAGTTGGGATTCTGCGGGGAGCCCGGGTTTTCGGTCGGGCGCGCAGGGCTTGGCGGGCCCTTGCTCGCGCGCGTTCTCGGACGGGTAGAACGAGTCGGAAGGGCGTTACTTGGCGGGGCAGGACGGGCCTTCGCACCAAATCCCGTCGGAGAGCACTTTCTTCTGGACGGCGGGCAGTCCGCCACGGCCGTGCAAGACCTGCTCGGCGACGAGGTCCACGGCGTTGGCGGCGTTGAACTCCGTTACCTGGTCGATGCCGGCGTGCGTGTTTTTTCCGGGTAAGACATCAAGGCTAACCAAGGGCATGCGCGAGCCGTCGGGCAGGCGCAGGGCTGGGGATTCCAAGGCGAAAGAAAACGTCGTGATGATCGCCTCGGGAGCGGTGCTCGCGATAAAGTCGGCGAGGGCCTGATCCGTAAACGGCGCGACCCGGAGGAGCTTGGCGGCTTTGGCGGCGCCGAGCGGGTGGTGCGCGAGGAAACTCATGCTGTAGCGCGCCTCGAGGATCTCATCGAGGAAGTCGGAGACCACGAAGCCGATCTTGCGGTAGCCGAGCGCGTGGGTCGCGCGGAGGGCGGTGCGCATCGCGTGGTAGTGGTCGTGGCTCACGCGGTGGAGCGCGGGGGTTTGCAAGGCGCCGCCGAGCGCGGCACAGGCAAAGTTTTCCAGAGGGAAATCGAGCCGGGCTTCTCGTGCGTGATTAAACACGCCGACGATGAGCCCGCGGATACCCCGGGCGTGGAGGATGCGTTCGAGGGCGGCGGGTTTGTGGTCACGCACGAAGAATTCGCTGAGTTCGAAGCCGAGCTCGGTCGCGCGGGTGCGGGCGCCGCGCAGGTAACGTTGGAGATAAACCGAGCGAACGATTTCGGAGCGGGTCTGTTCGGGCCAGAGGAACGCGATGGTTTCCTTGCTGGGGACCGGTTGCAGACTGGAGCGGTAAAGAGCGAGCGCCCGCAGCATGGGATCGGGCGAGTAGCCGAGGCGACGGGCGGTCTCGGCGATGAGTTCGCGGGTGGCGGCGGCGACCATCGGGTCGTCGCGAAGTGCACGCGAAACGGTCGAATAATGAACGCCGGTTTCGCGGGCGATGTCCTTGATCGTGATGCGACGGTCCATGGGAGCGGGGGGCGGGGGGGGGCGAGGGACGTTACACTGTGGGCGCGAGCCCGTAGCGCAGGAGCTGGGCGACGGGCGTGTGGGTGCGTTGCATTTCGGCGGTGAGCAACGCGACCATGCGCGCTTCTTCTGCCGCGTCGCTTGCGGGCGCGGACTGCGCGGGATCGGTGCGCAAATCGTAGAGCCGATGCTCCGTGAGCTCGTTGCCGGGGCCGACGGGTCGGCGGAAACGAGGCACCGCGATGCCTTGGCTGAAGGGCAACACCTCCGTGCCGTCGAGGGCGTTGAGTTGGTCGACCGACCAGAAGCCGCGCATGTGGGTGGGCATCCACGTGTAATCGTGGACGGGCGTGTCGGGGGCGGTGACGCCGCGGTGGTAAACCCAGCGCCCGTCGGTCGCGTGCAGGCAGAGATTGTGTTGTCCGAAGACGGCGATTTCGCGCACCGGCCGATCCTCCGCGATCACCGGGCCGAGATCGTGGCCGGTCATGTGCGGGCCGGGTTCCAAACCAAAAAAACGCAGGAAGGTCGGCGCGAGATCGTAGGACGGTTGCACGAGCGCTTGGCGGCGGGCGCCGGCACAGTCGGGCGCGCGCGGGTCCCACACAAAAAACGGCGTATGCGAAACCTCCTCCCACAGTTGCGGGATGTTTTTTGCCCAGCGGCCATGTTCGCCGAGCAAGTAGCCGTGATCGGTCCAGACGACGAGCAGCGTGTCCTTCCATAGATCGTGTCGGTCGAAGGCATCGAGCAGGCGGCCGAGCTGGTCGTCGCAGAGGGCGAGCAACGCCGCGTAGTTGTGCCGCGCGCGTTCGATCTCGGCGGGCGTTTCGGTGACCTCTTGATAACCCGGCCAATCGAAAAGCGGCGTCTCGCCGGCGTGCGCGTAACGGGCTTGATGCGCGGGCGGGGCGGTGAACGGTTCGTGCGGGTCGAAGGTTTCGAGCTGGAGGAACCAGCGGTCGCCGGTGGCGTTGCGTTCGATGAAATCGAGACCGGCGTCGAAGGTTTGCACCTGGGGCCAATCGGCCTCCGTGCGCAACTGCGAGCGGTTGACCCAATCCTGGCGCCGGCCCTTGCCGTTGCGGTGGGGCGGAATGATCGGGTCGGCGCTTTGGCCGAAAAACGGGTCGCCCTCTTGTCCGCGGAAACATTGCCACGTGGAGTAGCGGTTGTGGTAGGTCGCGCCGCCGTCCTCCAAGTAGTGGTAGTGGTCGGTGATCAGATGCGTGGAGACGGCGGCGGCTTGCAGGCGTTCGGTGAACGTGTCGTCCCACGGCTCGAGCGGGCCCCACGTGCGGTGCAGGAAATTGGGGCGGCCGGTAAGCAAGTCCCGACGCGCTGGCATGCACGGCATCGAGCCGACGTAACAGCGGTCGAAGGTGGCGGAGCGCGCGGCGAGCCGGGCGAAGTTAGGCGCTTGCACCCAAGGGTTGCCGTAGGCGGGCAGGTAGTGGCGGTTGAGGGAGTCGAAGGCGAGAAGGATGGCTTTCATGGGCGCGCGATCAAAGAGGGAGGGCGCGTGGGCAACGCGCAGGTGAATCGGTGGAGGCGGCGCGGCCGAAGCGAGCGCGTCGGATTGATACGATAACGACGGTTTTGAATTTGAGCGCGTCCGGGTGCGGGGGCGAGATGTAACAATGACGATGTTGTTCGGAACCCAGGCGCAGAACGCGACGGCGGCTTACGGACGAAAACCCGCGCGCGTCGAGACGTGTTTCGCGCCCGATCCGGAATATGGATACACGCGCGTGCCGGTGCGCTGGCTTAGAATCGACTTCGAACCGGGCGCGGTTTTGCGCCTGTCCGGCACCGGCTCTGGCACTGGCGCCGGCACTGGTGCTGGCGCGCAGGCGCGCGTGCTTCCGGAGGCCGGGTGTCGAGTGGACGCGACGAAGGGCGAAGACGTGCTGATGTTGGAATTTACCCGGCCCGGTCAGTGGGTGGTGGAACCGGCGGATGGCGGACCGCGCACGCTGATATTTGTCGATCCGGCCGGCGCGTGGCCGGTGCCGGCGTGGTCGCGACCGGCGGCGGAGTTTGGCATTCGCCCGAATGTGCAAGGCGCCCAGACGGAGCAGATCAATGCGGCGCTGCTCGCGCTGGAACACGAAGGCGGCGGCGTGCTGGTCTTCGGGCCCGGGTTGTATCTCACGGGCACGGTCGTGTTACGCAGCAACGTGACGTTGTATCTTCACGCCGGCGCGGTGTTGCAGGCGACGGACGACCCGGCGGCGTTTCCGGTCGAGCCGGAGGACGCGATCAACCGCGAGTTGCCCCCGTCGTTAATTCCCGGGGCGCGGCGCCGGTTGATCTTGGGCGAGTGCGTGCGCGGTGCGGCGATCCTCGGGCGCGGCGTGATTTGCGGCGATGGATCGGCGATGCGGCGCAAGTATCACCAACCGCGGCTGAGCACGAATCTCGTGCGGCTGGTGAACTGCACGGACGTGACGATCGAAGGCGTGGTGTTGCGCGACAGCGAATTTTGGAGCGTGCACGTGTTGCATTGTCGCGACGTGGCGTTCCGTTGGGTGAAATGGCTCAACGAAATCCCGCCGCGCGGTTGGGATGCGTTTCGGCGTCCGGGTTCGGAATCGGTCTGGAACAACGCGGACGGGCTCAACCCCGACTCCTCGCAAGGCGTGCTGGCGGAAGATTGTTTTTTTCACACGGGCGACGACTGCGTGCCGGTGAAGAACACCTCGACCTGGCTGGGGAAACTCGCGGACGTGCGCGACGTGGTGGTGCGCCGGTGCGTGATGATCACGCCGGTGACCGCGCTGAAGCTCGGCACCGAGACGCTGGGCGAGGCGATGGAGAACATCATTTTCGAGGACATCGAAATCGTCGCGTGCTCGCGTGCGTTGGCCATCGATTTGAAGGACGGCGTCAGCGTGCGCGGCGTGGTGTTTCGGCGTGTGCGGGTGCACCGCTGCAACCGGCCCTTCGATTTCTGGATCCTGACACGCGAAGACCGGGCTGGGCAGGAGCGGTTTTCCCGTCTGTCCGGCGTGCGGTTGGAGAACGTGGACTTCTGCCAAGTCGGCGTCGAAGGCCGCAACGGCGAGAGCCACGTGCTCGGCCGCGACGCCGAACACGGCGTGGAGGACATCACCTTCCGCCAAGTGACGATTGAAGGTGCTCCCCTTCGCGCACTCGAAGGGCCCGCGTTCGAGACCAACGCATTCGCAACGGAACTTCGTTTCGAGTGAGGCGGATGAAGTGGCGATACCGAGGCAAATTGGGCTTCGGTTACTATAACAACCGGTCACGTTGGTTTTCCCTCGGACCGACCCCCACTGTGTGGATCGAAGTTTTACCTATGATACCCCTTGTGCGTTTAAGAGCTTTTTGGATCGCCGGCCTGTGTGTTGGCTCCGCCCTTTCGATGAAGGCCGAGGACGGCTGGGCCTTGATTTCTTCGCTACAGTTCAACGATGCGCGCGGAGCCTTCACCGACGCGGATCAGAGCGATCCCCGCAACCGTTTGGGATTGGGTGTCGCGTTACTCGGCTCTCAGCCGAAGACCGAAGCCAACCTGGCCCGGGCCGAAACGATTTTCCGTGAACTGCGCGATGCCGACACTTCGAGCGACATCGGCGTGCGCGCGGGTTTTTTCCTGGCGCGGATCGCGCACCTGCACCGTCAGCCGAGTCGCTGGACTGAAGCCGCCGAGTTGTATCGGGCAACCTACGACGCCGCGCCGACCCATCCGATCGGCCAACGGGCGCTCGTGCATTGGGGCATCGTGACGCTCCTGCGCACGACCAACGCCGAATCGGTGCGCGAGGAACTGGAGCGCTTTAAGACGCAGACGGCGGAGTTCACCGATGAAGGCGCGGCGCGCGATGCGCACTGGGTGCTGATGGATTTTTATGAGCGCAAGTTGGACGACAAGGCGGCGACCTTGCGTGAAATCGAGGCGGTTCTAACCAGCCCGGTGCCGCTGCGCGACGTGACCCGTTTTGGCCTGTTGATTCAGGCCGCCGAGCTGTCGCGGTTGCTCGGCAACACCGAAAGGGCGCTCGGGCACTTCCGGGCGTTTGTGGCGCAGGCGACCCGTGACTCGCGCATTTTCCTGGTTAAAGAACGCGTCGCAGAACTGGAGGCTTCCCAATGAAGAGTTCATCGTGGCTACAGACCGGCGGTTTCGCCCTGCTCGGCTTCGCGTTCGCGCTCTCGGTGTGGAAGGTCTTCACCTACACGAAACAGGAGAACGACCCCAACGTGCGGACCCTGCGCTTTGCCCACTGGCAACTGGAAGACGGTGTCTCCGGAGCGCTGGACCAGGCCGCCCGCGACTACGAAAAACTACACCCCGGCGTGCGTATCATCCAGATCCGCATCCCCGAGAAAGTGTATCCAAACTGGGTGACGACGCAGCTCGTCGGCGGCACCGCGCCGGATCTGATCCAGATTGGCAAAGGCATCGACCAAGCCCGTCTCGCGCGGTTTTTCGATCCGATCACCGACGAAGTGATCAAGCCCAATCCCTACAACGTCGGCAGCCCGCTGGAAGGCGTGCCCTGGCGCGACACGTTTATCGACGGCATGACCGGCGGCTTCGACGAGACGCTGCAGGATTACTACGGCGCGCCTCTCTTCATGGCGACCGTGCGCATGTATTATAACCGCTCGCTGATGCGCGACATCACCGGGTCGGACCAGCCCCCGCGCAACTTTGCGGAGATGATCGAACTCGCCGACAAGACGCGTGAATTTTCGCGTCGCGAAAACCGCCTGGTGGTGCCGATCGCGGGTTCGCGTTACAACGCCCCGATCCTCATCGAGCGGGTGTTTGCGAGCATGACGCAGCGCCTGGGCCAGGACCTCGCGACGCGGCGTCAGTTTCAGTTCGATGGTGAACAGATGTTGGTCGCGCTGCTGCAGGACCGCTGGAACCTGGAAACGCCCGCGCTGCAAAGTTCGCTCAAACTCGCCAGCCAGCTCGGTCGCCACATGCAGCCCGGGTTCATGCAACTCGACCGCGAGGACGCGACGTTCCTGTTTGAGCAAGGCCGCGCCTTGATGGTCGCGACCGGCAGCTGGGATGCGACCACGCTGTTTAATCGTCCGAGCTTTCCCGTAGGCGTGTTCGACCTGCCCGCGCCCTCGCCGCAGCACCCCGAATACGGACGTTTTGTGATGGGACGGCACTCGGAGCAAGGCGTGCGCAGCTACGGCCCGCTGGGTATCCCCAACGTGTCGAAGAATCGAGAGCTGGCGCTCGATTTTCTTCGGTTCGTGACGAGCCAACCCGGCAATCAAAATTTCACCACCCGGAGCGGCTGGTTACCGGTGACGTTGAACGTGAAACCGGTGGACAGCGTCGCCCCGTTCATGCCGGTGTTCGACGGCTATCCGGACGGCTTCACGCTCACGCGCACGACGGAGATGCGGCGCGTGGTGGAGACGAATTTTCACCTATTGTTCGGTCCGGAAGAACCGGTGCAACGGTTCGTGGACAACGTGAGCGGGCCGCTGAAAAGCGCCGGTCGCGCCGACCTCGTGCGTTTGCAACGGGACCGGGTGCAGCAACTCACGCGCGCCGACCTCACCGTGACGGCGAACGAAATGCTGGCGGCGCAAAATGCAGATGAGGCCGAGGCCTACCTGCGGCGGGCGCGCGGGCAACGCGAACGCCAGTTCGGCGCCGAGACCGCGCACGCGCACGTTTCCACGTTGCTGGAGGAGTGAGTCCTTACGGGCGTGTGCCGCGTAAGTGGGTCTACGTAGAACAGGCTGTGGGAGACGAGCGTGAGGTGCGGCGACGCCAGACATGCCCTGTTTTGACTGAAGGTGGATGGGCGCGTCCCTGCGCCCGTGGGTCGCAGGTGTGCGTGTCGAACCACGCGCGGAGGGACCCGCGCATCCACCTTCNNGCTAGGATGGGCGACGGGGCCGTCGCCGCACTATTCACTCGCGCCGTTGTTTGCGCGCCGTCCGATCAACTGTGGGCGTCGAGCGCGCGGAGCGTGTTGCCGGCCATGTAACGGCCGGCGATCAACACGCG